>NZ_JAFCXL010000092.1:0-501 GCF_049898325.1 Massilia sp. DWR3-1-1 | reverse complement strand
GCAAGGAGGGCGCTTACCACGGTAGGATTCGTGACTGGGGTGAAGTCGTAACAAGGTAGCCGTATCGGAAGGTGCGGCTGGATCACCTCCTTTCTAGAGTTGCACAGGTAGAGATACCGGTTCATTGAACGTCCACACTTATCGGCTGTTAGTTAAGAAGAACAGCATTTGGGGCTGTAGCTCAGCTGGTTAGAGCACCGTGTTGATAACGCGGGGGTCGTTGGTTCGAGTCCAACCAGCCCTACCAGTCACCACCCAGGGGGATTAGCTCAGCTGGGAGAGCACCTGCTTTGCAAGCAGGGGGTCGTCGGTTCGATCCCGTCATCCTCCACCAAAAGTTCAAACGTAAATCAGTGCAAACGGCACCGGGATTTAGGTTTGGTCTTTTAGAGATTAAATGCTGTTTCGTTCTTTAAAAATTTGGAAGAAGTAAAGTTTTAATTGTCCGGTCGACAGACCGGACGATGGGTAGTGATTGTATGTATCAAAACAAGCAACAAC
>NZ_JAFCXL010000091.1:0-533 GCF_049898325.1 Massilia sp. DWR3-1-1 | reverse complement strand
AAACGCGGTAAGCCCATCAACAAGCCGATCCCATGGTCGTGTTGAAGGGTGTCTCGCCAAAAGCCGTACAAACCCTGGGTGCGCTCTGGCTGCCAGATGGCTTGATGCTCATCGAAGTAGGCGGCACAGGTTTGGCTCACTTGGTGCGTGATGGCGTCTCGCCAGGATAGCCGCGCATGGCGTTTGGGATCGTTGTCGAGCACATCAATGAGTAATGGCAATTGCGCTGGTGTGGCGCTCGTTTGGAGCGCATCGGCGCACTGCTCAGGCCTGAGTCCTGTCGCGTGCGCCTCGGGCAGCTGCCGCAGGGCGAGCTCCAGATCGGTAGCGCAAATTCGCCCTTTGCGCCACGCCCGCAGTTGCTGCTCTCGTGGTGGAAATACCTGGATGCCCCCGAGCACGGCCATTCGTGCGGCCACCCGGCGCACTGGCATGCTAATACGTGACCAATGTGGATTGACAGCAATGGCTCTATCCAACGGCCATGCGGGTGCAATTGCGTGGCAGGCCTGGCTGCACGCGTGCTCGATCGC
>NZ_JAFCXL010000090.1:0-533 GCF_049898325.1 Massilia sp. DWR3-1-1 | reverse complement strand
GCGATCGAGCACGCGTGCAGCCAGGCCTGCCACGCAATTGCACCCGCATGGCCGTTGGATAGAGCCATTGCTGTCAATCCACATTGGTCACGTATTAGCATGCCAGTGCGCCGGGTGGCTGCACGAATGGCCGTGCTCGGGGGCATCCAGGTATTTCCACCACGAGAGCAGCAACTGCGGGCGTGGCGCAAAGGGCGAATTTGCGCTACCGATCTGGCGCTCGCCCTGCGACAGCTGCCCGAGGCGCACGCGACAGGCCTCAGGCCTGAGCAGTGCGCCGATGCGCTCCAAACGAGCGCCCCACCAGCGCAATTGCCATTACTCATTGATGTGCTCGACAACGATCCCAAACGCCATGCGCGGCTATCCTGGCGAGACGCCATCACGCACCAAGTGAGCCAAACCTGTGCCGCTTACTTCGATGAGCATCAAGCCATCTGGCAGCCAGAGCGCACCCAGGGTTTGTACGGCTTTTGGCGAGACACCCTTCAACACGACCATGGGATCGGCTTGTTGATGGGCTTACCGCGTTT
>NZ_JAFCXL010000089.1:0-541 GCF_049898325.1 Massilia sp. DWR3-1-1 | reverse complement strand
CGGTATCTCTACCTGTGCAACTCTAGAAAGGAGGTGATCCAGCCGCACCTTCCGATACGGCTACCTTGTTACGACTTCACCCCAGTCACGAATCCTACCGTGGTAAGCGCCCTCCTTGCGGTTAAGCTACCTACTTCTGGTAAAACCCGCTCCCATGGTGTGACGGGCGGTGTGTACAAGACCCGGGAACGTATTCACCGCGACATGCTGATCCGCGATTACTAGCGATTCCAACTTCATGTAGTCGAGTTGCAGACTACAATCCGGACTACGATACACTTTCTGGGATTAGCTCCCCCTCGCGGGTTGGCGGCCCTCTGTATGTACCATTGTATGACGTGTGAAGCCCTACCCATAAGGGCCATGAGGACTTGACGTCATCCCCACCTTCCTCCGGTTTGTCACCGGCAGTCTCATTAGAGTGCTCTTTCGTAGCAACTAATGACAAGGGTTGCGCTCGTTGCGGGACTTAACCCAACATCTCACGACACGAGCTGACGACAGCCATGCAGCACCTGTGTTACGGCTCTCTTTCGAGCAC
>NZ_JAFCXL010000088.1:0-551 GCF_049898325.1 Massilia sp. DWR3-1-1 | reverse complement strand
TTGCTTGAATGCGCGCTGGGCCTCTACACCCTTGCCGCTCTACATCTGATTGGCCATTCACTGTACAAGGCCCATGCCTTCCTTTCGGCTTCGACCGCCGTACGCCAGACCCGCTTGCAGATTTTGCGCGGTGCTTCGTCACCAAGCACTGTCAGCCTGGTACTGGCACCGGTGGTAACAATCTCCGCTGTGCTGTTTGTGCTTAAACTGGTGGGTCATGCATCCTGGCCTTGGTGGTGGAGCGTGGTGCTTGGCCTCGCCTGGGCTCCCTTGCTGTGGTTACCTGGCGTACAAACCGACTGGCAGGCACGCAGTGCCCAAGCATTTTGCGGGTTTCTGATGGTTATTGGCCTCACGGTTGCCACCACTGCGGGGCACTCGCTGCCTCTTGGTCTCCAGAATGTCCCTCACCAAGGGCTCGGTCTGATCGCTTTGATAGGCATGGCGGCCTTGTATTTCTTTCAGGCGCTGCTGCAAGTACGGCCGCAACTGCTGGCTAACTGGCGTCGTTGGAGCTATGCGGGATTTTATCTGGACGAGGCCTACACGCG
>NZ_JAFCXL010000087.1:0-552 GCF_049898325.1 Massilia sp. DWR3-1-1 | reverse complement strand
ATATCCGCAGCTTCGGTGACTGGCTTAGCCCCGTTACATCTTCCGCGCAGGACGACTCGATCAGTGAGCTATTACGCTTTCTTTAAATGATGGCTGCTTCTAAGCCAACATCCTGACTGTTTTAGCCTTCCCACTTCGTTTTCCACTTAGCCAATCTTTGGGACCTTAGCTGGCGGTCTGGGTTGTTTCCCTCTTGACGCCGGACGTTAGCACCCGACGTCTGTCTCCCAAGCTCGCACTCATCGGTATTCGGAGTTTGCAATGGTTTGGTAATTCGCAATGAACCCCTAGCCATAACAGTGCTCTACCCCCGATGGTGATACTTGAGGCACTACCTAAATAGTTTTCGGAGAGAACCAGCTATTTCCAAGTTTGTTTAGCCTTTCACCCCTACCCACAGCTCATCCCCTAATTTTTCAACATTAGTGGGTTCGGACCTCCAGGGCGTGTTACCGCACCTTCATCCTGGCCATGAGTAGATCACTTGGTTTCGGGTCTACACCCAGCGACTGTCGCCCTGTTCGGACTCGATTTCTCTACGGCTTCCCTATA
>NZ_JAFCXL010000086.1:0-560 GCF_049898325.1 Massilia sp. DWR3-1-1 | reverse complement strand
CGCGTGTAGGCCTCGTCCAGATAAAATCCCGCATAGCTCCAACGACGCCAGTTAGCCAGCAGTTGCGGCCGTACTTGCAGCAGCGCCTGAAAGAAATACAAGGCCGCCATGCCTATCAAGGCGATCAGACCGAGCCCTTGGTGAGGGACATTCTGGAGACCAAGAGGCAGCGAGTGCCCCGCAGTAGTGGCAACCGTGAGGCCAATAACCATCAGAAACCCGAAAAATGCTTGGGCACTGCGTGCTTGCCAGTCGGTTTGTACGCCAGGTAACCACAGCAAGGGAGCCCAGGCGAGGCCAAGCACCACGCTCCACCACCAAGGCCAGGATGCATGACCCACCAGTTTCAGCACAAACAGCACTAACAGCACAGCGGAGATCGTTACCACCGGTGCCAGTACCAGGCTGACAGTGCCTGGTGACGAAGCACCGCGCAAAATTTGCAAGCGGGTCTGGCGTACGGCGGTCGAAGCCGAAAGGAAGGCATGGGCCTTGTACAGTGAATGGCCAATCAGATGTAGAGCGGCAAGGGTGTAGAGGCCCAGCGCGCATTCAAGCAA
>NZ_JAFCXL010000085.1:0-564 GCF_049898325.1 Massilia sp. DWR3-1-1 | reverse complement strand
TTGGTGCCAAAACAGCATTCAAGCGGAGGCAAGCCGACATTGCTCGGAATTAGCAAGCGGGGAGACTGTTATCTTCGGACGTTGTTAATCCACGGCGCCAGAGCAGTGATCTACGCCCTCAACCGCAAACCGCCCGCTGCGGGATGGCTGACCAATTTACTTGCACGACGAGATAAGAACCTTGTAGCTGTAGCTCTTGCGAATAAAAACGCACGAATTATTTGGGCGCTTCTGGCCCACGACCGCGAGTTCCGATCCGATTACGCTCCGGCGTAATCAGACCGGTTAGTGAAGAAGTAAAAGTAGTTTTGTAATCTCGACCGCCGATTGCTCAGGCAAACACGAAGTGATGGCAAGGCAGGTAAGACCGTAGTCGGCAAAGCCCGTTTTGGCCGAAGCATGAAAAATGCGCGCTTTCGATTGAGGCGCCGACTAGCAAATCCCATCAGGGACCGCAGCAGTTCCAGCTGCAAGAAAGTCCGGATGTACGGGTGCAATCTTACCTCCAGCTCATCAATGAATGTATGCTTGGCAAACCGGGGGCGTCCATGTACGGCCAAAAGC
>NZ_JAFCXL010000084.1:0-586 GCF_049898325.1 Massilia sp. DWR3-1-1 | reverse complement strand
CTTAGAATACTCATCTCGCCCACCTGTGTCGGTTTGCGGTACGGTCTCGTATGACTGAAGCTTAGAGGCTTTTCTTGGAACCACTTCCGATTGCTTCGCAGCATAAAGCCGCTCGTCTCAACCCCTTGAATTCCGCGCCCGGATTTGCCTAAGCGCCTTCTATGAGTCAAAAACCGGGACATCCAACACCCGGACAACCTTTCGCGATCCGTCCCCCCATCGCATCATACGACGGTGCAGGAATATTAACCTGCTTCCCATCAGCTACGCATCTCTGCCTCGCCTTAGGGGCCGACTCACCCTGCTCCGATGAACGTTGAACAGGAAACCTTGGGCTTACGGCGTGGAGGCTTTTCACCCCCATTATCGCTACTCATGTCAGCATTCGCACTTCTGATACCTCCAGCATCCTTTACAAGACACCTTCGCAGGCTTACAGAACGCTCTCCTACCATATGCATAAATGCATATCCGCAGCTTCGGTGACTGGCTTAGCCCCGTTACATCTTCCGCGCAGGACGACTCGATCAGTGAGCTATTACGCTTTCTTTAAATGATGGCTGCTTCTAAGCCAACATCCTGACTG
>NZ_JAFCXL010000083.1:0-602 GCF_049898325.1 Massilia sp. DWR3-1-1 | reverse complement strand
GTGCACTTATTCGCTTGTCCCTATAACGTTAGCCCCTCCACCGACTAAGCGGAAGGACGTCATAAAGAAAGAAAGTACAGCGTTGTTGCTTGTTTTGATACATACAATCACTACCCATCATCCGGCCTGTCGACCGGACAATTAAAACTTTACTTCTTCCAAATTTTTAAAGAACGAAACAGCATTTAATCTCTAAAAGATCAAACCTAAACCGCGCGGCTTACGTTTGCACTTTCAAAGTAGAGTGGTGGAGGATGACGGGATCGAACCGACGACCCCCTGCTTGCAAAGCAGGTGCTCTCCCAGCTGAGCTAATCCCCCAAGGAATTACGACGGCCGCGTTGGTAGGGCTGGTTGGACTCGAACCAACGACCCCCGCGTTATCAACACGGTGCTCTAACCAGCTGAGCTACAGCCCCGACTTGGACACTGCTACTGTTTCTTCAATTTTCAACAGTCGATAAGAGTGGACGCTTAATGAATCGGTATCTCTACCTGTGCAACTCTAGAAAGGAGGTGATCCAGCCGCACCTTCCGATACGGCTACCTTGTTACGACTTCACCCCAGTCACGAATCCTACCGTGGTAAGCGCCCTCCTTGC
>NZ_JAFCXL010000082.1:0-620 GCF_049898325.1 Massilia sp. DWR3-1-1 | reverse complement strand
CTCCAGGGCGACGGTTTATCGCCCCCGAGCCCTAACGCTCCCCGACGACGAGTTGAATCTTTGCTCGCTGATAGACGAAGAATTCACGCGCCACCCGTTGTATGGGAGCCGGAGGATGGTGGTGATCCTCAAGCGGCAGGGGTGGGCGGTCAACCGCAAACAAGTGCAGCGATTGATGCGCATGCTTGGGCTGGCGGGCATGGCGCCAGGCCCAGGCACGGCGGTTCAGCACCCCGGTCACAAGGTATATCCATACTTGCTGCGCGGTGTGGCTATCGTTCGACCGAACCATGTGTGGAGTACAGATATCACCTATATCAGGCTGGCGCGCGGCTTCGCGTACCTGGTGGCGATCATCGATTGGTATTCCAGGCGCGTGCTGGCCTGGCGCATCAGCAACAGCATGGACGCCTCATTTTGCGTGGACTGTCTGGAGGAGGCGTTGGTCGGTCATGGCAAGCCCGAGATCTTCAACACCGACCAAGGAAGCCAGTTCACGAGTCTGACGTTCACGGGCGTGTTGAAGCGGGAGAGCGTGGACATCAGTATGGATGGCCGGGGCCGTGCCTTGGACAACATCTTCGTGGAGCGCCTGTGGCGCAACGTCAAGTACGAGGACG
>NZ_JAFCXL010000081.1:0-626 GCF_049898325.1 Massilia sp. DWR3-1-1 | reverse complement strand
CGACCTTCCCCTTGAACTCCGCGCTATGCACTTTCCGTTTCTTCGCTTCCGCCATTTGCTGCAATCCTCCAGTGAGGACCATAGCTTAAACTGCTGTCTCAAATCGTGGGTCCACTATAGATCGTTGTCGACAGGACCTGCTGATCTGCCAGCAGTAGCCTACCCGGACGTGCGTGACTGGTAACGGTCGGGTGCGAAGCTCCGGGGACAAAGTACCGCGGTCATTTGACCTAAGCCATTCTGTGAGGAATGGGGATCCCTGCGAGCATCACGCGGAGAGCTAGGCTTGGCTCGAATGGAAGATGGTCAACGTAAGTGAACCTTTGCAAGCGTCGTGAATATCAGTCCAGCCAAAGATGCTGTCAGGCTGAGGGCAAAAGCTACAGGACCCGGTGTATCCCGTCTGTTTGGGGAGCACGCAGACAACGGTGGTCCTCGGCGTAAAGAAGGGACCTTCTCATTCTGTTGAAATTGCGGAACAGGGTAAGCCCGATTACCTGCCCACTGGGGGCGTTGTTGAATTAATCGACGCCAGGCAAAAACGTCCCTAGTTTCGGTCCGTTTTTAGATTTTTACCGACACCGGCATACCGAAGCTGGTCATCGTGTTCAGTGCTGACGCACTGA
>NZ_JAFCXL010000080.1:0-706 GCF_049898325.1 Massilia sp. DWR3-1-1 | reverse complement strand
GATGGGTAGTGATTGTATGTATCAAAACAAGCAACAACGCTGTACTTTCTTTCTTTATGACGTCCTTCCGCTTAGTCGGTGGAGGGGCTAACGTTATAGGGACAAGCGAATAAGTGCACATGGTGGATGCCTTGGCGATTACAGGCGATGAAGGACGTAGTAGCTTGCGATAAGCTGCGGGGAGTGAGCAAACACACTTTGATCCGCAGATTTCCGAATGGGGTAACCCGGCCTTTACAGGTCATTGCATACTGAATACATAGGTATGCAAAGCGAACGCGGCGAACTGAAACATCTAAGTAGCTGCAGGAAAATAAATCAACCGAGATTCCCAAAGTAGTGGCGAGCGAAATGGGAAGAGCCTGCATGATTTAGCATGACGCATAGTGGAACAGCTTGGAAACGCTGGCCATAGAGGGTGATAGCCCCTTACACGAAATGCGATGTGTGGAACTAAGTATGCGACAAGTAGGGCGGGACACGAGAAATCCTGTCTGAACATGGGGGGACCATCCTCCAAGGCTAAATACTCGTAATCGACCGATAGTGAACCAGTACCGTGAGGGAAAGGCGAAAAGAACCCCGGGAGGGGAGTGAAATAGATCCTGAAACCGTGTGCATACAAACAGTAGGAGCGGACTTGTTCCGTGACTGCGTACCTTTTGTATAATGGGTCAGCGACTTACATTCAGTGGCAAGGTTAACC
>NZ_JAFCXL010000079.1:0-800 GCF_049898325.1 Massilia sp. DWR3-1-1 | reverse complement strand
TACTTCGATGAGCATCAAGCCATCTGGCAGCCAGAGCGCACCCAGGGTTTGTACGGCTTTTGGCGAGACACCCTTCAACACGACCATGGGATCGGCTTGTTGATGGGCTTACCGCGTTTGGGCACTGCCGTCGGTGCCTTGCCAGCAACCGCAATTGAAGCAGAGCGCTGGGTGATGCAGCGCCTGGGTCTGCCGCAGGCAGTGTGGGCGGACTACCTTGAGTCGGTGCTTCTCACGGTCAACGGTTGGGCCTCATGGTGTGCCTACCTGGCCTGGCAGGCGGGGTTGGAGCGGGGCGAGGCCGACTCACACCTTCGTGAGCTGTTGGCTATTCGTTTAGCTTGGGGCGCACTGCTGTTGGAGTGCAAGGATGACGGGGCGACCAGACAGGCGTTTGTCGCACTTCAGCAAGGCTGGAGCCAGGCCCCCTTACTGCTCAAGCAGGCTGAGCAGGCCCTTTTGATCGACGAAGTGTGGCAATTGGCTCTGGAGCTTGGTTATCAACGCGACCTGGCGCAGCGGCTGGCCGTGGCAAGCGGCAATGGCCTAGTGCCGCAAGAGATTGAAGTCCAAGCGGCCTTTTGCATCGACGTACGCAGCGAGCCACTGCGCCGCGCCCTGGAGGCGGTATGGCCGGGCGTTCAGACTCTTGGTTTTGCCGGTTTTTTCGGTCTTCCAGTGGCTTACACACCACTGTCGACTCAAGCCCGGCGGCCGCAGTTACCTGGCTTGCTAGCCCCTTCCATAGAGGCAGGCGATTGCATCATGAGCACAGACTCAGCCGAGCGCGAAGCAGACCC
>NZ_JAFCXL010000078.1:0-835 GCF_049898325.1 Massilia sp. DWR3-1-1 | reverse complement strand
CTGTGATGGCAACATCTTTGAGCCTGATCCTAGCTTTGCTGGTACAGCTGCTTGGCACGGTAATTGGCGCGTTTTCTGCCCGCTATTTGGAGGGGGAAGTCGGCCAGCGCCGCTATGTAGGTGTGCTCGCCACTGTCCTGGCTAGTGTCCACCTGCTCTTGATGGCCGATCACTGGCTCGTGCTCATCGCGGCCTGGGCATCCGTAGGTATCGCCTTGCAGCATCTGCTGTGCTTCTATCCGGATCGCCCGTTCGCCCTGCTGGCGGCCCACAAAAAACGCATTGCTGATCGCCTGGCCGATGTGATGCTGCTTGGCGCAACCGCGCTGGCGTGGCTAGAAGTTGGCAGCGGTTCGCTCTCGGCACTGTACTTGCACATTGCTCAGCATGGCATGTCCGTATCCTTGCAAATGAGTGCCGTCTTACTCGTGTTGGCCGTCATACTGCGCACTGCCTTACTGCCGGTGCACGGGTGGCTGATCCAGGTGATGGAGGCTCCCACCCCTGTCTCTGCACTGTTGCATGCTGGTGTGGTCAATCTTGGCGGCTTTGTTCTGATCCGCTTTGCGCCTATGCTCGAACAGGCACCCCCGGCGCGTCTGTTGCTATTGGTATTCGGCCTGGCGACTACCGTGCTGGCGAGTATGGTGATGCTGACCCGCATCAGTATCAAGGTCCGCCTGGCTTGGTCAACCGTTGCCCAGATGGGCTTCATGTTGCTTGAATGCGCGCTGGGCCTCTACACCCTTGCCGCTCTACATCTGATTGGCCATTCACTGTACAAGGCCCATGCCTTCCTTTCGGCTTCGACCGCCGTACGCCAGACCCGCTTGCA
>NZ_JAFCXL010000077.1:0-869 GCF_049898325.1 Massilia sp. DWR3-1-1 | reverse complement strand
GAAATGATGCCAGATTGTACACTCCTGTGGCGACCGGTCGAATTATTCAACAACGCCAAAGAAATGATGCCAGATTGTACACTCCTGTGGCGACAGGTCGAATTATTCAACAACGCCGTTTTGAGCCGGAATACGATCTGCTCCTCACTCAACGCCTGATCCTGCAGCCGAATATGAAGGTCAACCTGTACGGCAAAAACGATCCGGAACGCGGCATCGGTTCGGGCTTGTCGGACATGGAAGCGGGTCTCCGTCTGAGGTACGAATTTTCACGCAAATTCGCACCCTATGTCGGCGTGGTTTATAACCGCAAGTTCGGCGACACAGCAAGTTTCGCACGGGCCGCGGGCAAGCCGGCCAGGGAAACACGCCTGGTTGGCGGCGTTCGGGTCTGGTTTTGAGAGGATGGCCATGAAACCTTTCATTAAGCATGCAATAGCTACCTCGGTAGTCCTTGCAGTCGTGCTGGTCGCCGTATTTGGAATGTTTGTCCAGTTAGGCGTGTATAACTTTGCAGCCGATGTGCCGCACACACCTTTCGTGTTCTCTTTGCTCGGCCGCATGCGAGAGAAGTCGATCGATACCCGATCCGGCAATATCAAGGTTCCCGAGCTGGCCGACCAGCAGCGTATCGTTCAGGGCGCCGGCAATTACAACGCAATGTGCGTTCAATGCCATCGTTCACCTGGGATGGGTGAGACTGAACTGAGCAACGGCCTATACCCAAGCCCGCCCAATCTCGCCAAAGAGTGAGGTAACCTGATTTTTTCGGACACTCTTGTTTGGTAAACTTCACCAACTGGAGAACTTATGACACGCTCAAAAACATACACGCCGGAGCTTCGCGAAGAAGCGGTAAAGCTGGTCTT
>NZ_JAFCXL010000076.1:0-874 GCF_049898325.1 Massilia sp. DWR3-1-1 | reverse complement strand
AGCCCCGGCGCGGGGCGCTTGTTGCGCACGGCCTTCCATAACGCCGTCGCCGTCAGCGTTTGCGTCATGCGCTCGTCCATCGCGTAGCCCACCAGCTCACAGGTGAAGACGTCCTTGATACCGGCCAGGTAAAGCCAGCCTTCGCCGGTGGCGATATAGGTGATGTCAGTGACCCAGGCTTCGTTCGGGCGGGGCGGCGCGAAGGTTTGGTTCAGCAGATTCTCTGCCACCGGCAGGTCATGGTTCGAGTTCGTCGTCGCCTTGAATTTGCGCTTCTGCTTACAGCGCAAGGCAAGCTCGCGGCGTAGACGGATGATGCGGTCCCGGCCAGCGGCAAAGCCCTGCGCCGCCAATTCGGGTTGCATGCGCAGCGGGCCATACGTCTGCCGGCTCTGCTCGTGCACAGCCTTGATAGCGACCTTCAGGCGCGTGTCGTCCTGCGCGCGTTGCGACGGCTTGCCGTCCGCCCACGCATAGAAGCCGCTACGCGAAACGCCAAAGACGCGGCATAGGACGCTGACGGGATATTCGAGTCGCAATGTCTTCATGACCGCGTACTTGGCAGCGACTCCCGCGCAAAGTACGCCGCCGCCTTTTTTACGATATCGCGCTCCATGCGGGTCTCTGCGAGCTCTTTGCGCAGCTTGGTGACCTCGGCTTCAAGCTCCGGAACGGAGCGGCTACCAGGGGCCACTTTCGGCGATGTACCGTGCCTTGCAGCCATTACCCAGTTGGCCAACGTCCCTTTCGGAATCGTCAGGCGCACTGCGGCATCCTCCAGCGTCAGGCCCTGCGTCAAGACCAGCTTTACCGCTTCTTCGCGAAGCTCCGGCGTGTATGTTTTTGAGCGTGTCATAAGTTCTCCAGTTGGTGA
>NZ_JAFCXL010000075.1:0-927 GCF_049898325.1 Massilia sp. DWR3-1-1 | reverse complement strand
GGCGAGTGGCGAACGGGTGAGTAATATATCGGAACGTACCCTGGAGTGGGGGATAACGTAGCGAAAGTTACGCTAATACCGCATACGATCTAAGGATGAAAGTGGGGGATTCGCAAGAACCTCATGCTCCTGGAGCGGCCGATATCTGATTAGCTAGTTGGTAGGGTAAAAGCCTACCAAGGCATCGATCAGTAGCTGGTCTGAGAGGACGACCAGCCACACTGGAACTGAGACACGGTCCAGACTCCTACGGGAGGCAGCAGTGGGGAATTTTGGACAATGGGCGCAAGCCTGATCCAGCAATGCCGCGTGAGTGAAGAAGGCCTTCGGGTTGTAAAGCTCTTTTGTCAGGGAAGAAACGGTGAGGGCTAATATCCCTTGCTAATGACGGTACCTGAAGAATAAGCACCGGCTAACTACGTGCCAGCAGCCGCGGTAATACGTAGGGTGCAAGCGTTAATCGGAATTACTGGGCGTAAAGCGTGCGCAGGCGGTTTTGTAAGTTTGTCGTGAAATCCCCGGGCTCAACCTGGGAATGGCGATGAAGACTGCAAGGCTAGAATCTGGCAGAGGGGGGTAGAATTCCACGTGTAGCAGTGAAATGCGTAGAGATGTGGAGGAACACCGATGGCGAAGGCAGCCCCCTGGGTCAAGATTGACGCTCATGCACGAAAGCGTGGGGAGCAAACAGGATTAGATACCCTGGTAGTCCACGCCCTAAACGATGTCTACTAGTTGTCGGGTTTTAATTAACTTGGTAACGCAGCTAACGCGTGAAGTAGACCGCCTGGGGAGTACGGTCGCAAGATTAAAACTCAAAGGAATTGACGGGGACCCGCACAAGCGGTGGATGATGTGGATTAATTCGATGCAACGCGAAAAACCTTACCTACCCTTGACATGTACGGAAGCCACGAGAGATCGAGG
>NZ_JAFCXL010000074.1:0-1017 GCF_049898325.1 Massilia sp. DWR3-1-1 | reverse complement strand
GCCACGGCATTTTGCTGGCGGATTTCGCTGGCGCTGTCGGCACTGGCGGGGGCGCCGGTGCCCGCGTTGATGGTCATGGCGCCAAGGCTGTTGCCGCTGGCGGCCAGCGACACCGTGCCCTTCGGGGCGGACAAGGTGCCGCCCGCCGAGACGATGGTGGTACCGGCCAGCTGGCTGATGTTGCCATCGACTGCCGTCACACCGAGCGTGCCGGCGCTGCTGATATTGCCCAGCAATGCCGAGCCGCTCGCCTGGCTCAGGTCGACCTTGCCCGCGACCTTGATGCTGGCCGCGCTGTCGCTTTGGCGATAGGCATCCGTCACCGTCAACGCGCCGCTGCTGGTGAGCGAGCCGCCGCTCTGGCTGAAACTGCCGACCTTGATGGCGCCGCTGGTGATGACGCCACCGGACTGCGCAAGGCTGGCAAGTTGGACCGTCGCGGCCACGTTCAAGCTGCCGTCGAGCACGCTCAGGCTGCCGCTGCTGCCGATGGCATCGAGATTGACGGTGCCATTATTAAATGTCACGGTGACGCCGGCGGGGATAACGACCGTGGCGACATTGGCCAGATCGGGCACGGCACCACCGGCCCAGTTGGCCGCATCGAACCAGCTGCCGCTGCTGCCGCCCACCCAGGTCACGGCGGCGAGCCGCGCGATATCGGCGACCAGTCCCGTCGGGTTAGACACGCTGTAGTTGCTGGCCAGTCCCGTGCCATTGGCAAGCCGGGTGCCAGTGACCGTCACGGTTTTGCCCGCGCCAACGTTTTTGTCGGCAAAGCTGGCGCTCTGACCGGCAAGGGCCAGTGTTTCAGTAGCGACCAGGCCGTTCAAGGTGCCGCCAAGCAGCGTGGCGGTGGCCTTGCCGTCATAGGCCTTGTTGGCCACCGTCGTGCCGCTGATGGTCAAGGCCTTGGGGGCAATCGTCGCTGCCGCCGTCTGGCCGCTGGCCAGACTGTAGTTGCTGGCCAGGCCGCCGTTGCTGCCGTCGGCCAGCGCGGTGCTGTTGACGGTCACC
>NZ_JAFCXL010000073.1:0-1045 GCF_049898325.1 Massilia sp. DWR3-1-1 | reverse complement strand
GCCAGCGTTGGTGGTACAGGTCGCCAAACTCGTGGGCCGGAAACGCCGCCGGGTCGAGTAGATTGGTCATCAGTACGCGCACCTTGCCGGTGCTGGCGATGTGACGCACCAGGCGCACCATTTGTGCCGTCGCCGGGCACTCGTAGTCGATGGCGTCGCGCCGATCGGGGGCGGCCAGCGTGACGATCCGCTCGTCGTCGTCCGAGCGCATGAAGTCGCGCACGCACGCGAAACCGGCGTTACCGGCCTTCTCGACGCGCATGCAGAAGCCGACACCGCGCGCGTTGAGCGCGGCGACCAACCAGCGCGATGGATAGCCGCGGTCCATCAACAGCAGGTCGCCGCCAGAGAGGCGGTCGAGGTGTTGGAACAGCATTTGGCGCTCGCCTTCGTGGATGCTGTGCAGTGAGGCGGCCAGCATCATCTCGGCACCTGGCAGGTAAAGGCCAAAAGCGATTTGGTCGGCACTGGCCGCGCGCGCGACGTGGCTGGCGCGGCGCCCAAAACGCAAGGTCGAGGCGTCGGCGGCAACAAGGCGCCGGCCGCGCCAGCGCGGCACGACGCCGTCGGCGTCGGCGCGCGCGACAAGCCAGTCGTTGAGCGCCGGGATGGCGGTGGTGGAGAGCTTGGCGCGAGCCTTGGCAAAGGCTTGCTCAGAGACATGGTGCACGAGTTGGGCCTGCTCCTTGAGATGGGCGAAGAATTCATCGAGTTCGGTCTGCACACTTTTACGCATGCCGCTGAGCATGACGGCGACCAACGCGGGCAAGGGCAGCTTACGTCTGCGCACGAAGGCATTGCCGGCGTCCGCGTGGCAAGCCAGGTCGCGGAACTGCGGGGAATGCATGAACTGGGAAAACGCAGTGAACAACGACGGTAACGACATGGAGGCCAATGAAGATCAAAAAGATCTTCATTGGCCGCCGCCCTGCTCGCGAACACCCCTCGCAATCAGGGCGGCGGCCGCGCGAAGCGGCACTCCTGTCAAGAATTAAATGATGTCGACGGAGAAAAAATGGGCCGTCCGCTTAAGTTCGGTGGATTG
>NZ_JAFCXL010000072.1:0-1253 GCF_049898325.1 Massilia sp. DWR3-1-1 | reverse complement strand
TGCGGTGGTCAAGTAATTTCGGACACAACGATAGGTTCTCGTGCTGCCATTTTCCGTTCGTAGACGGCGGGCGGCAGATTACCCAGTGCTGAATTGATTCGTTTCCCGTTGTAGAAGCCAACGATGTAGTCGGTGATATCCGCCTTGGCCTCGGCATGGTTTGCATACTGGCGTTGCCAGACCCGCTCCATTTTGAGGTTCAGGAAGAAGCGCTCGGCAACGGCGTTATCCCAGCAATTACCTTTGCGGCTCATGCTGCAGACGAAGCCGTGCTCCTTCAAAAGATCCTGGTAAAGCTCGCTGGCATACTGGCTGCCCCGGTCGGAATGCACGATCAGCCCTGCTGCCGGTCGGCGCTGCTGTATCGCCATGTTCAAGGCGTCGCACACCAGTTTGGCAGGCATGCTCGGCGCCATCGCCCATCCGACCACTTTGCGCGCATAAAGGTCGAGCACGGTGGCCAGATACAGCCACCCCGCACCCGTCCTGATATAGGTGATGTCGCTGACGTAAGCCACATTCGGCGCCGTCGGATTGAACTGTCGATTCAGTACATTGGCGGCAATTGGCAAGTCGTGCTTGCTGTCGGTCGTGTGAACGAATTTGCGCTTCCAGACGGGCTTGAGGGCCGCCTGGCGCATCAATCGACGCACCTTGTAACGCCCGATCTGGAAGCCCTCATTTGCCATGGCTGTGACCATCCGACGACTGCCGTAACTCTGGTGGCTTGCCATGAATGCCGCCTTCAAATGAACGCTCTCCCTGCACACTTTGGGCATGGCGTCACGTCGCTTTGCTTCGTAAAAAGTGGACCTGCTCACTTCCAGAACACGGCAGCTTTGCTGGACCGGGATGGCCTCCTTTTGCAGCGCTTCAATGACCTGGTGAGTCACTTCATTTCGCGGGCAAAGAAGGCCGACGCTTTTTTTAATATCGTCACATCCTGGCGAAGTTGTTGATTCTCCTGTTCCAGCTGGCGGATTCTCTGCTGCTCAACCGTCAACGGCTTGCCGATACCTGGCTGGCCACTCTGTTCGGCGCCGACCTGCGCCAACCACCGACGGATCGCGGTCTGGCCAATGTCCATGCTTTCGCTGACATTCCGGATACTTTGGCCTTGCTCTGTGATCATCCGAACCACTTCAAGCTTCAGGCTTGGATCGAATGTTATGCGTTTTCTTGTTGCCATGTCTTGCTCCTCAGGTGGTGCATTTTCCACCTATTGAGGTGTCCGGACAAATTAGACCACAGCA
>NZ_JAFCXL010000071.1:0-1298 GCF_049898325.1 Massilia sp. DWR3-1-1 | reverse complement strand
GGCTTCTACAACGGGAAACGAATCAATTCAGCACTGGGTAATCTGCCGCCCGCCGTCTACGAACGGAAAATGGCAGCACGAGAACCTATCGTTGTGTCCGAAATTACTTGACCACCGCAACCCTTCAAGCTGAGGATGAGGGAACGCAGGCGGATGGAGCGAGGATCTCCGGCGCGTCGGGGGGCGCCGGGTCCATGCTGAGCGAGATGGGCGTCAGCGCGGCGGCGCACGGAAAAGCCCTACTCGAATTGGATTACTCGGTCGACCAAGTCGTTCACGACTACGGCGATCTGTGCCAAGCTATCACCGATCTGGCGTTTTTGCGCGACATCCCTTTTTCTGTGGACGAGTTTAGAACGCTAAACCGCTGCTTGGACAACGCCATCGCTGACGCGGTGACCGAGTTCAGCTCCGAACGCGATACGGCGATCACACTGCGGCAAAACACGGAAGTAAATCAGCGGCTCGGCTTTCTCATGCATGAGCTTCGAAACTCTTTGAGCGTCGCGACTCTGGCGACTGAGGCGATGCGTCTAGGGAACCTCACCCTAAGCGGGGCGACAGGTACGGTTCTCAAGCGCAGTCATGACGCGATGTCGAAGCTGATCGAGCGCTGCCTGCAAGAAGTCAAAGCTGAAAACGCTGAGCTGCCTGTCCGTGAGGTGTTTTCGGTGGCCGCGTTTATTGAAGAGGCGAGCGAAACTGGGAAGCTCGGTGCCGACGCTCGCGGATGCATCTTGAAAGTCGAAGTCGTCGATCCGGCGCTTGGCGTGAAAGGCAATCGAGAACTGCTTTTAGCGGCGTTAGGGAACCTGCTTGGAAATGGATTCAAATTCACTCATCCAGGAACCATTGTCGCGCTACGTGCGCACGCTGTTGACGAGCGGATACACATCGAAGTTGAGGACCATTGCGGCGGCCTCCGGCAAGGAGACGCAGAGCGGCTATTCATACCGTTTAGCCAGTGCGCTGAGGACCGATCTGGTGCAGGGCTCGGCCTTTCCATCTCGCGTCAAAATGTGGAAGCGGATAGAGGGACGTTAAGCGTTCTCAACCACCCTGGTAAAGGGTGTGTTTTCACAATGAGCATGCCTACGCACAAGTTGCACTGAGCGGTCGTCGCGCAAATAGCGTTGTAGGAAGCATCGGACTTGCCGGCGCGAGCTATAGCTACCGAAGTATAGTGGACCCACGATTTGAGACAGCAGTTTAAGCTATGGTCCTCACTGGAGGATTGCAGCAAATGGCGGAAGCGAAGAAACGGAAAGCGCATAGCGCGGAGTTCAAGGGGAAGGTCG
>NZ_JAFCXL010000070.1:0-1435 GCF_049898325.1 Massilia sp. DWR3-1-1 | reverse complement strand
CTGGGTAGAGATTATATATCTCACAAGCACAACGCGCTTTCAATTCTCTACAACTGCTAATGTTATAGGGACAAGCCTTACGGGCAATTAGTACTGGTTAGCTTAATGCATTACTGCACTTCCACACCCAGCCTATCAACGTCCTGGTCTCGAACGACCCTTTAAAGAGCTCAAGGCTCTGGGAAATCTCATCTCAAGGCAAGTTTCCCGCTTAGATGCTTTCAGCGGTTATCTCTTCCAGACTTAGCTACCCGGCAATGCCACTGGCGTGACAACCGGTACACCAGAGGTCTGTCCACTCCGGTCCTCTCGTACTAGGAGCAGCCCCCTTCAAATTTCCAACGCCCACGGCAGATAGGGACCAAACTGTCTCACGACGTTTTAAACCCAGCTCACGTACCACTTTAAATGGCGAACAGCCATACCCTTGGGACCGGCTACAGCCCCAGGATGTGATGAGCCGACATCGAGGTGCCAAACTCCCCCGTCGATATGAACTCTTGGGAGGAATCAGCCTGTTATCCCCAGAGTACCTTTTATCCGTTGAGCGATGGCCCTTCCATACAGAACCACCGGATCACTATGTCCTACTTTCGTACCTGCTCGACTTGTCAGTCTCGCAGTTAAGCACGCTTATGCCATTGCACTATCAACACGATGTCCGACCGTATCTAGCGTACCTTCGAACTCCTCCGTTACACTTTAGGAGGAGACCGCCCCAGTCAAACTGCCTACCATGCACTGTCCCCGATCCGGATAACGGACCAAGGTTAGAACCTCAAACAAACCAGGGTGGTATTTCAAGGTTGGCTCCACGAGAACTGGCGTCCCCGCTTCAAAGCCTCCCACCTATCCTACACAGATTGGTTCAAAGTCCAATGCAAAGCTACAGTAAAGGTTCATGGGGTCTTTCCGTCTAGCCGCGGGTAGATTGCATCATCACAAACATTTCAACTTCGCTGAGTCTCGGGAGGAGACAGTGTGGCCATCGTTACGCCATTCGTGCAGGTCGGAACTTACCCGACAAGGAATTTCGCTACCTTAGGACCGTTATAGTTACGGCCGCCGTTTACTGGGACTTCAATCAAGAGCTTGCACCCCATCATTTAATCTTCCAGCACCGGGCAGGCGTCACACCCTATACGTCCACTTTCGTGTTTGCAGAGTGCTGTGTTTTTATTAAACAGTCGCAGCCACCAGTTTATTGCAACCCGTTCATCCTTCCACAGTAAAGTGGTCAAACTACCAGGGCGTACCTTTTCCCGAAGTTACGGTACCAATTTGCCGAGTTCCTTCTCCCGAGTTCTCTCAAGCGCCTTAGAATACTCATCTCGCCCACCTGTGTCGGTTTGCGGTACGGTCTCGTATGACTGAAGCTTAGAGGCTTTTCTTGGAACCACTTCCGATTGCTTCGCAGCATAAAGCCGCTCGTCTC
>NZ_JAFCXL010000069.1:0-1531 GCF_049898325.1 Massilia sp. DWR3-1-1 | reverse complement strand
TCCGACCCCTCGTTTCGGCGCTTGTATCAGGCGTTAGCCGGTGGCGCGCTCTGTCCGGGCCACTGACCGATCACTTTGAGTTGCCGGATCCAGCGCGGTGCATTTTTCCTGGCACTCATTGCGGCGTAGTCGATGTTCGGATCGTGGTAGGGCACGCGTCGGGTAAGTAGCAGATAGATCAGCCTTATCATTTTGTGCGCCAGCGCGACGATCACTTTGTTGTGAGGCTTGCGGACCTTCAGGCTCTTGTATTTCGATGCCAGCGAGCTCTTGGTCATACGCGCCGCATTGGCGCATTCGCACAAGATGTAGCGGATGATGGCATTGCCTTTTCGGGTTTTTCCGGACTTTCTCTTGCCGGCCGATTCGTTGTTGCCCGGACACAGCGCGGCCCATGAAGCGAGGCGGTCGGCGCAGCCGAAGCGCGTCATGTCATCGCCGATTTCGATCAGGATCAGGGCGCTCGCAATCTGGTCGATGCCAGGAATGGTTTGTAGCAGGCGATGCGCCCATTGATACGGCGTCATGGCGGCCAGCAGGAATGCATCGAGCGCGGCCAGCTCACGCTCAAGCAAGTCGATGTGTGCATGGAGATGCGCCAGCAAAAACATATGGCGCGCCGTCAGGTCGCCGTCGAGTGCTGCCTGCAGCGCCTCGCGTTTCGATTTCAGGGTGCCGCGCGCCATGTCGAGCAAGACCTCGATTGGCTTGCCATCGATCAGCCCCGCCACCATCGCTTTTGCCGATACGCCGTCGATTTCGCTCACTACAGCGCCCAACTTGATACCGCCGTCATCGAGGACCTTGTGCAGGCGATTGACTTCGCTGGCATGCATGCCACTGAGCTTGCGCCGGTAGCGCGACAACAGGCGCAGCTCGCGCAAGTCTTGTGGCGGTATAAAACTGCCTCTGACGAGACCAAAGCGAGCCAGCACGGCCAGCCACTGCGAATCGGTGATGTCGGTCTTGCGGCCCGGAACATGTTTGACCGAGTGTGCGTTGACGACCCAGGTTTCGATGCCGGCCCGCTCCAGATGGCTGTAGAGGCTTTTCCAGTAAATGCCGGTGCTCTCCATCACCACCAGTTCCACGTTCAGTTCGACCAGCCAGCGAGCCAGTTCCCGGCAATCGCGCTTGAAGCCGCCAAACTCACGACTCAATTGTTCGATGCTGCCATCGGCGCGCTCGACGACGGCGGTGACGACGTGCAACATGCGATGCACGTCGATGCCGGCAACACGCCGGTACAGCGGTTCGAGTCCTTCCATGATGTCACTCCCATGATTAGAATGAAGGAGCGCACAGGGCAACGATGAACTGGATGACTCCTCAGGCCAACTCGGCCTGGGCCTCTTTACCGTTCGTGCTACGACGTACATCGTGCGACAGTCGGGGGTGCGCGCCAGTTCCGTCAAGTCTGGTTAGCTGCGGGGTCGGACCACCATTCGGTGATCGACTTTTGTTGTCTTGTGCGCCGACTTCCATCTTGCGCTTACCGCCGCTTTCATGCGCGGGGGCGAAGAAATATGAT
>NZ_JAFCXL010000068.1:0-1658 GCF_049898325.1 Massilia sp. DWR3-1-1 | reverse complement strand
CGGTAGTTGTCAACAAAGATGTCGCGTCAGTTCATGCGGCCAGCTTCAATAATTCAGGCGCAGCCCTTTCTGGATTGAGCCACACCTCGTCCTTCAGTTTCCAATTGCGCGTGGCGCCGGACCAGCGCTCCGGGCAGCGTTGCTTTGCGGCCTCGTAGACCTGCTCGCGACGCCGCAAGATCGCATTGGCCAGCCCATCGTGGCGCTGTGCCGGGGTGATGAATTTGAGGCCGCTGTGCTTGTGCTGGTGGTTGTACCACTGCACAAACTGCTGCGTCCACGTCCGGGCCTGCTCAACGCTGTCGAACGGCTTGCGCGGGTAGTTCGGCCGGTATTTGCAAGTGCGGAACAGCGACTCCGCGAACGGGTTGTCGTTGCTGACGCGCGGCCGGCTGAACGATGGGACCACTCCGAGCTTTTCCAACGTTGCCAGCATCGTTGCCCCTTTCATTGCGCTCCCATTGTCGGAGTGCAGCACCACTTTGCGGCCAGCCAGGCCTTCCACGAGACTGGCCTTGCGCATCAGCAGCGACGCTAACTCGGCCGATTCGGCGATGTGCACTTCATGGCCGACGATTTTCCGGCTGTACACATCGAGCACCATGTACCAGTAAAAATACAGGCCTTTCACGGCTGTTGGCAGCCAGGTGATATCCCACGACCAGAGGCGGTTCGCTTCGCTCGCGCAGTGGCTTGTCACAACGCGCGTGACAGGCTTGCTAGCCCGGCCACGGTGATGCTGCTGTGCCGCTGCCTTCATGATCCGATAGATGGTCGACTCCGACGCCATGTACTCTCCGCGGTCGACCAGCGTGGGCACGATCTGGCTCGGTGGCTGACTGGCGAACTCGGCACTGTTGACCAACGCCAGAACGCGTGCCCGTTCTTCCTCGCTCAGCTTGTTGGCAGGGGCGACCCGGCACGCATCTTTGCGTCCGTCGTCGATGCCGGCACGGCCTTCGCGGGTCCAGCGCTGATAGGTCCGCAAACTGAGGCCCAAGGCCTCACAGGCAACAGCACGTCGGCAACCGCTGCCAACGGCGTCTTCAACCAAGTCCTTTACCAGCAGGCGATCTGAGGTCCCGATCAGTCTTCCGCGGGATCCCCCCAGATCGCCTGGGCTTTTTTTCTGAGGATGATCAGCGCTGCTGCCTCCGCCAGTGCCTTGTCCTTGCGCAGTAACTCCTTCTCGAGCTCCTTGATCCGCTTGCGGTCACCCTTGCTCTGCTCGCGCTGCTCTCGTGACCGGTCCGCGCTGTGCGCATTCGCGTCCTGGCACGCCGCACGCCACGCCGCGATCTGCTCGTTGAACAGTCCTTTTCGGCGGCAGTATTCGGCCAGCTCGGCCTCGTTCAATCCTGCCGTTTCCAGCACCACGCCGAACTTGTCCTTCGAGGACCATTCCTCGGCATTTTTTCCATTCCCTGGCACCGGCACTCCCTGCGCTTTTAAATTTCGTCGCCAAGTATAGAGGGTCTGTTCCGAGATGCCATTCTCGCGTGCCAGTGCCGAGATAGGCTTGTTCGTCGGCGGCATCATCTGCCGCAAAAGTGCTTCCTTGCGCTCTGCTGAATAGTGCTTCACTGCTGCTCTTTTACTCCGCCCCCAGTACGGTTACGATAAATCAGATGACGCGACAACTATGCTGACATAGGGGG
>NZ_JAFCXL010000067.1:0-1769 GCF_049898325.1 Massilia sp. DWR3-1-1 | reverse complement strand
CTTAACAAGATGTGTCAGGAAAGACTCTATGACCGTTAAAGGCATATGTCAAGTAATTGCGAGATCAACCCTATCCTGACGGCCTGCGTTGTGGTCGTCTGACATCAGGTTAGGGTATAGCTCAACCAGACACCTTGGCACGCAGCGCTACATTAACTTCTCGCTCAAAAATAGTTTTCCAGCGAGTTACGGATTGCAGTAAGCACAATGCACAGGGTCAGCTGCTGACCGATCTGCCCGCTCAGCGATGCGCCGATGCTCACAGCGCAGGCACGTCCACACTTCGCTGCGATAACTATGGGTTGGCAACCGACACGATGCGCAGGGCAGTCCCGGTTGCCATTCGCTGATCCAGAAGCCAGGGGCACGGCATGCGGGGCAGGTCGATTGCAGGCGCTGCAGCAGATCGTTGGCAGCCTGTTCGATGTATTTCATGCGGCTGGGATTGGCGAAGGCGCGCAAATCCAATTCAACAAACACATTGCCGCAACGTGATTGCGCGAGGCTAACGTCGAAGCACGTTTTCAACCGCGTCCAATCAGCAATGTCCTTGCAGATGCGCGTATCGCTTTGCCCATCGGGGCGCAACACCAATTGGTGCTCTGGGAAGCCGACGCGTTTGGCAAAGTCAGCAACTGCCTGCCAGTCGCCGCTCTGGATATGATCGTTAGGGGCGGCACCCTGGGCCATGCCGACAACTTCGATGCCCATGTGGTCATCGATCCAGACCAAGAGCTCCACATTCCAAGGAAACATGCCCGTATGGGGGTCAGGACCGAAGCTGCCTTCACTAGCGATTCCCTGCGAAGCACGCGCAAGCTCCATCCCTTTTCTTGCCTTACGTCTGGCCGCCTCCAGTTGTGTACCGTACCGTGGCGTCTCCCTTGTGAAGGTGCCAAACTGGTCAGTATCGAATCCAGTAACAAGTTCGATGGAGCAACCCAGGACGGGCTCAAGCACAGGTGCGATCACACGTTCCTTTCCATGCTGGGTCAACAGGGCCACCCGACTTCCTTTGTAATAGGACGGCTTCGCCATCATTCGACATCCAGACACAATGGAGACCATGTTCCGTGTTCGTAACGCTCGAAGCCAGCAAGCGCGAAGCGCCAGAGGTGGAGCCAGCCGTTGTCGAGCAGTTGCCGGACGACTGCATGCTTGCCGATCACCACTTCAATGGCCGCCTGCGGCGCATCGATGACCACGGTCAGCCGCAAGGGCTCGTGCACCCAGCGCTGGCCGTCATGTAGCGACTGGCGGGACAGCCCGATCCGCAGATCGCCGCCGTTGCCCTCGAAGACGCCGAGGTTGCCACCCACCACGTTGTGCAGCACCTTATTGCCGCTGCCTAGCCGCAGCGGATCGCAGGTAGATGCATGGTATTGCCAGTTGATCCAATGCGTGACCAGCATGGGCGCGGTCATCAGCAGTTCCAGTACGCTTCCATCACTATCTTGGCTGGCGTCATAGTCATGCAGGAAACTGCGCCCGCCTAGCACAACGCCACGGCTTCTGTGCCGGGGAGCGATCAGAAAAGCCGCATTGCCCGCGAGCCCCCATTCTGGTCGCGTCTGCGCGCCGTCGTTGGCACGGCGGCGCAGCTGACCTAACAGCGCATCATGCGGTGCGCGCGGGTCCAGTTGCAGGCCCGGTGCGCGCTCGCGGCGTACCTGATCGCAGGCGTGGGAAAACACCACTTGCAGGCGCTCCCAGCGAGTGCGGGAATCTTCGGGCAGCAGATCAAGGTCAAAGCCCTCGATTTCATCGGT
>NZ_JAFCXL010000066.1:0-1939 GCF_049898325.1 Massilia sp. DWR3-1-1 | reverse complement strand
CTGATACAAGCGCCGAAACGAGGGGTCGGACCCGGCGCTCGCCTCGAACCCATCGCGGGGTGGGCTTGGATGGTGCGTGCTTACGCTAATGGGCTTTCACGGTAACGGTGAAAGCGCCATATTTTTCGCCCGAGAGCGAAGATTCGGGCCGTCCCCGGGCGCACTGCGGGGGCAGGGCGGCCACGCCGTGCTTGCCCGTACTTGCCAAAGTGCGCTATAATTGCCGGCTTTCCCTTCCCACACTCGTCTTGACGCCGAGGTGGGCTTTTGTTTTAAACGTCCTCAAGGAGTATTGAATGCGTCATTATGAAATCGTTTTTATCGTCCACCCGGACCAGAGCGAACAAGTCCCGGCGATGATCGAGCGTTACAAGGCCAGCGTCACCGCGCGCGGCGGTAACATCCATCGCGTGGAAGACTGGGGCCGTCGTCAGATGGCTTACTCGATCCAGAAGCTGCCGAAGGCACACTACATCTGCATGAACATCGAATGCGACAACGAGACGCTGGTCGAACTCGAAACCGCCTTCAAATTCAATGATGCCGTGCTGCGTCACCTGACCGTGAAGATGAAGAAGGCTGAAACCACGCCGTCGCCGATGATGAAATCGGTCCAGCGTGAAGATGCAGCCAAGAGCCATCGCTCGGAAGCCCAGGCACCAGCCGCAGCTCCAGTAGCAGCGCCAGCAGCTGCCTGATTGACTGGCAGGAATCATGTTGACTGGTAAGTGAATCAACTTCAGATCGTCGCCACCGTTACCGAGCGCGATGTATTGCGCTATACCCCGGCCGGCGTGCCGATCGTGTCCGCCACCCTGACGCACAGTTCGCACCAGGTGGAAGCAGGGGTGGCCAGGTTGACCGAATTCGAGATCATCGCCGTTGCTGCTGGCGAAATCTCCGGACGGTTCTCCCAGGCGGAGTTGGGCGCGGTGTACCAGTTCACGGGCTTTCTTGCCAAGAAAAATCGGAACAGCAAAGCGTTGGTGTTTCACATCATTGATTTCAATGCGGCCGCATCAGCGGCGCATATTTTAGATACAGGAGCCTCAAATGGCATTCGGTAAAAAGTTCGACAAAAACAAGCTCAAGCTCAAAGAAAAGCGCAAACAACAGAACCCTCTGTTCAAGCGCAAGAAGTTCTGCCGCTTCACCGCTGCAAACGTCGAGCAGGTCGACTACAAAGACGTCGACACCCTGAAAGACTTCGTCCAGGAAAACGGCAAGATCATGCCAGCACGCCTGACCGGTACCAAAGCGCACTACCAGCGCCAGGTTGACACCGCCATCAAGCGCGCACGCTACCTCGCGCTGCTGCCTTACACCGACCTGCACCACGCTTAAGCGCTGCAGAGAACCTGGAGAATCACTATGCAAATCATTCTGTTAGAAAAAGTCGTTAACGTCGGCAACCTGGGCGACGTCGTCAAAGTCAAAGACGGTTACGCACGTAACTTCCTGATCCCGCAACGCATGGCACGTCGTGCCACCGCGTCGGCTGTCGCTGAATTCGAAGTCAAGCGCGCCGAGCTGGAAAAAGCTGCTGGCGAGAAGCTGGCCGCATCGCAAGCCCAAGGCGACAAGCTGTCCGGCATGACCATCACCATCGCCCAGAAAGCTGGCGTTGACGGTCGTCTGTTTGGCTCGGTCACCAACTTCGACATCGCTGAAGCGTTGACGAAAGCTGGTTTCGCTGTCGAAAAAGCGCAAGTGCGCCTGCCGAACGGCCCGCTGAAAACCACCGGTGACCATGCTGTCGCCGTGGCGCTGCACACCGACGTCATCGTTGACATCACCGTCACCGTGGTCGGCGAAGCTGCCTAAGTAACACCTGCGCATCGTGGGCGCCCCCGGCGCGCCCCCTGCCCCCCAAGTGCCCGGGAATAACGGCCCAAATCCCGGGTATTACGGGGTTTTTTGGTGCGTGTTTGAACCGGTT
>NZ_JAFCXL010000065.1:0-1989 GCF_049898325.1 Massilia sp. DWR3-1-1 | reverse complement strand
GGCTTCTCGAATTGGTGGCGACGCTCTTCGCTGTGTTTGTACGGCACGGGCCTACCTGGAAAGAAATGATGCCAGATTGTACACTCCTGTGGCGACAGGTCGAATTATTCAACAACGCCTCGTCAGATGGGTATAGATTTTCGGCATGGCAGCACCTTACAGCAAAGGGTGTTGCACTTGGTTTTAGAGGCTGCCCGGCTTTCATTCAGGCTGAACAGTTACAAACATTCAAAGTATTTTTTAATTTTTTGCACCATGTCTCCTGTAGGATGTATCCTACATCTGTTTACTAAGTCTTGTTATTCCTTTTCACGTGCTTTCACACTATTCGTAGTCTGTTCGATTTAAATTCGTTCTGTGATCTACGTTGGACATAAACTTTCGGAGCATGACATTACATACATCCGCGCACGGCTCGGGAAAATTTGATTTTTTTCAGATATACGAGTTAGGGATTAGATGATGGCACATCCATATCGAAGGCGATCATGTAGTCAAGGAGGTTGACGAGGACGAAACAAACTATGCAAAGCCTGATGCGTTAGAGATAAAAATGGTCATTAAATTACAACAGATAAATATAATATTGACTACTTCTAAAAATAGCTGGAGGGGCAAGTGAACATAAAAAAGGGCCGTAAATGCCTGCGAAAGTCATCCGAACGCTTTGAAAAGATTTTCCACGGTTTCCTTGAAGTAGCGCCTGATGCCGTCGCAATTATTGATAAAAGTGGAAAAATTGTTCAATTCAACGGCCAAGCTGAACGACTGTTTGGCTATGATCGCAGCGAAGTTCTGGGTAATTTCATGGAGATGCTTATGCCTGCACGCTTTCGGACAGGTCATATTACCCACCGGATAACCTACAATGCTGATTTGCGCCCACGGTCAATGGGGAGCGGCCTTAATTTGTTAGGTACTCACAAGGATGGTAGAGAATTTCCAATTGATGTAATGCTAAGTCCTCTTAACACCAAGGTGGGAATTTTTATAGCCTGTGCAGTACATGATATGACGATCCATCGCAACATGGAAAACGAACTTCGGCGGAAATCTGAAGAGCTAGAAGAAGCTGATCGTCAAAAAGATAGTTTCGTTGCTGTAGTAATGCATGAGCTGCGTGGACCATTAAGCGTGCTAACAAATATAGGGGCGCTTCTGCAAATGCCCGAGATTGGGCTTGCTGGCCGGCAAAAAGCTATGCTTGCGCTCGAACGTCAGACAAACCACATGCTTCGTCTGGTAAACGATTTGATGGATGTATCAAAGATGCGTGGGGGAAAGCTAAAACTTGAAAAAGAAATATTTGATCTTCGAACAATCGTAGCGAAAGCGGTAGAAATTAGTCACGTATTTTTGGATGGTGGCGAGCACAAATTAACTATTGAGCAGTGTGGTGTGCCGCTGCAAGTCAACGGGGACTCGTTACGTCTGGTTCAGGTGTTGTCAAATTTACTTACTAACGCTGCAAAATATACGCCTCGTGGTGGAAGAATTACGATTACAACTGAAAAAAATAATAAATGCGCACTTATTCTCGTGCAAGATAATGGGGAAGGAATTCCGGCGAATATGCTAAATCGCGTCTTTAATCTATTTACGCAGGTTGAACGTCTCGATAGTCGGATAATCGATGGAATGGAGATAGGATTATCACTCGTCGAACGCTTGGTGCATTTACATTTAGGAACAGTAATTGCCACGAGTGAAGGTCAGGGTAAGGGAAGTTTATTTACTGTAACCTTACCGCTGCATCTTAATTCTACAACTTCGTTTTATTCAAATCCATCAGGCATACCTACCACATCGGATGACTAATATGAGAAGTAGCTAGCTCGTGTGCCTAGGCTGTTATACGGCAGCCTCTAAAACGGCGTTGTTGAATAATTCGACCTGTCGCCACAGGAGTGTACAATCTGGCATCATTTCTTTCCAGGTAGGCCCGTGCCGTACAAACACAGCGAAGAGCGTCGCCACCAATTCGAGAAG
>NZ_JAFCXL010000064.1:0-2035 GCF_049898325.1 Massilia sp. DWR3-1-1 | reverse complement strand
CCACACTCGCCGATGCATGAATTTAAGCACGACAGGGCAGCGCTGATCCGCTGCGGGCGGGATCAAGACCATAGCTTAAACTCAGGCAAAATTTGTCTTGACGGTGGGGTCCACTTTAGGGTCCACTTTAGCTTTCCGTGCGACCTTGACGTGCAAGATGATCGATCGCTGAATCCGTTGTTACCAGAACGCCGTATATTCGGAATCGAAGTTTAAAATTCTGAACAACTGGGGGATGTTTTGCTATATTTTTTTAATTCGCCACATCACGGCGCCTGCGCACTTGAAGCTAAAACTTCTGGCAAGAACGGGTTCGGAATGCCAAAATATTTCGTCATCACAACCGCCAACCAGCAGCGGAAAATCCTGTGTACGTTCTGGTACCGCGACAATAGCCATGTATCGATCACCTCCAAGAACAAGCGTAACTCAGAACTGATTCGTATCGCTATCGGGCAGTTTTGCGTTTCACGGACCGCTGCGCCAGAAGGTGTTGAGTTAAATTTGCACTGCGCAAGCTTTGAAGGGTCGCTTACCAATCGATTCGGTCGCTTGCTCTTGACGACCAGCTTATTCCCTAAAGCACGAGGCGAATACCGGGAAAAGCATTGATTGGCATACAGCAATGCTTTGGAACGGCTGCTCTTTGGCTATGCGAGGCGGTCTCAAGTATCAAGTGCAACACCGGGTTAATGAATCGAATCGGCCTGCAATTGTAGCCGGTGGTTGTCAAGCTAGTTGTCGCCTGACCTGATCATCATGCTGCTTTTTTGAACCGTGTGTTCTTCTCGATTTCCTCTTCGTTTCTGCTCGTCTGTTCCGGATTGAGATGGACGATGGAGACAGGATTCCAGTTGCGCGTATCGCCGCTCCAGCGCCCGGGATGTGAGGTAACCTGATTTTTTCGGACACTCTTGTTTGGTAAACTTCACCAACTGGAGAACATATGACAAGCTCAAAAACATACACGCCGGAGCTTCGCGAAGAAGCGGTAAAGCTGGTCTTGACGCAGGGCTTGACGCTGGAGGATTAAAGTGGACCCATTCGTCAAGACAGTTTTTGCGGTTCTGTCGCATTAGCGAACCCCTGCGGGCCGGTCGAGTAAACTGCGGTGCCCGAATCTAGGACGAATCGACATGGTCAACTTCAAAGGTATGCGCTTTCCGATCGACGTGATTCTGGTCTGCATCCGCTGGTACGCCGCTTATCCGCTGAGCTACCGGCACCTTGAGGAAATGATGGAAAAGCGCGGCGTGTCGGTCGACCATTCGACGATCAACCGGTGGGCGATCCGCTTCTTGCCGCTGATTGAGAAAATGGCTCGCAAATACAAGCGCCCGGTCGGCGGCAGCTGGCGCATGGACGAAACGTACATCAAGGTCAAGGGCGTCTGGAAATACCTCTACCGCGCCGTCGACAAGCAGGGCAAGACAGTCGACTTCCTGCTGACGGCGAAGCGCGACATGGCTGCGGCGAAGCGCTTCTTCGACAAGGCCATGGCGGAGAATGGCGATCCGCACAAGGTCGGGATGGACAAAAGCGGCGCCAACAAGGCGGCGCTCGATGCGATCAACGCCAGCCGGTACTTGCCGATCGTGGTGCGCCAAGTCAAATATCTCAACAACATCGTTGAACAGGATCACCGCGCCATTAAGCGGGTCACTAGGCCGATGCTCAACTTCAAATCATTCCGCGCCGCCGGCTCCGTGCTCGCCGGCATCGAGCTGATCCACATGATCCGCAAGGGCCAGTTTGCAATCGACAGCGCCGATGAGTTGTCGTTCGCCGACCAGTTTTCTGCGTTTGCAGGAATGGTACGTCCAGTTTAAGCGGCACATTGCCGTTTAGGGAAATTCCGCGGTTTGATCAACAACGCGACAGAACCGATCAAAGATATGCAGAGCATCCATATCCGCCCGCCGGAGATCGAGGACCGCCTCATCCCCGGCCACTGGGAGGGCGACCTCATCAAGGGCGAAGGCAACCGCTCCTCGGTCGGCACGCTGGTCGAACGCACCACGCGTTTCGTGGTGCT
>NZ_JAFCXL010000063.1:0-2056 GCF_049898325.1 Massilia sp. DWR3-1-1 | reverse complement strand
TGTCAGCAGCGGTTGTAAACTGATACACAGCAGCGATTGAAAACTGATACACCGATTTGAGAAGATGGCTGCTTTGCGGAGCAGCCTTGAAACCCAACGAGGTGTATGTGGAAATTCAGGTATTGAGCAAGCATGGGTTGAGTCTGCGGCGGATCGCCGCCGAGGTGGGCTGCGCGGTGAACACGGTGCGGCGGCACCTGGCGTTGAACTCGGTGCCGAAATACGAACGCAAGGTAAAACGGCCAAGCAAGCTGGCGCCATATGAAGCCTATCTACGGGAGCGGCAGACGGCAGCGCAGCCAAACTGGATACCGGCGAGCGTGTTGCACAATGAAATCGTCGAGCGGGGTTACCAGGGCGGCCTTAGCCAGTTGCGCGCGTTCATGCGCTCGCTGCGACCGACGTTGCCGGTTGCGCCGGTAGTGCGCTTCGAGACCGAGATGGGCGAACAGTTGCAGGTCGACTGGGTCGAGTTCCGCAAAGGCAGCGCGCCGCTGCATGCGTTCTGCGCCACGATGGGCTACAGCCGTGCCAGCTACGTCGAATTCGTCAGCGACATGAAGGTGGCCACGCTGATCGGCTGCCATGAGCGCGCCTTCGCCGCATTCGGCGGCGTGCCGCGCAAGGTCCTGTACGACAACATGAAGACGGTCGTCATCGAGCGCGACGTGTATGGCGAAGGGCTTCATCGGTACCATGCCGGCTTCCTCGACTTCGCCAAGCACAGCGGCTTCAGGATCAAGCTGTGCCAGCCGTACCGGGCCCAGACCAAGGGCAAGGTCGAGCGCTTCAACGGCTATCTGCGCAGGTCGTTTTACGTGCCGCTGGCAAGCCGTCTGGGCCAGAGTGGTTTGCAACTCGACGTCGTCACTGCCAACGTCGAGGTAACCCGCTGGCTGCGCGAGGTCGCCAACGAGCGGGTGCACGGCACGACGCAGGAGAAACCGTCCGAACGGATGGCAAATGAAGTGGCTCACCTTCAGGCATTGGCAGAGCCGTGGCGAGGCGATATCGCTGCCGCACGGCCGCAGACGGCGGCGCCGGAACCACCCGCACCGCGTCCCGCTATCGTGATCGAGCGCATCGCCGAAGTGGCGCCGGCGCAGCACCCGCTGGCGGTCTATGAACAGCTGTTAATGAACGTCACGCAGGGAGTGCCGGCATGAACCTGCAACACGAACGCATCACCGAGTTGTGCGAGGCGCTCAAGCTGTCCTTCGTGGGACAAAGCTACGGTCCCGCGGCCCAGCAGGCGGCCAAGGACGAGATGGCATACAGCGACTTCCTGGAGGCCTTATTACGCGAAGAAATGGCGGGACGAACAGTACGCAAGCAAACCATGATGACGCGCCTGGCCGGCTTCCCTGCGATCAAGACGCTGGAGCAGTTCAACTATGACTTCGCCAAGGGCGTCAAGCGCAGCCAGATCGAGGAGCTGGCCGGACTGGGCTTCATCGAGCGTCACGAAAACGTGGTGCTGGTCGGTCCTAGCGGCGTGGGCAAGACCCACTTGGCGATGGCGTTGGGCTACAAGGCGACTCAGGCTGGCATCAAGACGCGGTTCATGACGGCTTCCGACCTGTTGCTGACGCTGAGGACGGCGCACGCGCAAAACAGTTTGAAGACGGCGATGCATCGCGCCATCAAGACGTACCGGCTGCTCATCATCGATGAAATTGGCTACTTGCCGATGAACCGCGAACAGGCCAACCTGTTCTTCCAGGTGATCGCGGCGCTGTACGAAAAAGGCAGCCTGATCGTGACGAGCAACCTGCCGTTCGGCCAATGGGACGCGACGTTTGCGCAGGACGCAACGCTGACGGCGGCCCTGTTGGACCGCTTGCTGCACCATGCGCACATCGTGCCGATCGCCGGCGAAAGCTACCGGCTCAAGCACCAGCGGCAGGCTGGTACCGTCAAGGGCAACGGCGTCGGCAAGGCTGGCTGAACGAGTGATGAAAAGAGTGAATATCCAGCATGTGCTGGTGACGGAGGTGTATCAGTTTTAAATCGCTGCGAAGGCCAAAACTGTATCAGTTTTAAATCGCTGTTGACA
>NZ_JAFCXL010000062.1:0-2079 GCF_049898325.1 Massilia sp. DWR3-1-1 | reverse complement strand
CGCTACCATGTCGTTCGCCGACCAATTTTATGCGCTGGCAGGACAGGTCCGTACTGTTTGAGGCACCGAAGTTCCTTTCCTAGACAATTTCGTCTTTTGATCAACAACGCGACAGAACCCTCGGATGGTATGCGGGCCGGCCCGTTGCCGCCGGCTGCACGCGCTCAAATCCAAGGCTGGCAAGGTCAAGCTGATCGACAAATACGTCGACCACCCGGACCTGGTTGTCTTGGTCGACATAGTCGTCCAGTAGCTCGGGGAGCATCGTGGACTGGCCGCGGTCTGCACCTTCGATAAAGCGCTTCATTTCGCACCCCAAGTGATGAGATACTGGCTTAACGTTTACTGGTCAGGTTTCGTTTACAGCAATTTACGTTTTTACACAGCCTGGGCCGAAAGCAGCCGGTCAAGGGGGCCTCGCTCAACAACCTTGCTTGACATATGCACTCTCTATTAAAGGCCGCTGGATAAATGAAATGCGAACACATCTGAAGAAAAATCGCCGGTTGGCAACGGCCTGCTGCGCGGGTAATTGGGCGGCAATGTGCTCTTGAGCGCGGGCGTGTTCGGCAAGCTAGGCTCGGCCCTCACGAATCTGTTGATCGCTGCAGCCGCGGCCTAGTGGCTGCGCCGCGCAATCGCACGCACAGCGGAGGCAGCGGCAGCGGCGTCACCGTCACCTAAACGCTGAGTTGCTGCTTGCCGCCACCCGGTCCAGCCTATTCAGAGCACCGTTCCAAAGCCGATTCGCGCGCCCGCAAATACAACAGCGTGCACATTAACGTGCTCTACGATCAATTCTAATTGCGTATGGGAAACGATCAGCCTATCCTTAACGATTGCAGGAAAATCGTGGAGGGTTCCGTGCGATTCAGTTCACCCGTTCTTCAATCTGTTGCAGTGCTCATACTCGCGATGAGTACCGCAGGAACCTCGTTAGCCGAAAACATCAGAATTGGCGGCACAGGGGCGGCGTTGGGGACGATGACGCAACTGGCCGCGTCCTATACCAAGGCGCATCCCGAGCATCGAGTAAGAGTGTTCCCCAGTCTTGGCACGTCGGGCGGACTGAAAGCGCTCAGGGCCGGTGCAATCGAAATTGCCGTCAGTGCCCGGGACGTGAATGCCGAGGAAAAAGGTGCCGGACTATATGGCTTCAAGTACGGCACTACCGCGTTTATACTCATTAGCCATGCCGCGCTGCCCGCACAGCCCCTGACCAAGGAGTCGATCGCTGCTCTTTACTCTGGCCGGCAGACCATGTGGGCAAGTGGTCAGCCTGTGCGCCTGATACTGCGGCCTAAAGGCGACGCTGATACTCAACAGCTGAGCAAATTTTCTGTCGAGATCGAAGCTGCCGTAACTGCGGCGCACGCAAAGAGCGGCATGGCAACCGCCATCACCGATACCGACGCCGCTGACCAACTGGAAACCACGCTTGGCGCCTTAAGTACCTCGACCCTGGCTTTGGTGCTGTCGGAAAACCGCCATGTCAACATTCTGTCGGTCGATGGTGTCCTGCCGACCATCAAATCGCTCGACACCGGCAATTATCCGCATACCAAGGACATGTACGTGATAACCCCGGCAACGGCGTCGCCCGGCGTCAAGCGCTTCCTCGACTATTTGCGCTCGCCGCCGGGAGCGGCGATTTTAAAGCGGACAGGACATCGGGTGCAGGCATCCGGTTAGTACCATCTGCCATACCCATTATGGACAACAAGAATACCCTATCGGTCATCACCTATCTGGCGCTTGCCATAGGGTTCGCTATAACGACCGTGCCGCCGGCGCTGCTTTTCGTATCGGACTTCCGGCATGAACAGGCTACGGTCAATATCGAGGCCGAGATCAACGCGCGTATCGTAGCGCAGCTGATCCATGCGAATCCCGAGCTGTGGGTGTTTGAAACCCTGCGGCTGGAAGAGCTGCTTGCCCGGCGTTCGCAACACAGTGATAACCCAATCCACCGAACTTAAGCGGACGGCCCATTTTTTCTCCGTCGACATCATTTAATTCTTGACAGGAGTGCCGCTTCGCGCGGCCGCCGCCCTGATTGCGAGGGGTGTTCGCGAGCAG
>NZ_JAFCXL010000061.1:0-2199 GCF_049898325.1 Massilia sp. DWR3-1-1 | reverse complement strand
AGGCTGGCTGAACGAGTGATGAAAAGAGTGAATATCCAGCATGTGCTGGTGACGGAGGTGTATCAGTTTTAAATCGCTGCGAAGGCCAAAACTGTATCAGTTTTAAATCGCTGTTGACAGTTGCAGAGCTGGGCGCTGACATCGATCCGTTTGTCCTGCACCTGTACGCGTCCTTGGCTGAGAAAGAGCGCCGACTGATCTCCGAGCGCACGAAGGCGGCCCTGGCAATGAAGAAGGCTTCTGGCGTCGTCCTAGGCAACCGTACTAACCTGCCCGATGCACAGTTCAAGGGCCGTGAGGCGCGCGAGCAGGCATCCATCGAGTTTTCCAAGAAGATGATGGGCCACTTGGGCAACATCCGTGAAGGCATGAGCTTGAACGCTATTGCCGCTCACCTGAATCAGATGGGAGTGCCGACGATCAGAGGCGGGAAGTGGACGGCGAAGGCAGTCAGCAGAGTCCAACAATGGGCGGCCTGATTAGGCGACCAGCACAGACCGCCCTAAAGCGAATGCATAAGCAAGTCAGCAAACTAATAAGGAACGCCTAGTTTCCGCCACGCCGCCTCGGCACCATTACGGGAACGACTGGCTCATATGCCTTTAGCCCCGCATCACCTGTCAAAATTTCGACATGATATGAGGCTCGGGCGTAATGTTCTGCGACATCCTTAATGGTCGCATCGCCAATGCTAAGCCCTCCTGCGGCCAAGGCGGGCCATTCGTCAGCCAAACGGCGCAACTGGTCTGGTTGCCAAAGTGCCGATTGGTCAGTAAAGGCGGCCCACGGACTTTCCGCGTCAGCGGCCCCACGTAGGTATGCAGCAAGGCGACCTGCGCGCTCATATCTACTATTGTCTGCGGCCTGTGAAATGTGATTGCCGGTCTCTATTAAGCTGGCAATAGGCAGCACGAACGTGCTCCCCTTACCAGTTTCCGCCTCGACCAGCACTGCGATCCTAGCGTGATCCCATCTATCCTCGTCAGGGCCAGCAGTTTCTTTGCCTGGCACTTGCAGCCAGCAGAGCAGTACCGAAGTATCGAGAATCAAAACTCGCTTGATCATGCAACCGCACCGTTTGGGGGTAATACAGCAACTGTTGCATCCCCATCAGTTGAGAAATCCAGTTCCTGCTGTGTGATGGTTGGGGGCTGAATCGGCCTCGCCCTGCCCGTGACCGCCGTCTCAATTAAGCCGCGACTTGAGAGCATGCCGACCGGACCCTGCGCAAGCAATTTTGGCAGTTGATCAATGTCTTCTAACAACGTCAACAAACTGCATCCTGCCGAAGGATCACGGTGAGCAACCGTAATGAACGGCACCATTGCGGTTCCCATCGCATCGAGGAGTGCTGGGTTATGGGTCGTTACAAGCACGTCAACCCCGCGCAACGTTCCGACGTCCGTGAGCATTGCTAACAGCAACGTAGCGCGAGAAGGGTGCAAACCGTTATCGACTTCCTCAATAACTAACAAGCTGCCTCTCGGTCGTGTCAGCAGTGCGGTGAGAATTGCAAGGAAGCGCAGCGTGCCGTCAGACATCCCTCGTGCATCAATTAAATGAACCTCGTCATTGTCCAGCCATCGCTCTTCACAATAAAGCATTGCGTCTGATTTAAACGGCCCCACAGTCGCTGCATAGACGCGTCGTATGTCGCGCTCCGGCAACTGGCTAGCGTATTTCGCAAGCACTCCCTCGATTTCTGCCCCCTTCTCTTCGGGGAGGGCGGCAAGCACACCAGCGATATTTCTGCCGTCGGAATCCAGGCGTTCTGAGAGCGGAAAGTAAGCACGCATGTGAGACGGAATCGGGTCAAGGATGAAAATTTCGCGCAACGATTCGATAACTACTGTGACGCCCTCTTGAATCTCTTGGCGAAGCTTTTGACCATAAAGCTGAAAGAGGCCGGTGTGCGCCCTGCTGAGTTGCCGTGGTGTCCCTTGCTTCTCGTTGTAAAGTCGAGCAACGATTGTGGGCGAGTCCTCCGCACAAGGATCGGTTCGGAACAAGCGTATTTGCCCGGCCTGAGACTTTCTAGTACCGTCCTTGCCCAGCCGAAACTTTGTCCTCAAAAGCTGTTTGCTGTGGTCTAATTTGTCCGGACACCTCAATAGGTGGAAAATGCACCACCTGAGGAGCAAGACATGGCAACAAGAAAACGCATAACATTCGATCCAAGCCTGAAGCTTGAAGTGGTTC
>NZ_JAFCXL010000060.1:0-2303 GCF_049898325.1 Massilia sp. DWR3-1-1 | reverse complement strand
TCAGTGCGTCAGCACTGAACACGATGACCAGCTTCGGTATGCCGGTGTCGGTAAAAATCTAAAAACGGACCGAAACTAGGGACGTTTTTGCCTGGCGTCGATTAATTCAACAACGCCCCACGGCAGCGGGGCCTTCGGCAAATGGCTGCTGCAACTGGCCAAGACCGATGTGCTGGTTCTCGACGACTGGGGCATGGGCGCCATCGACAGCATGACGCACTCGGATTTACTGGAGATCATCGACGACCGTGCCGGCAGCAAGGCCACCATCATCACCAGCCAACTGCCGGTCGAACACTGGCATGCGTGGATCGGCGACGCCACCATCGCCGACGCGATCCTGGACCGCATCATGCAGCGCAACCACCGCTTCACGCTGACCGGCGACTCGCTGCGTGCCGAGCGGCCTAAAACCGTCAAAAAGGAGAAAAACAGCGACCCATCGTGACCGCAGGGATTAGAATTTGAACGCGTAACACCATCTCACGCGCAGCGGTCACGTTCCCCGGAATGACTGGTCACGTTCGCCGGAATACGCAGCAGGAGCGACGACAACATGAAATACAGCTACGAAATCACTCCTAGCCCGGTTGAGCCTCGAAGGTAGCCATACCCGGCAACGTTGGCTTTAAACCACAGGTTCGGCTATCAACGACTGGCTGGCGGCAGCGCCAGCGCGCGGTGCTCCAGGAATGTCGACCAGCGTGTCAAGTTCGGTGCGCACGTGGACGCAGAGCGCTCGCCTGAACTGTTCGATATCCATAACGAAATGGCGGGCGCTCTCCACAAGCGTCAACGTCATCGCCTCGTCCTCATCTTCAACTGCTTGGCAAATGCCATAGAGAAGTGTCTGCAAATGCACGGTGGCGGTTTCAACGCCTGACGCAATTTTGAAGATGGAAAGGGCCTGCTAGTCGTTCTTACTATCCAAGATAGCCATATCAATTCCTATGAGGTTGCGCTGCAAGACCGCGAGTTGAAACGCCCCGCCGCCGCTCCTGAGTCGTTCAGGCCCGTATCGCCGCCGGTATCAATACCGTATAATGAATATATATTCGATATGTTAATAATATAAATAATCTATGTATGTTTTTTGTTCCGGCCAAGACGTATCGACTAACGACGTTAAGTGCTGGGCGCGAAATTAGGAAATGTTGGTATCGCCGCATCGGCGCCAACGCTTATGATGTGGGCCTACGGAAAATAAGGCCCTGGCGGCGATGCACAAAGGAAAAGAAAAACAATGGGAGCGCTGGGAGGATCGGACGATCAACGGGGTGCTCTACACCTTCGGCCATCTGCGATCATTCGACATGGCTGTGGTGAAGGAAGCACGCAACGAGCTGCCGGAATTTAAAGCCACCGTGCGGGTGGTCTTCGATTGCCATGTGACGTCGGAGGCGGCCGAGGAATTTGTACGGAACGATCCGCGCTACTGGCTGGACCTGGGCGGCCGCAGCCGGCGCTTTGACCTGGGACGCTACCGAGACTCACATCGGATTCCCGAACTGATCGGCGGCCTGCCGACGGGGAAAGTCAAATGCTATGTTGGTAAATACAATAATTACATGGTTTGGGAGCACGGCGGCACGGAGTCGGGCACGGAGCACTACCAGGTGTATTTTGACTTGTACCGCCCAGCCATCCAGCCGCCAAGGGGCACACCTCTGCTGATCCTGTACGTGCAGACCGCCTTCCTCAAGGACAAACCCTTTGCGAAGCAGCGGGAGCGATTCCGCCCCTTTGGCCAGGTATGCGCGGAGCTGGCCGGCGTGATCCCGCCGAAACCCAAGGGGCCACGGTCGAAAAAGAAAAGGTAGTGGCGCCGGCGCCAGAAAGACAAAAGCCCCCGCGAACGGAGGCTTTTGCTTGATACGGTCCGATCCCTCTTACCTAGACCTAGCTAGACCATTTCTCAATGGCGGGTGGTTCCTCGCATCGGCTGGGGAACCTTCGTACAACTTAGCGGAGATAAAAACCTCCGTCGATGGGTAAATCATACACCGTAATGTCAAACTTTGCAGAACTGTCGCAAACCCGAAACCTGATATGGCGCGTGCACAACACTGATCGTTACCGCCTCGGGGGCTGCTTTTCAGTGTTTGGCGGAGGCAATTCGACTGGCTGATTAAAGCCACCTGATACCGGCGGCATGCAGCGTGGACAGCCGCCACGCCACGGTGCGCGGCGTTGTTGAATAATTCGACCTGTCGCCACAGGAGTGTACAATCTGGCATCATTTCTTTCCAGGTAGGCCCGTGCCGTACAAACACAGCGAAGAGCGTCGCCACCAATTCGAGAAG
>NZ_JAFCXL010000059.1:0-2311 GCF_049898325.1 Massilia sp. DWR3-1-1 | reverse complement strand
GCGCCACGCGCAATTGGAAACTGAAGGACGAGGTGTGGCTCAATCCAGAAAGGGCTGCGCCTGAATTATTGAAGCTGGCCGCATGAACTGACGCGACATCTTTGTTGACAACTACCGTCATTCAGATGCTATATGTGAGTATTGGATATTTATTCGCGCTAATAAATGAGCTCTTACACTTCAATCGCTAGAGGAATACTTTGTTCGGTCCTGCTGGTATTTTGGGGAACTCTCGCATATGGACAGAACGTGGCAGACCGACCGGATCTGCTACAACAGCTCGATGGAAGCTGGATGATGTCTGGCGAGGTCCGCGGTAAGCCTGTGACCTATTCGCTCGAAGTAAAGCCTGGCTTGTCAGGCGCTTTTACTGAGTTGCGCATGCAAGATATTCAGGTTCCAGCGCAGTATGTTGCCAATGTCTATATCGGCTACGACCACGCAACGAAGACCGTCATCGTTCATTGGATGGACAGCTTCGGTGCCAAATATTCCATCCCTCATGGGACCGGTGATATTAAAGAAAATACCTTGCAGTTCACCTTCCCCTACACGGGCGGCCATTTCCGGGACACGTTTACTTTCGAACCTGCGGCCGGATACTGGATATTTTTACTGGAATCACAACAACCGGATGGCAGTTGGAGGCAATTTGCCAAATATAAGGTCGTACGAAAAATATCAGCGTAGCCTTCATCCCTGCGGCTGCGATTGAGCTGTCCGCTTTGGGTCGAATGCGGCCGGTCAGCACGAATTGCAACAAGTTCAGATTGGTAACATGCTAGAGCTGTCCGAACAGCCGGTTTCGGCCAAAAGCGGACATCGAAACACCTACCTCACCTAGTGCGCATCATGACCAACCCAATTCACGCAGACGGCACCGAATGCGATGCTGGAACTCAAAAGGTTCCAAAGCATTATCAGCCCTGCTGCGAACGCTTCGCACAGGGAACATTGAATTGCGAGTTCGATATTCGCTTCGAGTGGTGGGCAAAAAGTAAGCGGTGGATCGTGCGTATTCCTGATGGCGGAAGTTCCGGAATGGACATTGCTTTTTGCCCTTTTTGTGGAACCGAGCTTCCGACATGATGTAATCGCAACTCAGTTTTTTGCGACGCTAGTGTCCGCTTTGGGTCGAAACCAGTCCGTCGCGAACACAGGCCGGTACCGGCCAACAACTGTCTGTAACCGTAAAAATAGAATGCTGTTTTTGGAGATCAAATTGGACCAGCTGATCGTGTTGCGAGTTTCGGGAGGTAACGGCGTAGACCTGAATGGTGCCAAACTACATACCCAAGCGGAAGTTGCGAAAGCACTTGAAAAAATCTGCGCCGGAAACTCAAACATGAGTGTTTCTGTTGAGGTCACTGATTCCGAATCGTATGAAGCAATCGGAGCGGCGATCTACGGTAGTCACCGGGCGGGCTTTTCGGGCGAAAGATTTCGCTTGGTGATCAATGGCAAACCGCAGGAAATCTGAGTTCGACCATAGCGTTTGTTTGTTCGCTGACTGGGCGGCTCGCGGTAGTCCGCTTTGGGTCGAAACCGGCCGGCCAATGATAGACTGGTGGCGGCCAGAAGCTGAGACCAAAGCTCGAAGTGTTATCCAGGGTCCGCGTCCATGTCGACATTGCGCAGTATCTGTATCGCCATTTCTCTTCTGTTGCCGCCACACGGCGCCTTCGCCCAGACCGCTCAAGCGCCAGTGCGGGCGACGGCTGAACGTGATGTTGTTGCCCGCCTGGACCTCGCGTTTGCAAGGCACTATCCGGCGCACCAGCCCGGCGCCGTAATCATCGTCGTCAAGCATGGCACGACGATTTTTCGCAAGGCCTACGGCCTGGCCGATCTGTCGAAAACACTGCCAATGGCTCCTGGCATGGCGCTGCGTTTCGGTTCAGTCACCAAGCAATTCACCGCGACCGCTATCCTCCTGCTGGCCGACCAGGGCAAGCTGGCGCTGTCTGACGATATCCGTCAATTTCTGCCGGACTTTCCCACTGACGACAAAACAATCACCGTTGAACATTTACTGACGCATACCTCGGGAATCGTCAGTTATACGGGCATGCGTGACTTCCTCGCCCGCCGCGCGATGGATGTGAGCGTCGTCGAGATGATCGACCACTTCAAGTATGAGCCCAGGCAATTTGAGGCGGGCCAGCGCTATTCGTACAGCAACTCCGGTTACTTGGCGGTCTCAAGTATCAAGTGCAACACCGGGTTAATGAATCGAATCGGCCTGCAATTGTAGCCGAGCCATGTGTTCGGTATAAACCACCAGAGGCGACTTCCATCCGAGCGTTTCCCG
>NZ_JAFCXL010000058.1:0-2486 GCF_049898325.1 Massilia sp. DWR3-1-1 | reverse complement strand
GATCAGTGCGTCCGCACTGAACACGATGACTAGCTTCGGTATGCCGGTGTCGGTAAAAATCTAAAAACGGACCGAAACTGGGGACGTTTTTGCCTGGCGTCGATTAATTCAACAACGCCCAAGGAATGGCAGCAGAAAAAGCCGGAATTGTTCCTAAAACGTCTATAACCAAGCTGGTCTTGACAGTTAGGCGGTGTCATGGGCCTATGGATGAGATACTCCCGCGTAATTTTCCAACCATTCGGAAAATCTCCGTGCGTCAAGCGGCTGGCCAAATAAGAAGCCTTGCAGCTCGTCACATTGATCGTGAGTCAGTAACGCCCGTTGCGCGACGGATTCGACCCCTTCTGCGACCACTTGCATACCGAGCCTGTGCACTAGATCAATGATGGCCTTGACGACGTCGCGCGACGCGTCGCTGTAGCACAATGTTTTAATGAGCGATTTATCAAGTTTGACAAAGCTAATCGGCAGCGTCGTCAGATAATTTAAGGACGAAAAGCCAGTGCCGAAATCGTCTAGTGCGATCGATATCCCGCGCTCACTTAACGCTGCAAGGATGGCGACGCCCGTTTGGTCGCTGTCAAACAGAACTTGTTCTGTCAGCTCGATAACAAGATTTTCAGCGGCTAAGCCAGAAATCCGGAGTGCTTCGTCGATCGAGGTCAGAATGCGCAGTTCAGACAGCTCGCGCGCGCTTAAATTGACGCACACCTTGATGGTCGCTCCTCCCTCCATGGACCATGCGCTTGCATCAACGCATGCGTTGCGCACAATCCACTCGCTCATGTCGGGTAGCAGTCCGCAGTCCCGCACCAATCCCAGTACGTCTTCAATGGGTCGCTCTGTCAATCGCAGATGATCGCACCTCAGCAATGCCTCCACTGCAACCACTTGGCCGCTTGAGGCACAAATTTTCGGTTGGTACACCAGGTGAAATTGTTTTGTCGCGCATGCAGTCCGGACCGCTGCAATGTCTGCGGTTCTGTCATGCGCTTCTTTGTCTAGTTGCGAAGTAAATAAAGAAAATCCATTTCTTCCGTCGTGCTTGGTACGATAGAGCGCCGCATCGGCACGTCGGTACAGCTCGTCTGATGTTGACGCATCGTTCGGCATGACCGCGATGCCGATACTTGCAGCAATCCGAATCTGGTTCCCGTATAGCTCGAAAGGTCTGTTAATGGCTTCGACAATTTTATTTGCCAGATCGCCTGCCGCCACCGAGGATTTTGCTCCACTTTGCAGCACTGCAAACTCGTCACCGCCCATGCGCGCCACGCAGTCCGACTCGCGCGTGCAGAGCTTTAAGCGCCCGCCCACTTGCGTCAATAGTAAATCGCCGGCAACATGTCCGAGGGTGTCATTGACTTGCTTAAAGTAGTCGAGGTCAATCAGGTGCAGGACGACCAGACCTCCGTGGCGATGCGCCGACGTAATCCGTCCCGCAATGTGATCGGCAAAGGCGGTGCGGTTTGCTAACCCTGTTAGGCGATCATGCGTTGCGTCGTGAATCAGATCCTTCTGGAACTCACGCTTTGCTGTGGCGTCAGTAAAGATTTTTAGAAAACCAATGTGGGAGCCCGCGGTGTCATACATTGCGCTAAGCGTACCCTCGGCCCAAAATTCTGTTGCATCCATGCGGAGGTGGCAACGACTGAAACTGATTTTTTCGGCTAAAAGGGCCTCGCTCAGCTCTTTCTCCGCAACTTGCATCTGTTTGGAGGCAAGGGTTTCCATGCTCGATCCATGAATACCTCCGGCCAATTTAGTTAATCCAAGCAAGAGCTCAGCGCCACAGTTCCAACGCACTACCAGTCCACCCGGATCGAGTAATACGATCGCGTAATCGGTCACGCTGTTTAAAACTGCTGTGAAGACGTCTGCATGCTCCATTTCAATTTCCCAAGGGTTATTGTTCAGTGGTCGGCCATGCCAGTTTTTCAAGTCCACTACCCAACAACATTTTTGAAACTTTGGCTAATTACACTATTAGTCTCCGGAAATTACCTCTTTGGGTATTCAAAGCGCCTCGTTATTACGCACCCCGACAGGGCATTTAATCCACATTCTAATGTAAAAATTATTCGCCCCGCGTTTTGTTGCGAAGGCCGTCGCTTGCCCTATGACGCAGGGCAAACTTGGCGGTCTCAGGTATCAAGCGCAACACCGGGTTGATGAATCGAATCGGCCTGCAATTGTAGCCGAGCCATGTGTTCGGTATAAACCACCAGCGGCGACTTCCAGCCGAGCGTTTCACGTGGTCGCGTGTTGAGCGATTATAGTGGACCCACGATTTGAGACAGCAGTTTAAGCTATGGTCCTCACTGGAGGATTGCAGCAAATGGCGGAAGCGAAGAAACGGAAAGCGCATAGCGCGGAGTTCAAGGGGAAGGTCGGTCTTGAAGCCGTGCGCGGATTGAAGACAGTGAATGAGATCGCGCAGCAGCATGGCGTGCACCCGGTAATGGTGAGTCAGTGGAAGAAGG
>NZ_JAFCXL010000057.1:0-2515 GCF_049898325.1 Massilia sp. DWR3-1-1 | reverse complement strand
ATCAGTGCGTCAGCACTGAACACGATGACCAGCTTCGGTATGCCGGTGTCGGTAAAAATCTAAAAACGGACCGAAACTAGGGACGTTTTTGCCTGGCGTCGATTAATTCAACAACGCCCCTGATATACAGGTGCATATTCAGGCTGAGGGGCATAATTGAAAGGTCTGCTTTGGGTCGAATGCGGCCGGTCAGCACGAATTGCAACAAGTTCAAATTGACAACACTATAGACTTGTTCGAACAGCCGGTTTCGGCCAACAGCGGTCTTTCCTGCGGCACTCACGGCGCACTTTCGCTGATGGTCTACGCTGCCATGGCCAATAGAATACGTTCGATCAATAGCGCGCAGTGGAATCAGGCCAGATTAAGCCCGTCCGCGGATTGGTACGGGCGGAGGCCGCTAATTTCCGCACTAAAATTGACTTCGTAGAGAGGTGTCCGCGATTGACTGAACAAAGCCTCGAACACATCTGATGGCAGCGGACGGCTCAACAGGTACCCTTGGATCTCGTCGCATCCGATCGCTTGCAAATGAGACCGCTGGCTCTCCGTTTCTACGCCTTCCGCCGTTACTTTCATCCCTAAAGCATGGCCCAGTTCGATGACCGTCTTGACAATTTTCTTCGCCGTTTCTTCCGTGTCCAGGTCGACCACAAACGAGCGATCTATCTTGAGTTCATTGATCGGAAAACGCCGCAAATAACTCAGTGAAGAGTAACCGGTTCCAAAGTCGTCCAGAGAAATATTGACCCCGATGTTAATAAGTTCTCGCATGATGGTTTCGCTGCTCGTTGAATCATCCATCAACAGACTCTCAGTGATTTCTATCTGTAGCAGCTCGGGTGGCAGTTCGGCCTTTTTCAGCATCGCCGCAATTTGCTCCACGAGCCCAGCTTGCCTGAATTGATGCGCAGACACGTTCACGGATACCACGATGGAATTCCCTGCATCATGCCACTGCTTCGCTTGGGCAATTGCCGTACGCAATACCCAGCTTCCCACGACAACGATCGCCCCTGACTCTTCCAGATTGGGAATAAAGTCCCCTGGCATGACACGGCCAAACTCGGGACTTTGCCAGCGGATCAACGCCTCTGCCCCGACAATCCGGTTTTGTTCAAGATGCAGTTTCGGCTGATACTCCAGAATGAACTCCTTGTTTTCCAAAGCGGCGCGCAAGCCGTTCCGAAGTTGCAATTCGCGAATAGCCTCGGCACCCATCGCGCTATTGAAGTATTGGTAAGCATTTCGACCCAACGCTTTCGCATGGTACATCGCAGCATCCGCATGTTTCAGCAGCGCATCCGCATCCTCTCCATCTTTCGGATAGATTGCAATGCCGATGCTCGTGGAAATGTGGAGCTCGTGTTCTTGTACGGTGAACGGCTTGGCAAACGACTGGATGATGTACGCACTCACTGCCCCAGCGTCCTCCGGGGTATGTATGCTGCTCAGCACAGCAGTAAATTCGTCGCCGCCCATGCGGCATATCAGGTCGCTTCTCCGTGTACATTGCTCAAGCCGCTTTGCAACCAGAATCAGCAACTCATCGCCAATGCCGTGTCCCAGACTGTCATTGACGGTCTTGAAGCGGTCCAGATCGAGGAACAACACGCCAACGTGTTTATCCGTCAATCTGGCGTCGGTAATTGAAGCGGACAGTGATTTTCGAAAAAGCGCCCGGTTAGGCAAGCCCGTCAAGCTGTCATGAAAGGCGATGTGTTGCAAACGGCTCTGCTCAGCCTTGCGCTCAGACACATCGTGGAACACCATGACCGCGCCAAATATGGTGCCGTCTGCGCGGCGAATCGGTGCGGCCGAGTCTTCGATATGAAATTCCTGGCTGTCTGTACACCGAACCAGAATGGTGTGGTTTTCCATTTCGACGATTTCACGCGTTTCGAGACACTCATGGATAGGATTGGCCGCAGGTAAACGCGTTTGTTCGTTATAGATCTTGAAGACCTGGTTTATATCCCTGCCTCGCGCATCGGCATTGCTCCACCCGGTTAACTTTTCCGCGATCGGATTGATATATTCAACCCGCATGTCAGCGTCAGTGGTGATGACAGCGTCGCCGATCGATTGCAGCGTAATCTGGGCCTTTTCCTTCTCCTCAGCAAGGTCTGCGAATGCACGACGTAGTGCGCGCAATGGCAAGTTTCTGATGACGAAAAATGTCGCAGCGCCGAAAGTGCCGCTGCCGAGTAGCATCAGCAGTGCCGACTCAACTGCAGAGCGCAAGGAGCGCGTGATGCTGATGCGACCAACCGTCCGTCCGGCGTCATACAGCAAGGCACTGCCAGTGATAAACGGCGCCGTCAAGTCGTCCTTACTTTCTGCTACGGGGCTATTGCCCGTAGCATAAACAGTGCGTATTTCTCTGCGGTTATCACTCAATCCACCGAACTTAGCAGCGCCGCGTCTCAGCACGGCTTCTGGCTCATGAACTTGTGCGATTTCGGACGTGGGACCCGAGGCTTCGATTTGATGATGCCAGGGCGGTGCGAGTAGG
>NZ_JAFCXL010000056.1:0-2786 GCF_049898325.1 Massilia sp. DWR3-1-1 | reverse complement strand
TCCTTTTTCTGACGTATACGCGGCGGAGTGCATGCAAAGCACTCAGGTAAAAACCCTCTATCCGCAGGGGAAAAAATTCAGTTCAGAAAAAGAAAAAGCCCTACATCGATTGCAGTCGATTAGGGCCTAGGCCGGTTCATTCACCTTAGAGAGCATCAGAACCGACATGCACAGTTTATCAGACTTGCGCGCTTGCGCATACGACCCGGCACAGCAACTTCCATCCAATTCCACCGGGCGCACGCCTGGCGGCGGAGCTGGCGCGCGTAGCGAGGCGGTGCCGCCGCCAGGCGGCTCCCTTGGTACTAATGCGAAATACTCCGCTGTTTCGACCAAAACCGACCCATCGACAGGGGAAGTTACGGGCGGGGAGGTCGTCTACAGCCCTATGCTGGCCAGGGTTCAGCGCTTCATTTTGCAGAGTGTCGCCCGTAAATTCCTTCCGAAGTCCCGCACGGATAAGTGCCTTCGGCTGCGCCAGGGCTCCAAGCAGATCCAGGTTTGGCAGTCGGTCGAGCACAAGACAACTTCGTATTCGGGGTTGCAAACCTGCGGCTCTGTCTGGGCCTGCCCGGTCTGCTCGGCCAAGATAGCCGAACGGCGCCGGGTCGAAATCATTGCGGCGATGGCTGCGCACAAAGCGGCCGGTGGCGTCGTGAACATGCTTACGCTGACCGCTCCTCACCAACGCTCCGACAAGCTCGGCGATCTACTGGAAAAGCAGGCGGTAGCCTTAAAGTTTTTCTTCAAGGATTGGAGTGTCAAAAAGGTCTTCAAGGAAATGGGTGTCGTCGGCCAAATTCGGGCCTTGGAGGTCACACACGGGCGCCTAAGCGCTTCGAACAACGGATGGCATCCCCACTATCATATTCTTCAGTTCGCGGGCATAGGCGTGCCTATGGTCTGTTTTGACCCAATCCAAATGCATGACTGGGCAATGCGGATTTACCCGCGGTGGGCAGCGTGTTGCGTTCGGGCTGGCCTAGGCGAACCAAGCTTGGCGCATGGGATCAAGTTGGACGATGGGTCTAAGGCTGCGAAATACGTTTCGAAGTGGGGGCTTGAGGACGAGATGACCAAGGGCCACACCAAGAAGGCGCTTCATGGTGAAACGCCCTTCGATTTTCTCCGTGCTTACCTTGCTGATGCCAAGGACAAACAGGCTGGTGCGCTGTTCAAGGAGTTCGCTGAGACCTTCAAGGGGAAGCGTCAGTTGCACTGGTCTGCCGGCCTGAAAAAACGTTACGCGATCGGGGAATCGACGGATGAAGAACTTTCGGTCCAGATGGAGGATTACGCGCAGATGCTTGGGACGATCACCCTTGAGCAATGGCGGGATGTGCTGCGTGTCGAGGGCAGGGGCATTCTCCTGCAGGTCGCTGCTTCCGGTGGGTGGGATGCGGTCTGTTTGTACATGGAAGGAATTCGAAAAAGCGTAGGGGGTGAGACTTGAAATTCATGGACAGGTTTGAGATGTTGTCGGTCGCGAAGGGGGAGCTTAATTCTTTGGGCTTGCCCAGGATGCACCGGTGCATGCGCTGCGGGTTAAATCACAAAATCCCATGGGAAAACATACGCTACCGGGATGGGGTTGTGAACTTCGGCAAGACGGTTTGCGGGTGTGGCGATGAGGTGATTTCGATATGGGGTAAGTCGATGGATTTGGCGTCTGAATTTGCCGAACTTTACCGCAAAGAAAACCCGGTAAAACCAAAAAGATAAAAAGATAAAAAGATAAAAATATCTTTTGCAGCAAAAGGTTTTTTACACAAAGGGATTTTTTACACAAAGGGAAAAAGTTTTAGCCTCGAACAAAAAGCATAAAACGTTTGCACAAAAGGCTATTTTCGTTTATACTTAATGTATTAAACGTTGATGGGCAAATTGATCATGAAATACCAGGCTGCGATTGAAGTTTTTAATGATTTGGCGGCGGGTCGTGTCCCGAACAAATCATCAGTGATTGCTGGTGCGCTGTCCCTTGAGTTCGCCGCTCTTGAGTACTCGTCAGGCGACTATGACCAGGCGTATCAAGGACTCAGGTTGCTTGCTTGTGGCGGTTCGTTCGACCTGGACGATTTGGGCCGCGCTCGATGTGCGTATTTTGCTGAAATTCTGACTAAGGCTCAAGCATGAAAACCTGGACTATGGCTGAGGCGAAGGCTGATTTTGAACGTGGCTTGCTCAAGGGCTGCGCCATCTACTTTCACGACATCATGGGACAGCCCCGTTACACGGTCACTTTCGAAGCGGCCCTTAGCCTGGAAGGATCGGGCGGCCTGGTCGATGCGAGGACCCACACGGTGCGCGAATTCAAAACGATGGATGCGGCGCACTCGGCTATTCGCCAGGTGGGATTTAAAAGCTCGAGATTTTGGGTCAGTTCGAAGTAAAGGCACAAGCGGCCCGTAGGGCAAAATCTTTGCGGGTGTCAGAAATCGGCTTTGGATTTTGAAGTAAAAATTCTTAGCTGAGTTGACCGTGCGGAGCGGGAGCGACTTGGCTGCAAAGTTTTAGCGGGTAGTCCGTCGACCAGGTTAGCACCTGGTCGCATCACGTCGGCCACCGGCACCCTCCCAAAGACCGATCTTTTTCGTCACTTGTCACGCTAATAACGATTCCCTTGACTTGCCCGTTTCCGGTGGTCAAGATACGCGCATCGGTATTTCCTTTTTCTGACGTATACGCGGCGGAGTGCATGCAAAGCACTCAGGTAAAAACCCTCTATCCGCAGGGGAAAAAATTCAGTTCAGAAAAAGAAAAAGCCCTACATCGATTGCAGTCGA
>NZ_JAFCXL010000055.1:0-3098 GCF_049898325.1 Massilia sp. DWR3-1-1 | reverse complement strand
GAACCACTTCAAGCTTCAGGCTTGGATCGAATGTTATGCGTTTTCTTGTTGCCATGTCTTGCTCCTCAGGTGGTGCATTTTCCACCTATTGAGGTGTCCGGACAAATTAGACCACAGCAGGTTCGCGTAAGCTGTTCGAGAAACAGCGGGATTCCTGTTTGGATTTGAGCTGCGGACGCGTTCCTGGCAGGGCGTTTGGCCACTTTCGCGGCGCAGCGGGAAATCAGGTCCGCGCGATTGTTCGCGAGAAAATTGTGCATCATGGCGAAGCCTCGTTAAAGTTGGGCGAAATTTGCCCTAGGAATAGGGTTTTGGAAACGACTAAGCTAAGGTTAGAGGATAGGCGCTGCCCCATGCTACGCTTTTGATCAGCCAATGCATGTCTTTGAGGTAACCTGATGTTGACGCCGACCGAAAACTGACCCACTTGTAGGCGTTGGGAGGTGCGGCCGAAAACTTGGACTGATTTATGTTGCGATTCCCAAGCTTTCCCGGTACTCGATGGGACTAAGCGCTCCCAGTGAAATCTTGATGCGCTTCTCGTTGTACCACCGAATGTAGGAATCAACAACGGTTATGAACTGCTCAACGGTAGTGTCCCGCCAATTGCGGCGTTGTTGAATAATTCGACCTGTCGCCACAGGAGTGTACAATCTGGCATCATTTCTTTCCAGGTAGGCCCGTGCCGTACAAACTGCGTATTTCGGTCATCGTGCCCAGCCATTCCGGTCTATCGTGCACACTTGCGCATGAGATGGTGTTACGCAGTTAAATTGTAGTCGGTGTGGTCACGATGGGTCGATATTTACCTCCTTTTTACGGTTTTTTGGCCGTTCGGCGCGTAGTGAGTCGCCGGTCAGCGTGAAGCGGTGGTTGCGCTGCATGATGCGGTCGAGGATCGCGTCGGCGATGGTGGCGTCGCCGATCCACGCATGCCAGTGTTCGACCGGCAGCTGGCTGGTGATGATGGTGGCCTTGCTGCCGGCACGGTCGTCGATGATCTCCAGTAAATCCGAGCGCGTCATGCTGTCGATGGCGCCCATGCCCCAGTCGTCGAGAACCAGCACATCGGTCTTGGCCAGTTGCAGCAGCCATTTGCCGAAGGCCCCGCTGCCGTGGCGGATGCGCAGTTCTTCCTGCAGACGGGGTACGCGCTGGTAAATCGCCGAGTATCCACGCCGACAGGCGTACTGCGCCAGCGCGCAGGCCAGCCAGGACTTGCCTGCACCGGTCGGCCCCGTCACCAGCACGCTGTGGCCGGCGCTGACCCAGTCGCCCAAGGCCAGGCTCATCACTTCGCGGCGGTCGATGCCGCGCCCTGCGCGCGCATCGATGTCCTCAATCGCCGCCTGCCCGTATTTCAGGTGGGCGTTCTTGAGCAGCCGTACCAGCTTGCGGTCGTTGCTGGCGTGGACCTCGCGGTCGATCAGCAGCGCGATACGTTCTTCGAAGCTTATCGCTCCCATGCCTGGTTGCGCCAGTTGTTCTTCAAGGCCGGCCGCCAAGCCGTCCAGTTTCAGGGTCCGCAGCTGCACCAGGGTGGTGTGCATCATCATCTTGTCATTCCATATTGGTAGTAGCCGGGGCCGCGCAGGTGGGCGTGCTCGGGGCTGACCCATTCGCCGGCAGTGACCGGTGCGCTCTGGTCGCGGTTGTTGGTGAGGATGTCGCGCACGTGACGGTACTGGCAGGCGCCGATCTGCAGGGCCAGCATGCAGGCCGCCTCCAGTCGCACCTTGCCGTAGCGTTTGGCCAGCGAGAGCAGGCCAAGGCAGGCGCGGTAGCCGTGCTCCGGGTGCCGGTTCTCCGCCATCAGCCGCGTCACCGCTTCGGCCGTTGCGGGACCGATGCTCTCGCCCCAGTGGATCAACCGGGTTGGTGTCCATTCCATGTGGGCGCGATGCGCCGCCGGCATATGCGCGGCCGTGGTGGTGAAGCCGCCGACCCGCAGGTCCCGGGCATGGCTGGCCACGCGCTGGCCCCGATGAAGCAGCTCGACGACCGCCGTCGTGATGCGCGCTTCGAGCATCAGGCCGACCAGGGCTTGCGGCACGCTGTAGCGATGACGTTCGACGTCGACGTGGTAGTCGATGTGGACTTTGACGGTCTTGAAGCGGGCCATCTCGTAGCGCTGCAGCGGCAGCGGCAGCAAGGCCGGTGCGTCGATATCGGCGAAGGTGCTGGCGCGGCTGCCGGGCAGCTTCTGGAACGGCTTGTCGTTCAGGCGCGCCAGCAACGGCGCCATCGCCACGTTCACCTCGTGCACGCTGGCGAACTGCTGGTGACGCAGGCGCGCCATGATCCAGCGCTCGACGATCTGCACCGCCGATTCGGCCTTGGCCTTGTCCTGCGGATGATACGGCCGCGCCGGCAGGATCGAGGTGCCGTAGTGGCGGGCGAAGTCGAGCACGGTGTCGTTGCCGCGTGGCTCGTAGCGGTTGGCGTCGGCGATCATCGCCTTCGGGTTGTCGGGCACGATGAGCTGCGTCACGCCGCCGTAGAAGGCCAGCGCACGCACCGTCGACCCGAGCCAGTCAGCCATCGTCTCGGAAGGCGTGGCGTACGCGAAGGTGTAGCTCGAGGCGCCCAGTGCCGCCACGAAGATGTGGGCACGGCCGCCGTCGGTGAGGGCGATGGTGGGGCCAGCGTAATCAATGAATAGCTTCTCGCCGGCGCGGTGGATCTGGCGCATCGAGCGCTTGAGCTGCTTGGCAAAGCGCCGGTAGTTCTCGCAGAACTGCGTGTAGCCATAGGTGTGCTGGTCGGCGTAGTCGGCGCGATGCTCCTCCCACAGCAGCATCAAGGTCATGCCCTTGCGGCGCAGTTCCTGGTGCACACGAGCATAGTCCGGTTGCACATGGTCGCGCGGACGCTCCGGGGCCACCAGCAGGCGCCGCTCCAATGAAACTTCATCGGCCCCTTGTACCGCCGCCCAGTCCAGCCCGGCGGCGGCCGCCAAGCCAAGATACTTCGTCACGGCAGCCTTCGACATACCCAATGCTGCGGCGATCTGCCGGTGTGACAGCTGGGCGTCCAACTTCAATCGCAATACATCTTTTATCTTACGCATATTGATCCTCGGTGCGGGCATGCTCTCT
>NZ_JAFCXL010000054.1:0-3285 GCF_049898325.1 Massilia sp. DWR3-1-1 | reverse complement strand
GCTTCTCGAATTTGTGGCGACGCTCTTCGCTGTGTTTGTACGGCACGGGCTTACCTAGGAAGAAATGATGCCAGATTGTACACTCCTGTGGCGACCGGTCGAATTATTCAACAACGCCAAAGAAATGATGCCAGATTGTACACTCCTGTGGCGACAGGTCGAATTATTCAACAACGCCGTGGATCAGTGCGTCCGCACTAAACACGATGACCAGCTTCGGTATGCCGGTGTCGGTAAAAATCTAAAAACGGACCGAAACTGGGGACGTTTTTGCCTGGCGTCGATTAATTCAACAACGCCGGTTCCCACTGCGTCCGCGGCAATCGCCGGCGTCACCCGCACCGGAACAAACTCTTGCGCGGGACGAACACCGGCCACGCGCCGCGACCAATTGCTGATCTGCTTTTGAGTAAATCCGTGCTCAAGCGCGAATGCGCGCTGGGACAAGCCACTCGCGCTCCATTGGGCGACACGTTCCTGCCACTCTTTTTCCTGTTCCGCACTCGCCACCGTTTTTCTCCCGCATCATCGAAGAAAGCAGTGTGGGCAACAAGATCACGAAATCATAGGTGATTGGGTTGGACGCTTACCATCGTTTGCGCTCCCTTCGCCCAAGTCTACACCGTTGGCCGCTAGCTGCGCGCGCTGGGCGCCCTTGAGCTGAGCAGTTTTGAGGCGCTGGTTGCCCTCAGCGGCCTGCCCCTGAGTGATGGTGTCAGATGCCTGATGGCCCGCCAGCACGGCGTTGGACCGTGCAACGGATGCCTGGTATTGCGCGGCCGATCGCTGGCCCTGAGCCTGCACGTACGCGCTGCCGGCCGATAGCCCCGCGCCGGCCACTGATGCTCCGATACCCATTTACCCCCCAAGGAGCGTACTTTTGCCCAAGTTCAGGGAGGCGGGATCGACACCGCTCGCCCCTGTGAGGAAAGTGGACGCGACACCAGGTGCGGCGCCAGCTTGGCCGGCGCCGGCTTGGTCCGCCTGAATCGCGCGCGCCCGGCGCTTGGGAAGCCTGCGGACGGCTTGCCTCGGCGGCGGCGGCCGATTCCTTCTGCGCCTGCAGCGCATCGCCGGCGGCCGCCTTCTGTTGGTGCGCAGCATAGAGTTGGGAGCCAAAGATGGCAGCGGCGGCGGAGATTCCCATATCAAAATTCCTTTAGGTATGTGGTCGGCGCGCCAGAAGGCGCGGGATGGCGGCGATCGCCAGCGGTGGCGAGACGCGAGGGCCTGTTAGCAAGCCAGGTATTCACGGCATCCGCCGCGAAGGCAATCCGGTTTGGAGATACCCGAACAGCGTCAACGAATTCCCCGCGACCAATCATGCGGCGCAAGTGCTCTCGCTAAGATCGAGGCGGGCGGCGGTAGCAGCAAATGAAATTAAAGTCATCTTGGGGCAGTTGAGTATGCAGCAGTGCACAGTGTCTGACAGGCCGTGAATGTCACGCGCACCTACGATAACTGCGGCCACCCCGATCACGTACACCTCGCGGGCATCCAGAAGTAAGGGTCTCGGGGCGAAGCCCTGAGGTGGCAAAGCATTGCCGACAAAACTGGATGTATTGAGCCGTGCGATATACATCCAGCATCCTGCCCAGAACGTTGATAGAAATTCTGCACTGAAATTGCATTGAATCTGCGCTGAGTTTGAAGCGAAATGTCCATACATTTGGAGTCCTTTTGCGATAGGCTGGCAGCTCAAGCGCACCGATTCTGCAACCTGGTAACACTCAAATAGTGGTGCAAAGATAGGATATCGCGAGAGAGATATAGTGATGTGGGAACTGAACCGGCAGCAGATCCGCGCCGCTCTGGGGTGCAGCGAATCGAGAATACGGCGACTCGAGCAGGCCGGACTGCCCTTCAACGCACTGGGGGCGCCTGTAGTGCCACGCAGTGCGATTGACGGGCGACCAGCTAAAGTGCCGGTTGAGAAGCCCAAATGGAAACCGGCAGATTGAAAGTCGGCCAACGAGTGAGGTGCATGTGACCCGTCATTTCACTCGGAACGGGCTTCATGCTTCTGTGTGGCAGCTTCCGCCCGGGAAACTAATCCGCCGCTTTGGCTTGACACATCAGGAACTGCTAGCCGTGTGCAGCGCCCTGTCGGTGCAACTGCCGCCGTTGTCGTTCTGGATGCGACGAAGGCGTGGCGAGAACGTCACCTCCGACTTGCTACCTGTAGCGGCTCGCGTTTGAAGACGGCCATGCTCGCATTCGATGCCGTTTTCGGCTCGGATTAACTGCAAATGACAGCAGGGTCGTGCCCACGCTATCTGCAAAAGTGCTTGCAGTCGACGGCGCCGGCGCCGGCTAGCATTCGACGGCACTCCGAAGCCGTCTTGCGACTTCACAAGAGTGACATGGACACGTTGATGACAGCGGGCTATGACGCGCTTGATTAGGCGGTAACCTTTACCCTGGTTTTTTCTTCGTTATTGCTGGGAGCAAGCTGGTCTTCGTTTGATACCTAGCGAAAAGGAAGACAAAGCTCGCCATGTCTGAAATCCCGCGATCTGCGACCAACCGGGGAAGCTCAGCCGGCGCGAACTGGTCATTGCATTCGAAGACGCCGATGGTGTTCTCTAACTTGCCCACAACCGGAAGAGACGGTGCTGTCGCGCCAGCTCGACGACCTTGAGCCGACGCTGGCGCACCACGGCTACCGGCTCAAGGACATGACCGAGCAGTTCAATGCCAAGACTGCCGAGATCCGCGAGCGCATGCTGGCAGCTGGCTTGACGATGTGAGCAGTCATTTGCAGTTAGCGTGAGCCGGCGGCAGTGGAATGCAAGCCGGCACCGTCGATTGCAACCTCATTTGCAGATAGCGTGAGCGTGGGCCCTCCGTCATTTGCAGTTAATTTGAGCCGAAAACGGCGTCAAATGCAAGCACTGCTGGTTTCAAACGCGAGCCGCTACACATGTAGCGCCGAGATTAATCGATTGCGTGACGAACTGGCCGCGTCACTAAAATTAACTGGCAAATGACCAACATACCTCGACCCTATACTTCATATTGCCGCCACTCCTGAAGGCTTCAGCCATTCATCGCACTGGGCCACCAGACTTACGAAGGTGGGGCCGCGATCGGCAAGAAGTGCCCGCCAGGCGCTGGAGCAAGAAAGTGCTAATCCTTGTTTAATCTCTTTTAATCGACTTGCCAGTAAAGTGGACCCCACCGTCAAGACAAATTTTGCCTGAGTTTAAGCTATGGTCTTGATCCCGCCCGCAGCGGATCAGCGCTGCCCTGTCGTGCTTAAATTCATGCATCGGCGAGTGTGGG
>NZ_JAFCXL010000053.1:0-4657 GCF_049898325.1 Massilia sp. DWR3-1-1 | reverse complement strand
AACGCCCACACTTATCGACTGTTAATTGTTAAAGAACTTTATTCGGTACTGAATCTGTGCATTTCGAAGCGTTGTGTTCGTTGCAGCAGAGAGATGAGATTATGCGGCGTTTTGCGTTTCTCGTCAACCTCTTTTTTGTGTCCCCGTTTTTGCAAACGACCCCAAGTTCTTGTTTTTGTTAACCAATTTCTCGGGGAGGCGAACTATAGCAAACTCATCGACGCCCCGCAAGGCCCTTGGGGACTATTCGGTCAGGATGGTCAGTTGGTAGTGCGCATCGCTGCGAATTTGCTGCGGCGTGAACGGCAGCCGCGGCCACTGCTTGGCGGAATAGACTGGCAGTTGGTCCTTGTAATGGGGCGACGCCGGGTCAACTGATTGCCCGTACACCAGCATGCCCATGGCAATCGGCCCGACCTCGTCGAAGCTGACCGTCTGGATATAACTGCTACCCCAGGCGATGTCATGGTAGCCGCGCGCATCGAGACCGCTGCGCAGGTGGATCGAGTTATAGGCGCCGTCGATGTCGCCAATGGCGCCGTGCAGAGGCACGCGTACGCCTGCGCGGGTGTCATCCTGGTAGTCGCCCAGTCGGCTGTCGAGGGCAATGCCCAGCGCCTGCAGCCTGGCCACCGCCGTTCGCAAGGCAGCCAGCATGGCCGGCGCCTCTGCCGGCGCCAGGCCGCGCGGCGTGCGCACAGGATCGGCCGGATCGAGCGGTATCGCCCACAGGCCCGGCGTGGTGCTGGCGCCATTCCAGAATTCGCGGAAGAGCAGCGCGCCGCGGCTGTCCAGATTGGCCCGGCGGTCCCAGGCGGCAAGCGCCTGGCAAGCGGGTGTGAGGGCCGGATCGGCCGCGCCGAAACAGCTGGGCAGGAACTCGGGCAGGATCAACTCCGCCGCGTGCACCCGGTTGGCGAACATCAGCGCTTGCACGTCCTCGATCACGAACGGCCGCCGTTCGGCGATGCGCTCTTCTACCTGCAAGAATCCCACGCGGGTGCGCAGCATTTGCGCAACACCCGTGCGCCCATACAAGGGCGAGAAGCCGTAGGGTGCAGGACCCGTCAGCAAGGCGTGCGGATTGCTCAGCCAATAGCTGTCGTTGGAATTGCCAACGTAATCGCTGCGCATCAGCCAGGGACCGTTGGCCGGCGCGATGATGCCGGGCGGCGCACCACCGTCCTGTCCCAGCGCGCAGCGGCCGCGTGCCCCGTCCAAGGTCAGCAATCCCGGGATCAGCATGCAGTCTGATGCGAACAGGCTGCCATCGACGCGCGGCACCACGCTGGCGTCGGCGTACAAGGTGGCGCCGTGGCGATCGGCAGCGATGGTATTGACCCACGGTAGGCCAGCGATACGGTCCAGCACCGTCTTCAACTGCCCCACATTGGCGGCGGACCCGATCGCGATCCATTGTTCCATCAAACGGGTGTTGTGCCGGTTCGGGTCGGCCAGCACGTAGGCGGTGCCGCGGGTCCATGCCAGGCCGGCGTCGGGCTTGACCAACACCGCGCCGTGGGCGCTGAACCAGAAGGTCTTGTGCTTGCTGACGATGCTGCCATCGGGCTGGCGCACTTCGACGGTGACGCTCCTCGCGTCCATCTTGACGGGCACGCCATCGGCCAGATAGGTGGTGCCCTGCGCATCGCGCGGGTCGAGCTTCAATTGAAAGGTCGTGAAGTGGACGGCCCGGGTGACGGTGTGGGTCCAGGCGAGGTCCTTGTTAAAACCGATCACCACCATGGGCAATCCACCGAGCACCACGCCCATCGCATCGTAGCGGCCGGGGATGGTCAAATGGGCCTGATAAAAGCGATCGGTGCTGGTCCACGGATAGTGCGGATTGCCCAGCAGGATACCGCGTCCGCTGGCCGACAGATCCTTCCCGATGGCCAGGCCATTGCTGCCCAATTTGCTGGCGATCGAGCGCTTCATGCGGGCGGCCAGGAACGCACCGTCCGGGCGACGTTGCGACACGCGCGCCAGCGTGACCATTGCACCCGTCACCCGCGCGGCATCGACAATCTCGCGGGCGAACACTTCACCGCTGGCATGCAGCGCTTTTTCGGCGATCATCAGCATGACGTCATCGACCGTGATGGGCTTGACCCATGGGGCATTCGCGCAGGCGGCCGGATAGCGTCCCGCCGCGTCGTGCAGATAGCGGTTGTAACCAGCCGCGTAGCCATCGAGCAGCTCGCGCACCTCGCTCGAGCCGGCGGCATAGCCGGCGCGCAGTTGCGCCAGGTCGAGGTAACCCTTGAAGAAAAAATCGCTGTCCTCGTTATTGAGCGACAAATAGAAGCTGGCGGCGCCATATTCGCCGTTGGCCGGCGCCGTGGCGAATGCGGCGCCGCCAAAGTAACGCGAGCGCTCGCCGCGTACGGTCAGCAGGCTGTCGGCCAGCATGCACAAATTATCCTGGGCGTAGGCATAGGCCAGACCGCGGCCGATGCCATCGAAGCTGGCCGCCGTGATGTGGGCGATGCCGTGCGTGGTGCGCGCCAGTTCGACGCTGGCGGCCCGCGGCGGCGGGGGCACGTCGATTTTTTCACCGCAGCCCTGCAAGGCGAGCAGCGCGCCTGACATCAGCGCAAGCGCGCAAGTACGACAGCATGCCGGCATGGTTTCCCCCGTTTATGATTGTTGAGGCCGGCAGTGATGATGGCCGCACGGGGCGCTCGCGTGTTGCGCGTAATCAAATGGCAGAACAGGGGCCGCAGTGTGGCTGGCAGCGCGACTTTTACAAGGCCGCTTGCCTTTGTGCAGTCGACTTCTTCTGACGCCGTCGCCACAGTGCGCCGCCGCCGAACAGGCCGGCCATGCCGATCGCGGCCACCGGCAGAGGCACCAGCGACGGCGCCGCCCCCGGCCTGGTGGCGCTGTCGCGCAGCGCAACGGGGAAGGGGCGCGGCGCCACCGGTACGATCTGCCACTGGTCCTGGTCAGCCGGCACCCGCGACATATAGTCGTCGAACGAAAAGGCAGGCGCGGCGCCAGCCACCCGGCTCGACGGCAGTTGGGGAATCTTCACCAGGATGATGGCGTCGACATCCTCCTTGAGCTGCTGTTCGTACGGTGATAGCGAGCGCGCCGGCGCTGGCATCGCACCGACCAGCTGCAGCAGATCGAGGCCCAGCGCGTCGAAGGACACCGCCGGCAGCAGGCGCGTGGTTTCTTCCGTCAGATAGTCATAAATACCGCGGCCCTTGGTCAGGCTGCCCTGCTTCGCCGCCACGTACGCATAGGCGCCGAGCGCCTTGAGGCGATCGGTGGGGCCACGCTGCGGCACGTTCCAGCCCAGCGCACGAAACACGTCGATGCTCAGTCCCGCGCAGTTGTTGTCGGCCGCGCCATAGAGCAGGTCGTGGCGATAAAAATGGTTCAATGTCCGCTGCACCCCGCCCTGGTAGGCGATCGCGGTACGCTCCTTGTTCAGCACCGCCACCAGCATGTACGACGGCCGATAATACTGTTGGCCGCTATTCAAATCCATCAGGTAGTTATCCATCGGCAGCGTGGCGGCGATGATGCCCTTCTCGCTGACCGAATCGAGATTATAAAAATTATTCGCGGCCCAGTCGGCCCATTCACCGCGCGCGCCGAAGCGGCCGGTGGCAACGGCAAAGTGACCGCCGATCGATTCGTCGTCATCGCCCTGGGCGCCATTGAGCATCAGGCCCAGCACCGGTTTGCCGGCCAGTGCGCGTCCGGCGCCGGGGGCGCGCTCCCACACCAGGCGACTGGCCAGATTGCCGTCGCTCGCCAGCGCTCTATCGCGCACAAACGCGGCCAGGTCGGCGCTGCTCGTGAGTGGCTGCAGTGGCAGGCGGGCGCCGTCGATGGCGTAATCGGCTGGCCAGATGGTGCGCGCGACGAACTGAACCTTGCCATTTTTTTCAGCCGAGGCGCCCCGGATGCGCACGGGGCGCCTGGCAAAATACGCCATCGTCGCGGCATTCGCATACGAACGGTTGGTCGCCAGTTGCGGCGCCAGCGCGAAGGCGATGGGCGCGCCGCCGTGCGGGGTCACCGTGCCGGCGGCGTGATCGATGCGCGCGCTGGCCATGATCATCGGCGAGCCCAGCCAGCTGACCGTCGGATATAGCAAGCTCTGCGCTGGCGTCGTCGCCGCCCATGCGGTGATATCGGCGCGGCGATCGAGGCCAGGGCTGACGCCGGCCACCTGCTGCGGCGAAGTGGGGGCGGCGATGACCTCGTCCCGAAAATACCAGAGCGACTGGGGCGAACTGGCGCAATCGGCGCACTTGCCGGTGGTCAGTTTGAGCTGGCCGGCGTCGAGCAGGCCGATGCGCTCGTTGTCGAGTGCGCTCTTCACGCCAGGCGGCAGCGCTTGCGCTTGCGCTTGCGCGGCGGCGTACACCAGCAGAGCGCTGACAAGGGGGATCGCACGAAACGGTGTCATAGGAAGCGTCTTTCTGAAGAGAAAGCGAGATAGTTGCCTGCTTTCTCAAGGGACGTCTTGATTTGCAGCATTGCTTTGACGCAGCTTATCATTTTGTGGCGGCGCGACAGCAAAAGCGCCAGACGTAAAAAAACCCCGCACATCGCTGTACGGGGTTTTCTCACTATAACTAGCCTGACGATAACCTACTTTCACACTGGTTGCAGCACTATCATCGGCGTAATATCG
>NZ_JAFCXL010000052.1:0-4711 GCF_049898325.1 Massilia sp. DWR3-1-1 | reverse complement strand
CCGAAGTCACTGGCACTTTCATCAAACGCCCACACTTATCGACTGTTAATTGTTAAAGAACTTTATTCGGTGTTGCTTACTGTGCGGTACGAAGCGTTGTGTTCGTTGCAGCAGAGAGGCAAGATTATGCAGCGTTTCGCGTTTCTCGTCAACCTCTATTTTGTGTCGCCGTTTTTTGCAAACGGCCCCAAGTTCTTGTTTTTGTTAACCAATTTCTCGGGGAGGCGAACTATAGCAAAGGCCACCGGCATCCTGCAAGGTTTTTTTATACAGCCTCGCGAAAGGTTTAGTTGACCAACAGTGGCGCTGCCGGATACAGCTTTTTCAGCGTCTGCGCGGTGATGGCCGCGACCACCTCTTCCAGCTGCGGCAGCGCCGTCGGGTCGTTCCGCATGGCGTCTAGCGCGGCCGCCAGGGCCACGCTGTGCGTCTCCAGTGCGGCTTCGACTTCGGCCTGCCAGAACGACGGCGCCTCGCTCTCGACAAAGTTGCCGCGCCCCCGTCCGAAGTGGGCCACCGCCAGGTAGCGCAGGATGGCGCTTACCAGCAAGCTGTGCAGAAAGTCGGCGGCAAATTCGACCGTCGGATGATTGCGGTCCATGCTGGCATTGAATCCCCACGCCGCACCGGCGAAGGTGAGCGCACCAATCACACTGCCCAGCAGCGCACCGGCGCCCAGCGTCAGGCCGCCGGCCATCAGGTCGGCCGATACGCCCGTCGCCGCGCCGGAGACGATGGCGCCGATCAGGCCCGCCTGCGCTTTGTCGACGGGGGCGCGGACGGTGAAATTTTGCCGCACGCGCGCATTGATGGTGGCCGCCGCATGGGGATCGAGCTGGTGCAGGACCAGTAATTCGGCCGTCGACCTGGCCACCTCGGTGTTCAGGCGCGCCAGCAGCTGCGCCATGGCTTTTTCCTGGCCTTGTTCGGCGCCCTTGCGAAGGCCGACCGCGTTCATCGCGCTGCGCAGCAGCGACTTCGATTCTTCCGGCACCTTTTCGCTGTCGACCACGGCGGCCGCCAGTTGCTGGGCGAGCAGCCGCATCGCTGCGTGGAAGCGCGCCACATTGCGCGACTCCCAACTGGCGAACAGGCGCGCGTAACCGGCCGCCTGGCCTGGCTCGAGCACCTTGCCGACCGCCTCATAAAACACCCGCTCGTGCACCCAGCAGCGCGCAAAAGCATCCAGCGGCAGCACGTCACGCACGATCGGATAGACATTCAGGTGCTGCTTCCACAGCAGCTGCTCGGCGCCCTCCTGCTCTCCCGTGCGGGGCGGGCCCATTTGATTGAGCAGGACGATGACGGGTTTGCCAAGCCACTCGAGGATCTTCATCTCCGATACCAGGTAACCGGCGTCACGTGGATGCTCGGACGAGTTGACCAGGTACAGCACCACATCGGCGGCATCCCTGGCGGTGCGCAGGGCATTCTGGCTGAGCCAGAACGTGCGGTCACGATAGCGGTCGTAGACCTCCCGCAAAAACCAGCCAATCGGATTGCCCGCCTGGGCGAGCCGGCGCAGCAGGCGTACCGAATCGCCGAAGCCTGGCGTATCCCACAGCGACAGCGAATCGCCCTCGGGGCTCGTCATCAAGGTGTGCGCTTCGGCGAACACGGTGACGTGGGCGGCGTCGCGCACTTCGCCGATGTCGATGCCGACCAGGGTGCGCACCAGGGTGGTCTTGCCGTTGTTGGTGTGCGAGACAAGGGCGAACTCGATGTGGACGGGGGCCTCGCTCACAGCGCCCCCTCCAGCGGACGCGCCTTGGGATCGAGCAGGTTGACGAGCACCGGGGTCAACCGATAATGGGCGCAGAACTGCTGCCACAGCGCGGCGCGCTCGGCGACTCTCGCCTTGCCATCGAGGCCGAGCCGCTCGGCCAGCGAGGACTCGTCGATCAGCACCGTCACGTGCGGGGTCGCCGCTGCCAGCTGCGCGATAAAGGCGCCGTGATTTTCGTTTTCAGGCGTGGCGGCCAGGTTGAACAGCACCGCCGTCATGGTCACGCCAGCGGCGCCATCGGCCAGGGCCACTGCCGCCTCATCGCCATATGCGCTCGAGGGGCGCAGCATGACGCTGGCGTTCTCGCCCAGCAGCATGGCGGCCACCGCGGCCAGTCCGCGGTCGCGCGCTTCGTCGATGGTAAAACTGTAGGGCAGCACGCGCAGCACGCCGGCCGGCCCGCCCATACCGGTGCGCAGTTGCCGAAAGTAGGGCTGCTCGAGATCGATGGCGACGTGGGTGGCGCGGCGATGGGCCTGGAAATGGGCGATCGCGGCCAGCAGCAGTCGCGGCAGCACCACCAGCAGGACCATGGTCGCCGCATACAGCAGCACCCAACGGCGCCCCCCTTCGGGCGTGGCGGGATTGGTAAAGCGCAGCGCCTCGATATCGGCCACTGTAAAACCCTGCAAGCCAAGCAGCGCCTGGACCGGCGCGAACAGCACCGACAGCGCCGCGTGCACGTGGGCGGCATTGAGGAAAGTGCTCTCCCATCCGGCCACATATTGCGTGAGCAGGCCGCGCGCCAGCAGGGACGCCACGGCACCAGCGGCGAACATGGCGGCGGCCAGGTGCAGGGTGCGGGCCAGCCGGGCTTCAGTCAGCTTGCGGCTGATGCGGCCCCACTCCGCCATGAAATCGATCAGCGCCGCCGACAGAACGGGCGCGAGCTTGCGCGGCAGCGCGGGCTTGCCAACGGTGAGGCGCTGCATCCACGGCGACGGCGCCGGATTGTCGGCGCGCGGCAGCAGCAGCCACACCAGCATGAATCCGTACACCAGCAGATTCCAGCCAATGATGCCAAGCAGCGGCGCCGACAGCAAATCGACCCGGTGCGGATCGCCAATCCGGTCTAGTCCGGCGCCAACGAGAAAGGCGATCAAGGGCAGACCAATGGTGATGCCACGCCAGCCGAGGCCGCGCTTGATGAAGGTCTTGAAGGGCGCCGAGCGCTCTGCCACGCGTTTGAGCAGCAGATCGGCGCGCTGCTGCAGGAATTGATCGGGCGTCACTTCGGACTTGCTGTCGGCCGCCTGCCACTGGGCCAGCTCGCGCGCACTGCGACTTGCATACAGGCGGTCGTCCTCGCTCAGGATTTCCTTCTTGCGGTCGGCCAGTTCGATTGCGCGCACCAGCACGACATCTCTTGCTACCTGTTCGTTCATGCCCACCTCGATTGGATAAAAAGACAATGCTCAATGTCGAATTGTGCCGCAGTTCCGCCGATGGCGTCCTGTTGTAGCGAACGGCAGCGCGGCCCGGATATATGCATGTCTTAGTAACAACTTGTTTCTTGAATGAAGCTTGGGCAATAATCACTTTACTATCACCGCTCCCCTCTCGCGAAAGCCGCCATGAAACGTCGTCACGCCATCCTGCTGTGTTGTTCGATCTTGTCGACGCCCGTGTTCGCGCAGGAAGCGGTCAACGCGGCCCCTGAGCAGGTGCTGGTGGTGGGCCAGCGGCCGGGCCCCGGCCTGTGGAAGGTCAGCAAAGACGATCATGTGCTGTGGGTGTTCGGCACCTACGCGCCGCTGCCTGCGCAATTGCAGTGGCGCTCGCAGGAAGTGGAAACCATCATCGCGCAATCGCAAGAATTGTTGGGCGTGCCGGGCATGGGCTTGCACGTGGGCTGGATGGATTCGCTCAACATTCTCACGGCCCTGCCCTCGCTGATCGGCGCGCGCAAGAATGTCAACGGCGAAAGCCTGCAGGAGGTGGTGCCGGCCGATGTCTACGTCCGCTGGACGGCGCTCAAAGGCAAATACATCGGCGCTGACCAGGGTGTCGAGTCGCTGCGGCCCATGTTCGCCGCCGAACAGCTGTTCACGACCGCGACGTCAAAATCGGGTCTGGCCACTGGCACCCAGGTTGAAAAGCGCATCTATGCGATCGCCAAGGAGCACAAACTCAAGCTGACGACGACGAGCTTTTCCATTCCGCTGGAAAATCCCCGTGGCGCCCTGAAGGATTTCAAAAAATCGACGCTCGACGATCTCGCTTGTTTTACCAAGACCATCGACCGCCTGGAGACGGATCTGGAAGGCATGCGGGTCCGTGCGAATGCGTGGGCGATCGGCGATGTCGACAAAATGCGCGCCCTGAGCTACCCCGACCATGCCGAAGCGTGCCGCGAGGCGGTCACGAACAGCGCCTGGATGAAAGGGCTGAAAGGCGCGGAAAACCTCGATGCGCGCGTGAAGGCCACCTGGCTGGCGGCGGCGGAGAAGGCACTGAGCAACAACCGCTCGACTTTTGCCTTGCTGCCGGTGTCGCAGGCGATGAATGCGGGTGGCTTTCTCGACAGCTTGAAGGAGAAGGGCTATGCGGTGGAACAGCCGTAAACGGCCACCGTCAGACCGGCGACGGCTTGCGCGAGCCGTTGTTCGACGCTCCCGACGACTAACAGATAGGCAATCCCGCGCTGCGCGAGCTGTTCGAGGAACCAGGCGTGCTGGCGCGCGCCCGCGTGCCCGACACCGGCACCGCGACCCGCGCCCGGTCGACACTGACGTGCGTCAGCGCGCTGCCTGAGAGTAAACGCCAGACGTAAAAAAACCCCGCACATCGCTGTACGGGGTTTTCCCACTATAACTAGCCTGACGATAACCTACTTTCACACTGGTTGCAGCACTATCATCGGCGTAATATCGTTTCACGGTCCTGTTCGGGATGGGAAGGGGTGGTACCGATTTACTATGGTCA
>NZ_JAFCXL010000051.1:0-5455 GCF_049898325.1 Massilia sp. DWR3-1-1 | reverse complement strand
CTCGATGCCATCGCACTATCGCTCAATACGCGACCACGTGAAACGCTCGGCTGGAAGTCCCCGCTGGTGGTTTATACCGAACACATGGCTCGGCTACAATTGCAGGCCGATTCGATTCATTAACCCGGTGTTGCACTTGATACTTGAGACCGCCAGGCCTCGACATCGACTCGCAGAGTGGTTGGGCAAATAGGAGCTCCGGTCTGGCGATAGTCGGGGCCATGGCCCAATCCACCGAATTTAAGCGGCCAGCACAGATTTCGGCCGCCGACCTCATTTAATTCTTGACAGAACCACCGCTTCGCGCGGCCGCCGCCCTGATTGCGAGGGGTTTCGCGAGCAGGGCGGCCAATGAAACTCTTTTTGATCTTCATTGGCCGCCATGTCGTTACCGTCGTTGTTCACCGCGTTTTCCGTCTTCCGGCATTCGCCGCAATTTCGCGACCTTGCCCGCCATGCCGACGCCGGCAACGCCTTTGTGCGCCGCCGCAAGCCGCACTTGTCGCCGTCATGCTCAGCGGCATGCGCAAGAGCGTTCAAACTGAACTCGATGAATTCTTCGCTCACTTGAAAGAGCAGGCCCAACTCATGCACCACGTCTCCGAACAAGCCTTCGCCAAGGCCCGCGCCAAGCCGTCCGCCACCGCCATCCCGGCGCTCAACGACTGGCTCGTCGCGCGCGCTGACGCTGACGGCTTCGTGCCTCGCTGGCGCGGCCGTCGACTCGTCGCCGCTGATGCCTCGACCTTGTGTTTCGGACGCCGCGCCAGCCACGTCGCGCGCGCCGCCAGTGCCGACCAAATCGCCTTTGGCCTTTACCTGCCAGGTGCCGAGATGATGCTTGCCGCTTCCTTGCACAGCGTCCACGAGGACGAGCGCCAGATGCTGTTCCCGCACCTCGATCGCCTCGGCGGCGATGACCTGCTGCTGATGGACCGTGGCTATCCATCGCGCTGGCTGGTCGCCGTGCTCAACGCACGCGGCATCGGCTTTTGCATGCGCGTCGAAAAGGGCGGCAACAGCGGCTTCGCGTGCGTACGCGACTTTCTGCGCTCGGATGCGCACGACAAAATCGTCACGCTGGCGGCGCCCGACCGGCGCGATGCCAGCGACTACGAGTGCCCGGCAACGCCCCAAACGGTGCGCCTCGTTCGCCATGTTGCCAGCACCGGCAATGTGCGCGTGTTGATGACCAATTTGCTCGACCCAACGGCGTTTCCGGGCGCCGACTTCGGCGACCTCTATCATCAGCGCTGGCGCATCGAGGAAGCATTCAAACGCCTCAAGCACCGACTCAACCGGGAGCACGTCTCCGGCATGTCGCAGCAGGCGACAATGCACGACTTCGCCGCGAAGATCGTCTGCGACAACCTGCAGTCGCTGGCTACCGAAACCGCCTTGCGCGACGCGGCGCTGCCGCCGACAAGGCGCATCAATCGCGCCGCCGCCCATTCCATCCTCAAGCCACTGCTGCCAGCGTTGCTGCTCGGCGCTGACATCGCCACGCGTTTGATCGAAGCACTACAATTGATCGCGGGCCGGACTTACTCCCACCGACCCGGCATCATCAAATCCAAGCCTCGGGTGGCGCGACCGAAACCGCACAAATCCATGAGTCTGAAGCCGTGCTGATACGAGGCTCTGCTAAGTTCGGTGGATTGTCCCAGCAGCCGGCGTTGCTCGTCGTAGCATGGCCAGCCATACGTCCGTCTCGCGCCTTGCCCGAGCTTGCCAGCCATCGCCTACGCGCATGTCGGCATCCGCTCCCCCCAGCCTACTTGGATAGGCACTGAACAGAAACCCGGCATCGACGGTCATGGCGTGATTCGCACCGCAACGCATGACCGCAACCGCCCGCCCGCCAGAACAGCAACGCCGGTCGGCCCAGCCACCGCCTGTGCGACATACCAGCGGCGGCCCCACCTCGCGCGCATGACGATTCGCGTTTGAATTGCCGCTGGTTTCGGTGCGCGTGATCAGTCGGTTGCTGCAGCGCCACGCTTTTGCCCTTGCCGCATGGATGCGCGGTGCCATTGATCCAGCGCAAATTTCCGAAATCCCACAGCGCAATACTTGCCCTCGGCCAGTTGGACTCATCTGGCGATGGAGGTGCAATGACAAACCAATACCTGAACGAAGCGGCGGCCGACATCGCCACCCTGTCCGTGTTCGGCAAGGCCTCGCAGTTGAACCGGCTGCTGCGGCTCGACTTTCCGTTCAACGACGGCCCCGAAAAAGGCACGCTGCTGGTCAACACCATGCACGCGCGCGAAGAACTGTCGCGCGACTTTTGCATCGACCTGGAGCTCCTCTCCGACAACGCCTTCATCGCGCTCAACGAGATGATGGCGAAGATGGTCACGGTGTCTCTGGTGCGCGCCGACGGCTCGCTGCGCTACTTCAATGGCTACGTGAGCCAGTTTGAGTTGATCAAGACCGACGGCGGTTTCGCTTTCTACCGCATGGTGCTCGGCCCCTGGCTGACGTTTGCCCGCTTGCGCGAAGACTGCGTCTCCTTCCAGCGCAGATCCGTGGCCCAACTGACCGAAACGACCTTCGGCCATTACCTCGAGCGCGACTATCGCATCGACCTCCTTGAGGCCGACCCCGCGCTCAGTTGCGCCAACCAGTACAACGAGACCGACTACAACCACCTGCACCGCCGCTGGGAAGCGCTCGGCCTGCACTATACCTACGAACACCGCGCCGACGGGCATACCTTGTGCCTGGCAGACAACACGGCGCGCGCGCCCTGGATCGACATGGACAAGGATGCCGAGAGCGGCGTCGGCGAGATGGTGTTTCGCAGCGAATCGGGCGCTGGTGAAGGCGACGGCATCAAAACGTGGCAGCCGGCGCGGCGGATCGGCAGCGGCGCGCTGACCTTGACCAGTTTCGACTATAAAAAGCCGCGCCCCCAACGCGTGCAGGGCCACTCCGCCAACCGCCAGGACAGTGTGACCGCCTACGAGCGCTTCAGGAACACCGGCTCCTACGGCTTTCGCGACCCCGCCGGCGGCGAGGCGCTGGCCACGCGCAGCATGGAAGAACTCGACGCCATGACGCAGTTTTTTCACGCGCGGGGCAACGACCGCAACGCCCAGGCGGGGCGCAGTTTCCGGCTGCTGGACCACTTCAGCAGCGCGCCGCCGCACATGGACATGGCCACGCGCGACTACGTCATCGTCGCCATCGACCACCACGCCAGCAACAATTACCAGGCCGGGCCGGGCGCGCCTTCGAAATACAGCAACGACATGACCTGCATCCGCCAGAGCGTGCGCTGGCGCCCCGGCCGCGGCTACAACAGCGAGCGCTGCCTTGACCCCGGCGTGCAGACGGCGCTGGTCGTCGGCCCCGCCGGCCAGCAGATTCACACGGACGGCCTCGGCCGCGTGAAAGTGCAGTTTCACTGGGACCGCGCCGGCCAGTATGACGAGGCCAGTTCGCAGTGGGTGCGCGTGGCCATGCCGGTGGCCGGCGGCCAGTTTGGCCAGATAGGCGTGCCCCGGGTTGGCCAGGAAGTGGTGGTGCAGTTCTTGGATGGCAACGTCGATCATCCGATCATCACCGGGATCGTGTACAACAGCGAAACGATGCCGCCCTGGCAGCTGCCAGGCCAGGCCGCCCTGTCGGGCATACGCAGCCGCGAGCTGGACGGCGGCGGGCGCAGCAATCATCTGGTGCTCGACGATACGGCCGGTAAAATTCAGGCGCAGCTCAAGAGCGACCATCTCGCCAGCCAGCTCAGCCTCGGCCATATCCACCGCATCGAAGACCATGCCGGACGCAAGGACGCGCGCGGCCAGGGCTTCGAGCTGCGAACCGACGGCCACGGCGCCGTGCGGGCGCAGCACGGCCTGCTGCTGAGCACCGAAGGACGGCCGAACGCCGGCGCCCATGTCACCGACATGGCACCGACGCTGGCGCGCATGGTCCAGGGTCAGGCCTTGCACGAGAGCCTGTCGCAGATCGCCCAACAGGCACAGGCGCACCAGCCGGGCGACGGCGCCGAAGTTGCCGTCGCGCTACAGGCGCAGGTCGACGCCCTCAAAGGCCAGGGGGGCCTGCCTGCGCAAGGTGAATTCCCGGAATTCCAGGCGCCCCACCTGACCCTGGCCAGTCCCGCCGGCATTGAAACGAGCACCCAGGGTTCCACCCATCTGATGAGCGTGGAGCACACCGCCCTGACCAGCGGCGGCCATGCCAGCCTGTCCGCCGGCAAGAGCCTGCTCGTGAGCGTGAAGGAAGCGGTGCGCATGTTTGCCTACAAGGCCGGCATGAAGCTGGTGGCGGCCGGCGCCGACATCGACATCACCGCCTTGAAAGACAGCGTCAACATCCTGGCCAAGCTCAACATCACCCATACCGCCAACCGGATCACGATCACGGCCAAGGAAGAGGTGGTGATCAACGGCGGCACCAGCTTCAGCCGCTGGAACGCAGCGGGGATCGTCCATGGCACCAACGGCACCTGGCGCCAGCACGCGGCGCAACACAGCTTCGTCCCCGCCAAGAGCGAAGGCACCCCTGGCTTGCCGCAGACCGTGCAGCTGGCGCCGGGGCAGCTCGACCTGTATCACCAGTACGTGAATCTGGAAGGGGGCAGGAAGCAAGGCATCGAGCAAGGCGACTACACCGTCATCGACGCCGAAGGTGGCGTCCACCAGGGCAAGCTCGATGGCAATGGCTTCGCCAGCGTGGCCGGCCTGCCGATGGGAATGGCGACGGTCAGCTACGGCAAGGACCCGCGCGACCCGTGGGATGAAGGCAGCTACTTCGGCCCGGCAAGCGAATGGCCGAACGTTGCCTCGCCCCAGTCTGGCGTCGCTGCCGCTGCCGCGGCTGACCCACCGGCACCAAAGCCAACGCCGATCGGGCAGCCCCCCGGCCCGCTCGCTGGCGCCAAAGCTGCGGCAGCCGAGCTCAACGGCGCAGCCGGCAAGTTGGGCGCGATTGCGCAAGCTGCAACGCAAGCGGCAAGCGCAGTGCAGACGCTGCCAAAAGGCGGCGCGCAAGCATTGCTGGCGCAGCTCGGACAGGCCGCCCTGGGCCAGGTTGCCGATAACGGTGCGGACAAGTTCGCAGGCGGCGCGACGGCCTTGAACGCAATTGGCGCGGCACGGGCCGGCACGCCTGCCGCTGCCTTCGCGTCGACCCTCGGTGTGCCCGGATCGCTGCCGCGCAGCGGCGCTGAAGTGGCGCCCTCGCCCCTTAAAAAATCCATCCTGTAAAAAGCCGCCATGACCGCGCCCTCGCCAGCCCCGATCAAACCGGCCGAACGCGCGCCGGAAGTGGCCGTCGCCCCGCTCGACACCATCGACCCGAGCGACATCGGCGCCGGCGCCGCCGCCTTCGACAAATGGCTGCGCAAGATCAGCTGCGACTACGTCACGCTGGAGCGCCTGAGCACCGTGGCCGGCAGCCTGCCGGTGATCGGTAACATCATGGCGCT
>NZ_JAFCXL010000050.1:0-5925 GCF_049898325.1 Massilia sp. DWR3-1-1 | reverse complement strand
CCGCCAGCGGCGCCACTCGCGCCTCGGCAATATTGCGCCCGCGTTGTTCGCTGAAAAATTTAGAGAACAACGACAGGCGGCCTGAGACAAGAGTGTCCGCTATTGACAGTACACCTCAGAGCCCGTTAAGGCCGCGCATGCATTTTGGGTCATCAAGCACGGCGTTAAAGCTTCGGGCATGCCAGCCTGGGGGAAAAGCATGGATGACGAATACCTCTGGAACATGACGGCGTTCCTGCAGGTGCTGCCAAAGCTGGATGCTGCCGGATATCAAAGCATGGTGGCGAAGAGTGGCGGTCACACCCATGGCGGGGGCGAATTACAGGGCATTGGGGAGTCGCACCAACATGGGCCTGAGGAGGCTGGGAGTCACCATGGTCACGAAGACGCCCCTGATGACCACGCGCATCCCGACGCACCCACGGTTCAGCTTGGCGCAACCCAGACCCACGCGGATGGCAAGCCGCACAAACACCTATCAAAAGGAGGCACACCATGATGATGTACCGGAAATTTCTGTTGATGATCGCTACCTCGACGGTCATTATGTTCGGTCTGATGTATCTGAACACTTATTAAATAGACCATATTTTCTTTAGCGAAACGCGGGCTTACATGGCGCTGTTGATGGGCGCAACGATGGCGGCAGTTATGCTCTTGTTCATGTTGGGCATGTATCCCGACAAGAAACTGAACGCAATGATATTTGCCGCGAGTGTGCTCGTATTTTCAGGTTCGCTGTGGCTGGTTCGAAGTCAGGCAACTATTGACGACGTGGCATGGATGCGCGCGATGATTCCCCATCACTCAATCGCCATCCTGACCAGTGAACGGGCCGGGATCAAGGATCCTCGCGTGCGCAAGCTCGCCGACGGCATCATCGAAGCGCAGCGTCGAGAAATCGGCGAAATGAAAGCATTGATCCAGGACCTAGAGCACAAGAAATAACGGTACCAGTCGCTCAACCGGCGCGCATTTTGTGTAAATGCCGGCTTGCGTGCACCGCCTGGCTACTTGGCCAGGCGGACTTCGATTTTTCAGGGATCCACAAATGAACGCGAGCGACGTAAAGCCTCAAGACGGGCCCGAGCATTCAGCCCAGAAGCAAATCTCTGTAGCCACCGAGAATGAGGACAAACCATTTACTGACCCGGTATGTGGCATGAAGGTGCGTGCCAATCCTGAAAAGACCGTGGCATATGCAGGCGCCGACTATCACTTTTGCAGCGCCGGATGCGTGACAAAATTCAGGGCCTATCCGATGAGGTATCTGAATCCACAAGAGGCCGTTGCGCCAAGCCCGGAAGGGACGATCTTTACCTGTCCGATGCATCCCGAGATCAGACAGCCCGGACCAGGCAATTGCCCTAAATGCGGCATGGCGCTCGAACCGGAAATGCCTAGTCTCGACGATACCGAGAGCCCCGAACTGGTTGACTTCAAACGCCGCTTTTGGTGGACCTTACCCCTGTCGCTGAGCGTGTTTGTGCTTGCAATGTTCCGCCATTCTCTGTTCCACGGCGGCATTGCACACCAGACCTGGATCGAGTTCGGCCTGAGTACGCCGGTTGTGCTATGGGCCGGCTGGCCGTTTTTCGAGCGCTGGTTACAGTCCTTGAACAATCGAAGTCCGAACATGTGGACCTTGATTGGAACGGGTGTGGGTGCCGCATATGTGTATAGCGTCGTTGCGACCCTGGCGCCAGGAATATTCCCGCCGACGTTTGCCATGGACGGAGAGGTCAGCGTTTATTTTGAATCTGCGGCCGTCATCGTCTCATTGACCCTGTTCGGACAAATCCTGGAATTACGCGCCCGATCGCAGACCTCGGCCGCGATCAAGTCCCTCATTGGTCTCTCGCCGAAGACCGCCAGGCGGATCCTCGGGGACGGCACCGAGGAGGACGTACCTCTGGCGAACGTACACATTGGTGACACGCTGCGTGTGCGCCCCGGCGAAAAAGTGCCGGTCGATGGCGTCGTGCTGGAAGGGGAAAGCGCCGTGGACGAGTCGATGCTTACGGGGGAACCCGGGCCGGTCACGAAACGTCCGCAGGATAAAGTGATCGGCGCCACGGTGAACGCCAGCGGTAGCCTGATCATTCGCGCAGACAAGATTGGATCCCAAACGGTGCTCGCCCAGATCGTTCAGATGGTAGCTCAGGCGCAGCGCTCGCGCGCCCCGATGCAGCGTCTGGCGGACGTCGTCGCCAGTTACTTCGTGGTGATCGTTGTCAGCATTGCAATTTTAACCTTGTTGGTTTGGGGATTTTTCGGGCCGCAACCGAGCTGGATGTTCGGCTTCGTTAATGCGGTTGCCGTTCTGATTATTGCCTGCCCATGCGCTCTCGGGCTCGCCACGCCGATGTCGATCATGGCTGCAACCGGTCGCGCAGCGACGCAAGGGGTGCTGTTTCGCGATGCCGCAGCGATCGAACGCATGCGCTCGGTCGATACCCTCATTGTCGACAAGACCGGGACGTTGACTGAAGGGCGGCCGGCCTTCGATCGGGTTGTCCCGGCGCCGGGATTTGATGCGGCGCAGGTCCTGCAAATTGCGGCAAGCATCGACCAGGGCAGCGAACATCCACTTGCAAAAGCGATCGTCGATGAGGCAAGGCGGCAAAACGTGAAACTCAGCAAGACTGACCAATTTGAATCCGCTAGCGGCATCGGGGTGCGCGGTAGTCTCGATGGCCGGACCATAGCGTTCGGCAACACGGCACTGATGGACGCCGAAAAAATCGATTGGCAGAGTCTCGCCGTTGCCGCCGAGGAATTGCGTGGCGAAGGAGCGAGCGTCATGTATCTGGCTGTAAACGGTTCATTGGCGGGACTTGTTGCCGTCTCGGACCCGGTTAAGGCATCGACGGCGGAAGCCCTTGCTGAGCTGAAAACGACCGGCATCAACGTCATCATGGCAACCGGTGATGGCGTCACAACGGCTAAATCGGTTGGCGCAAAGCTTGGTATCGGCGAGATTTACGGTGAAGTGAAACCTCATGACAAGCTGGCACTGGTCGAACGTCTCCAAAAAGAAGGCAAAGTCGTGGCGATGGCGGGTGACGGAATTAACGACGCTCCCGCCTTAGCAAGGGCGGACGTGGGAATCGCTATGGGTACGGGCACCGACGTGGCCATCAACAGCGCCCATGTGACGCTGGTCAAGGGCGATCTGCGTGCCATTGCGCGGGCTCGCGAATTGTCAGTGTCCACGGTGCGCAACATGTACCAGAACCTGGGATTTGCCCTGATCTATAACGCTCTTGGCATTCCGCTAGCTGCTGGGGTGCTGTATCCGTTTACAGGCCAACTACTGTCGCCAATGGTGGCAGCGCTGGCGATGAGTCTTAGCTCAGTATCGGTGATCGCCAATGCCCTGCGCTTGCGGCGAAACCCAGGCTCGCCTGAATCGACGGTACCAATTGCCATGAATTCCGGCCGCCATGAAAAATGAGCGGTAAGAAATAGTGGCGAAACCGACTGCCCGTGCTGTCGTGGCGGCTAATTCGACATGCTGGCAGGGCGCCCTGGGCCCAGTAACTAGATGCCGCGTGGTTACATCTTGCCTCTACGCGGCATTCACACCAAGTAAAGGAAGCACATGCAACACGCTCAATTTGGAAACGCAGGCAAGGGATTGCCCGGACAGGAAGAAATTCGCCTTCCAGCGGAGCGCCTGAACGCTGGGTGCTTTTGCAACAGCCTGGATCCGGCCGCGCTGGAACTTGCGTTGTCGGGCGAGTTTGGGGACGATCAGCTTGCCGCCCTGGTGAAAGAACGCTGCCCCTACCTGTTTGCATCGCGGCCAGTGTTCATTTCGCAGAGCCGGGCCAACCTGATCGGCGACGTAGTAACAGCGATCGAGTCCGTCATTGCTATGCATTCATACCGCCAGCTGGTACTGGCCAATGCACCATCCATCGCACAGCAGGGCCACACCGGCACTCGCGGAGTATTTTTCGGATACGACTTTCATCCAGATGGTGAAAGCCTGGCCCTCATTGAAATCAATACCAATGCGGGCGGCGCCATGCTCAACGCGGTCATGGCGCGCGCGCATCGAACCTGCTGCCTCGACAGCGCCCGCATCGAGGAATCGATTGTTTCTGGCGCGGTATTTGAAGAGGCCATCATCGACATGTTCCGGTCTGAATGGGCGGCTGTAAAAGGCAGCGCGCCGCTTCGTACCATTGCCATCGTGGACACCGATCCGCAGCAACAGTACCTGTATCCGGAATTTCTATTGTTTCAGCGACTCTTTGCCAGCAGCGGCATCGACGCCGTCATCACGGACCCGTCGCACCTGACGTTTCACGACGACGCCCTATGGCTGGAGAACATCAAACTCGATCTGGTCTATAACCGTCTTACCGACTTCATGCTCGAAAGCCCCGCCACGGGTGCGCTGCGTGAGGCCTATTGCGCGGATGCGGTCGTGCTGACCCCGGACCCGCATGCGCACGCGCTTTACGCCAACAAGCATAATCTGACGATTTTCAGCAATGCTAAAACGCTCAAGACGCTGGGTGTGGCGCAGCCGGTGATCGACATTTTAGTTGCCAACGTGCCGATTACCGAGAGCGTGACGATCGACAAAGCTGAACGCTTGTGGAGTGCGCGGCGCGGCTTGTTTTTCAAGCCTGTCGCTGGCTATGGCGGGCGCGCGGCGTATCGCGGCGACAAGTTGACCAAGCGCGTCTGGCAAGACATCCTGAATGGCGACTACATTGCACAGCGCGTGGTTGCGCCTGGGGGCCGGGTATCTGGAACGGCCAACAGTCCAGAAACGCTGAAGTTTGATCTGCGCAGTTACGTGTACAAGGCACATGTCCAGTGGACGGCAGCCAGGCTGTATCAGGGGCAAACAACCAACTTCAGAACACCAGGTGGTGGCTTTGCGCCTGTCTATGGCATGCCCGACGAGCGCGTAAGCGCTGAGCTCGAAGTGATCTGTGGACCGGTTGGCGCATCGGCTTGTTGCGCGAAAATCTGACGCTAGATCGCGTGTATTGCGTACGCATCACATGCGGCCCCCGGCAGGCCCATGCTGGAGAGTCACCATGGGCTTGGAATCAGCTGTTTGACGTCGCCGTGGCGTAATGCATTTCGTTGCTACGGTGGAGGGATATTCATTTTCTCTAAGTCAACTATTGCTCTACATACAATCACAGATGTTATCGTTCCCCAGTCGTTAGCGGCGTTTCCGATGGTTTCGGTATCGACACAGCGATAGGATCGCTGGACGGAAAACTTTCCGCCAGTGCCTCATCGAGCGCATGTTCGGCATGGTCTTCCGACGTTGGCGTGACAACGTCCACTAGCTTGGAGTCAACTTCACTACTAGTCTTGCGAGTAAGCGTCATGATTTTCCTTGAATTGGCGAATTGATGACGGCCATCCCAACTGCACAGCGCAGCTCTGAAAAAGGTATTTAGACCGCATTCTGCAAATGTTTACACTGCTGCCATTTGCGCGCATGCGTCCGCGCATTTGCGGCACGACTCGGCACATCGCTGGCAATGATCCATCTTGTGCTGACCACATTCGACTGCACACGCTTGGCAGGCTGCAACGCAGAGTTTGCAAATCGCTGCAGCATGTTCACTGTTACGCGCCATCAGGGTGGCGGCGGTGCGGCATAGCAGGGCGCAGTCCATATCCAATCCGATACAGCGAACCATCGAGGCCACGTCCGCCTCTTTCAAACACAGCGCCGCGCAACTGTCACAGGCATTCGCACAGGCGTTGCAAGCATCGATTACAACTTTGAAAGCCATTCATATTCATGGTTGCGCTCCAGAATGGCGTTGTTGAATAATTCGACCGGTCGCCACAGGAGTGTACAATCTGGCATCATTTCTTCCTAGGTAAGCCCGTGCCGTACAAACACAGCGAAGAGCGTCGCCACAAATTCGAGAAGCC
>NZ_JAFCXL010000049.1:0-5998 GCF_049898325.1 Massilia sp. DWR3-1-1 | reverse complement strand
GACCGTGAAACGATATTACGCCGATGATAGTGCTGCAACCAGTGTGAAAGTAGGTTATCGTCAGGCTAGTTATAGTGAGAAAACCCCGTACAGCGATGTGCGGGGTTTTTTTACGTCTGCAGCTTCATTTGTTGCCCGTGTTGCGGGCAGCGCCCCTGCCACGCCGGTGCTACATTGGCTATTACATCGAGGGACTTGGCCGACCCATGGACTACCAACAACTTCTGATCCAGCGGCGCACGCACCCGGCTTGGCGCCTGCTCGCCGCCGACCACGCGCCCATGATCGCCAGCTTTTTGCACGCCGCGTTTATCGCGCCAAACGTGCGTGCGATGCCGCGCCAGCAACTCGCTGTGCAACTCGACGATCACCTGTATCGCTTGCACGACGTGGCTGGCGAAATCGTCTTTCCGAAAACGGCCAGCAGCTACCTCGATGACTGGGCTTCCGATGAGCGCGGCTGGCTGCGCAAATTCTATCGGGCCGGCGAGGACGACGCCCACTATGACCTGGCCTCATCGACGGAACAGGCGATCGACTGGCTGCGCAAACTGGACCGGTGCAATTTTATCGGCACCGAATCGCGCCTGATGACGGTGTTTGATTTGCTGCACCAGATTGTCGACGGCAGCGAGCTCGATCCGCGCGCTCGCATCGCCGCGCTGAAACGGAAAAAGGCGGAAATCGATGTCGAGATTGCGCAGATCGGCGCCGGCCGCATCGACCTGATGGATGCCACCCAGGTGCGTGAGCGCTTCCTGCACATGGCGGCCACAGCGCGCGAATTAGTATCGGACTTTCGCGCCGTCGACCAGAATTTTCGCGCGCTGGACCGCCAGGTGCGCGAGCAGATCGCCACCTGGGATGGCAGCAAGGGCGCGCTTCAGCAGGCCATCTTCGGTCAGCGCGACTTGATATCGGAAACCGACGAAGGCAAAAGCTTCAAGGCGTTCTGGGATCTGTTGATGTCGCCGGCCCGCCAGGATGAACTGAGCGCACTGCTTGCGCGCGCGGCGCAACTGGCTCCCGTGCGCGAACTCGAGAGCGACGGCCGCCTGCAGCGCATTCACGACGACTTGATGGAAGCGGGCCAGGTCACCCAGAGAACGGTGGCGCGCCTGTCGGCGCAGTTGCGCCGTTACCTGGACGACCAGGCCTGGCTGGAAAACCGCCGCATCATGCAGATCATGCGCGACATTGAACAGCGCGCCCTGCGCATGCGTGGCCAGATCGACGAGCGCGCTTTTATGGATCTCGCCGCGCCGGCGCCGTTACTGCCCATGCCAATGGAGCGCAGCTTGTATGCGCCCCCGTTCAAGCCGAAAATCACCCAGCAGATCCTGGTCGACGATGGCGAAGCGGTCAGCGCCGACGCCTTGTTCGAGCAGGTCCACGTCGATCCTGCGCGCTTGCGTGGCAATGTGCGCCGCGCGCTGCAAACCCACCCGCAGATTTCACTGGCCGACCTGACTGCCACCTATCCGCTTGAGCAGGGCCTGGGCGAACTGGCCGCTTATCTGAAACTGGCGACCGAGGACGGCAAGGCGGCAATCGATGACGACCAGACCGAAATGGTGCGCTGGACCGATCAACACGGGCGCGTGCGCGTAGCGACGCTGCCACTCATTATTTACTCAGCATGAATACGGAACCACCCGATCAAAACCAACTGGGCCAGGTGCTCGTCGTACTGCTGCAAGGCGTTTTGTACCGCGACACCGACATGGCCTTGTGGCAGGCGCTGATCGAATTGCAGGGGCGCGTGCGCGACTATTGCGGCACGCTGGGCCTGGAGGTGCTGGTCGACGAAGCGGAGGGGTACGCCTATCTGCGCCAGCGCGCCGAGGCGCCTGGTGAAGCGCAATTACCGCGCCTGATCTCGCGCCGGCAATTGAGCTATCCGGTCAGCCTGATCCTGGTCCTGCTGCGCAAGAAGCTCGCTGAATTCGACGCCCTGGCCGGCGACACCCGCTTCATCATGAGCCGCGAGCAGATCGTCGACGCCGTGCGCCTGTTCTTGCCGGATACCGCCAACGAGGCGCGCCTGCTCGATCGCATGGACACCCACATCAACAAGGTCATCGAACTGGGTTTTTTGCACCGCCTGCGGGGCCAGGAACACCAGTTCGAAGTGCGCCGCATTTTGAAGGCATTTGTCGATGCCCAGTGGCTCAGCCAGTTCGAGCAACGCCTGGCCCAGTACGGCGCGCATGCCGGCACGCTTGAAGGTGACGCATGAACGATCGCGAACAGTTCAAACCAGCGGCGGACGAGGCCGAGTCGGCGTTCGCCCAGGCGCCTGACGAGCGCGCCGGCTCTCGCCTGCATCACTTCGAAGTGTTCAATTGGGGTACCTTCGATGAACGGGTTTGGCGGCTTCACCCTGGTGGCGACAGCATCCTGCTGACGGGCGATATAGGCTCGGGCAAGTCGACGCTGGTCGATGCGCTCACCACCCTGTTGGTGCCGGCGCAAAAAATCTCGTATAACAAGGCGGCCGGTGCCGATGCCCGCGAGCGCAGCCTGCGCACTTACGTTCTCGGTCACTACAAGTCCGAACGGGGCGATACGGGCATGAGCGCGCGCGCCGTCGCCCTGCGCGACCAAAACAGTTATTCGGTGATCCTCGGGGTGTTTCGCAACGAGGGTTTTAATCAGACCGTCACCCTGGCCCAGGTGTTTTGGCTGGGGGTTGCGCGGGGCCAGCCGGAGCGGTTTTATGTCGTCGCCGACAGCCACTTGTCGATCGCCGAACATTTTGCCGGATTTGGTAGCGACATCGCCCAATTGCAAAAACGCCTGCGCGCCACGGCCGGCGTCACCGTGCACGACGCCTTCCCCGCGTACGGGCAGGACTTCCGTCGCCGCTTCGGTATCGCCAGCGAACAGGCGATGGATCTGTTTCACCAGACCGTGTCGATGAAATCGGTCGGCAATCTCACCGATTTCGTGCGCGAACACATGCTCGAAGCGTTTCCGGTCGACGCGCGCATCGGCGCATTGATCGCCCACTTCGACGATCTCAATCGCGCCCATGAGGCGGTGCTCAAGGCCAAGCGGCAGATCGAGCAGCTCATGCCACTGAGCAGTGACTGCGCCCACCATGAGGTGCTGCGACTGCAGGTCGAGCAGTTGCGCGGCTGCCGCGACATGCTGCGGCCGTGGTTTGCGCACCTCAAGCGCGAACTGCTGGACAAGCGTATCGGCCTGTTGCAGGCCGAACTTGATGCGCTTGCCGATCAGCTGGTGAAATATGGCGACGAGCGCCGCATGCTGGCGCGTCGGCGCGACGAGATCACCCACGCCATCGCCACCAATGGCGGTAACCGTATCGAACAAATCAAGGGCGATGTCGCACGCCTGCAGGCCACGCGCGAAGAACGCGCAAGGCGTTGCGCGCAGTACGATGCGCTGGCGGCCGCAGTGGGGCTGGCCGCTGTCGCCGATGGCGCCACGTTCACCGCCAACCGGCGCGACATCGACGCCGGACAACGGGGCTGCATCGCGCAGCGTGACGAATTTCAGAACCGGCTCACCGAGGCGGGCGTGAGCCTGCGTGAGCTGGGCCGGCTGCATGGTGGGCTCACGTGCGAACTCGATTCGCTGCGCGGCAGACGTTCGAACATCGCCAGTCAGATGCTCGATGTGCGCGCCACCTTGTGCGCGGCCTTGCATCTGCTGCCCGATAACTTGCCATTCGTCGGCGAGCTGATACAGGTGCGCGAAGACGAGCGTGCATGGGAAGGCGCAGCTGAACGTTTGCTGCGCAACTTCGGCTTGTCGCTGCTGGTACCCGACGCCCATTTCGCCGCCGTCGCCGCGTGGGTCGACAGCACCAATATCGGCGACCGGCTCGTGTATTACCGTGTGCAGGCGAATGTCGCCGTCGAGGTGCGCGAGCTGCCGGCGGCTGCCATGGCGCGCAAACTGCAGATCAAGCCGGACTCGCCGTTTTATGGCTGGCTCGACGCCGAACTGTCGCGCCGCTTCGACCATGTGTGCTGCGACCGGCTCGGGGCGTTCCGCCGCGAAAGGCGCGCGGTCACCCGCGGTGGTCAGATCAAGGCCGCTGGCGAGCGGCACGAGAAGGATGACCGCCACCGCCTGGACGACCGCTCGCGCTATGTGTTGGGCTGGTCGAACCAGGCCAAGATCGCCGCGCTGACGCGACAGGAGCGCAACCTTGCCGCCCGCATTCAGGGAAACGGCGAGATCATCGCGCAGCTCAAAGGCGCGCTTGCGCAGCAGGATGCCCGCTTGGTCAGTTGGCAGAAACTGGCCATGTTCGACCATTTCAATGAGCTCGACTGGAAGCCTTTGCTGATCGCCATCGACGCCCTCGAGCGCGAGATGGCAGCGCTGGCGGCGTCGTCCGACCTGCTGCGCACGCTGCAGGCGCAGTTCACCGAGCTAAGCCAGGTACAGGCGCAGGTCGACGCGCAGTATTCACAGGCTGGCACGGCGCACGCGCGCGCCGCCGAAAAGCTCGAGCAGGCACATCTGGGCGCCGGCACCTGCGCCATCGTGCTCGACGCGGCTGCCGCCGACGCACAGGCATGCTACTTTCCGCTGCTCGACGCCTTGCGCGTCCAGGCGCTCGGCGCCTGCACCCTGACGGTGGAATCGAGCGACAACCGGGAGAAGGATTTCCGCGATTTTCTGCAGGCGCATATCGATGCCGAGGACCGCAAGATCGCGCGACTGCGCGACGCCATGATCGGCGCCATGCAAAATTACAGTCGCAACTGGCCGCTCGATGTGCGCGAGGTCGATGTCAGCATCGAAGCGGCCGCCGAGTTCAGCAAGATGCTGGCCGGTTTGCAGGTCGATGATCTGCCCCGCTTCGCTGGTCGCTTCAAGGATCTGCTCAACGACAGTACCCTCCGCGAGATCGCCGGCTTCCAGGCGCAACTCAAGCGCGAGCGAGAGAGCATCGGTGAGCGCATCGCCCGCATCAATGGCTCGCTGCGCGCCATCGACTACAACCCCAACCGCTACATCGCCCTCGAAGCGGCGCACAATCCGGACGCCGAACTGCGCGATTTTCAGCAGGATCTGCGTGCCTGCACCGAGGGCGGGTTGACGGGATCGGCCGACGAGGACTATTCGGAAGCGAAATTCCTGCAGGTCAAACGGATCATCGAGCGCTTCCGGGGGCGCGAAGGCAGCGCCGACATGGACCGCCGCTGGACCCGCAAGGTGACCGATGTGCGCAACTGGTTCGTGTTCTCCGCTTCCGAACGCTGGCGCGAGGATGACCGCGAACACGAGCACTACACGGACGCCGGCGGCAAGTCGGGCGGGCAACAAGAAAAGCTGGCCTACACGGTGCTGGCCGCCAGTCTCGCCTATCAATTCGGCTTCGAATGGGGCGTGGTCCGTTCGCGCTCGTTCCGCTTTGTCGTCATCGACGAAGCGTTTGGCCGCGGCTCGGACGAGTCGGCGCGCTTCGGCCTCGAGCTTTTCAGGCGCATGAACCTGCAACTGCTGATCGTCACGCCGCTGCAGAAGATCCACATCATCGAGCCATATGTGGCCGGCCTGGGCTTCGTGCACAGCGAAGAGGGGCGTCAATCGAAGCTGCGTTACCTGAATATCGAGGCCTATCACGCCGAGCGGGACGCGCGCGCGTCATGAGCATGGCGCCGGTTGGTCGAGGCGCGCCGATGTCGGCACGCAAGTGGCTCGCCCGGTTGTGACGTTGAAGATAAGCCTTGCGGGTTCCCACCTCCGCTTGCTATAGTTCGCCCCCTCGCAGAACAAGGCATGCAAATGCAGCGTGAAGCGAGGAAAAAGAGGTTGACGAAAAACGCAAAACGCCGCATAATCTCATCTCTCTGCTGCAACGAACACAACGCTTCGAAATGCACAGATTCAGTACCGAATAAAGTTCTTTAACAATTAACAGTCGATAAGTGTGGGCGTTTGATGAAAGTGCCAGTGACTTCGGTCACTGAAGACTTAAATTATCAAATGTTCACAAAAAAGAAATATAGGC
>NZ_JAFCXL010000048.1:0-6173 GCF_049898325.1 Massilia sp. DWR3-1-1 | reverse complement strand
TCTGACGTTCACGGGCGTGTTGAAGCGGGAGAGCGTGGACATCAGTATGGATGGCCGGGGCCGTGCCTTGGACAACATCTTCGTGGAGCGCCTGTGGCGCAACGTCAAGTACGAGGACGTGTACTTGAACGGCTACGCGACGATGGGCGAACTGCATGCTGGCTTGACGCGGTACTTCGCCTTTTATAACGGCGAGCGGCCACACCAGGCGTTGCGCTATCAGACACCTGACCTGGTGTACGCGAGCGGCAAGGGTGGCGGCGCCATCATCGTCGATAAATACGGAAAAGTGCCAGAGAGTGCCATAGTCGACGAAGCGCAAGGGCAAGAAGCGACGACTGCTGGGGAGCATGGGGCGCTGCCCCAAAACCCGAGCTGCCGGGAGCCGACCGCCATGATTCCCACACTCGCCGATGCATGAATTTAAGCACGACAGGGCAGCGCTGATCCGCTGCGGGCGGGATCAAGACCATAGCTTAAACTCAGGCAAAATTTGTCTTGACGGTGGGGTCCACTTTAATCTTCTGTTGCCTCAGGACAGTTGAAACAGCGACTTATCAGGTCGCACCTGTGTTTTTATACAGTGTATCAGTGATGTCGTATCATGTTGTTTTCCTTCGGCGCGAAATTGTATGCATGAGTTTGAAGAAGCAATAAGAAACCTCGTTTCTATCGTAAACGCGTTCAGACAGACGGGTACGAACATCAATGCTGCCCCTGCAATGCCCGCGTTTTCGTATTTGTTGACACCCAAGCAGCGGGAAAGAATCGCAAAGATTTGCGCCAAAGAAGGTTGGGCGCCTACAAAGTGCGGCGGGGTGGAGATTAACGCCAGCACCGTCGATCACATCCTTGATTCCCGCTTAGCGCAGGGTGTCTCAGAGGAGTTTGTTGCGGACATCCTGGTTGCGGCCTACAACCAATTCTCTGAGATCCACGTCAACACGAAGTATAAAAACGAGGAAAATAAGGAACAGGCCTTTTTCTTGAATGGTATCAAGAAGCTGAAATTTGGTGAAGTGACTTGGAATGCTGTTGCTGTGGTCGCCCTGGAAAATTTGAATGATGCCGGCGAACGCCAACTGGCCTCTATTACTGCATATCATGCAGACGAGGCCAAAGTTCGGAAGATCAAGGGGTTGCCAAAGGCAAAGAAATAGGATGATTACGAGGAAGGACGGCCTTGTAAATAAATCTCCCTGAACTAAATCAGAGCAGAATCTTGCACATTTACAATTTCCCTTCATGTGACCTAGCTAGCCAGGCCTCGCAGCTCCGCCGACAAATTTTCTGCTGTCTGCGTAATCAGGACTGAATCATAGCACACAACCTAGCACATCGATCAAGCCCCTACGCGCGAAGTGTGCAACATCAAATGGTCAATGGACGACATGGCGAAGCACACCCTAGTGCTTCGGCTCACTACTGTATGTATTGACAGTAACTGGCGGGCATGCTACCCTCACAGCGTTCTTCAAAATATGCAGCAGACGGAACGCTGTGAGGGTAGCATGCCCGCCATCCGCAGCTCGATTTTTCCGTAATTTTGCTCGCTTCAAAAAGCTGCTTTTGCGCTTCATTTGGACTCTCCTACAGAGGGTTATCATAGCGCTCATTATACAGGAATTGCCTTTTAAAATCAGCGACTTAGGTCGTTTAATCGCTGCGTTTTTCGGGGTGGTGACGACGCCATAAACTGGATGGCCAGCGGCAACTTAATCAAGTTGCATAATCCCCAAAAGCACGTACGCGAGCCTGATCCGGTAACTACGATCGGCGTGGGGAAACGCTTTCACTCTGCCATCGAGCGCAGACGGATACTTGAGCGAGCTGCGGCCATTTGATCGATGTTTCGCCAGATCTGGGAAGGTGGCACACCGCTTTGCTGCGCGGCCTGTTGTCCGGCCACGAACACAACCGAAAGCGGCGCTTCATCGAGGAAGTGCAGAAACGTAGCTTCATCGTCAGGGGCAACTTTACCGGTGAGAAGCGCGGTTTTTAGCCGCTCGGGCGTCAACTATCGCGGTAGCTAACGCTACATGTTTTCGCCGCCATCCAGAGCCAATGCTTTGGCTTCACGGAGGCCAGCGTCTCGGGATCGAGAGCAAGCATAAATGCAAGGTCGCGCGGTGTATGATTCTCGCCTGCCAAGCTCTTGACCTGGTCAATCGCGAGCCCGAGAGCAGCGCAGCGCTCGATGATGGTTGGATTGTCGGCAGGGGTATCCATAACGTAAAGACTAATCAGAATTCTCGATCCACCCGTTCGCCTGGGCATATAGCATGCCGATCCGCAGCGAATTCGCATCGTGTAATGCGTGATGCGCACGCCGTTCCGGTGTGTAATAGGCTTGCATATGAGCACGAAGGTGCGGTTGTGCATTGTCGCCCATGGACCATGAGGTAAAAAGCATGGGTACCGGCGCCACATTCGGTGGCAATTGGGGCAGAAGCCACTGTAGTAATCGGAAATCAGTGTCAGGGCAATCCGTGACGATCACGACTTGATCACCAAGACCGGTCAGCCAGGCGGCGAGCCGATCGCGCAGGTTAGGAACACTTTGGACGTACTCACCTCCCCACAGGTGAGGCAGTACGTTGAAATGGACCCACTCGTTACACTGCACGGCGTAGTGGCTGGGCGGCAGCTCGGCATAGAACTGACAGCCGGCCTCGTCAACAAGACCAATCGAAATAAGGTCCGGCTTATCCTGGTGCAGGCCAGTAAATTCGGTATCAATAAAAACCAGCATCTACGCCCCACACTTTTCATCGACCACGGCAAGTGCCGCATCCGGCATCCGATCAACCATCATCACTCGCCCCCATCAATGCAAGCCACCTGAGCCGCACTTGGTGCGATGGGCTTAATCTCTTGGGCGATGGTCTTGCCAGCGGATATCCCGGCGACACGAAGGTCATAAGGGCTTTGCAGGTTTAACCAGCCTTGAGCCTCGCTGCCGAAATAACGTTCCAAGCGAAGGGCTGTGTCTGCCGTCACGCCGCGCGCGCCCTTGGTGATCTCGCTTAGGCGAAAGTATGGAACGTGCAGGGCCGAGGCCACAGCGCGCACGTTGAGGCCCGTGGGCTTGATATAGTCCGCCGCCAGGATCTCGCTGGGGTGGACAGGACGCATGCCATTTTTGAGCTTCATGCCGCCGATTCTACGCCCGACCAGATGGAGCCACCAATCTCGCTACAAGTACGCCTCATGATCAACTTCGTTTGAGCAACTCGATGAGCTGTGTAACGTCTAGACGCTTCCCGACGAGGGTAGGGCGGATACCCTCGAACTGATGGTACATGGCTGCGTACTCGCGCAAGGTGGAGGAATGCGAGTTGAGAGAGCGTCCTTGGAACCGCTGAAATCTGTTCATCTTTTCTACCAGGAAGGAAGCGATCGCCATTTGCGTTCCCTCCTGGTTGCCGTCAAATCCACGGAATTTGACATCCTTGGCCCAAGGGCCAACCTCCTGAACGATCTGTGCTTTCTGCTCAGGGGAAAGCACCTCGTAAGCCTCTTCGATGAAAGACCACATGTCGAGCACGTTGGTGACATGCTCCACATCCTGAGGGCTATCAGCATGGTTGTGGAACACGCCATTCATTTCCCACTTAGGCGCCCAGTAGTGACCACCGTAGATGACGTCAGCCAAGAACTGGGGGTTCATCTCTCCATGGGTGATCTCTAGTTTTTTATACAGATCTCCCATCATGAGCATCAGCATTTTTTCCCCATCGCTGAAATCAACGGCCCCTTTAGCTTTTACCGACAGACCAATGTCGATCAATCGGCGGGTCGCTTCCGCCCTTGTAAGGTTTTCTGCTTGTTCGCCGGCCCAGTCGTCGATTCTGCTCAATTGAGCCTCGTCCATACGCAGTTCCAGCCGTTCCGCTTTTGGCGCCATGTTGTGCTCCCTGATGGTGAATATTACATAATACCGTACAAATGTACGTATCGCAACACGGATGTACGGACAATGTGACTGCGCTTACTTATTATCAGGTTTGGCCCCAGATTATTACTGCTAAGGCAAGAAGAACAATGAGCACGAAAACAAGGCACCGAAGGCAGCCGCACCACTGCCCTGACCGACCAGGCCGCATTGCGCAGCTGCAGCAGCGGGCCGACCAGACCGCTGGAGGGCAATTATGTGGTGCAGCCGGCCAGCCATACCTGATTTATTTTGGACGCCATTTGGACAGGCTGACCGCCGCACCGCCGGCCAGCAGCAGCACTGCCAAGGCGGCTGCGCCAACCGGGCATTGGTTCAGGGTAATAACAAAGGTCGAACAGGCAAAAATAACTGCCGGGGAAAACTTGATTGACATGCTTACTCCATGAAGTCTGAAAAAACCGTATAGCGCTCATGGCGTCACAACTGAAGCATGGTTGCTTCGGTTTTCCTAAATGTTCCACCCAGTTAGCGCCTTTCCCTAGCGAATGCCGTATCTTCTACTCACATTGGCTAACTTCCGGAGGAGCGGGTGTGTGTGAAAACACGAACTCGGCCCTTTTTCAGGCGCGATTTAGGGGCGTGAGGGGCTAAAACACTTGTATGACCTCGCCAAACAGGTCAATCCACGTGTTTTCACACACGCCTGGTGAGGGACTCTACCGGCACGCACATTGACTAACGCTCTACCCAATACGTGATGAAAAACTTCCACGCCGCCGCCCCGTGATGAAGAACTCCCACGCTTTTTGAACCCGGCTGCGAAAATATGTTTTTCTACCGACAGCGCTGAACAGAACTTTTGCAGCAAAAGTTCTGCCCGCTTTCTCAGTAGACGACTTTGAACGTGGGGCTGTCTTCGGGGCGCAGGTGGCGACGGTCGTAGACGCGGGTGGTCGCAATGTTGGCATGTCCCAGCCACTCCTGAACTTTGGCGATATCCGCGTGGTGTTCGAGAGCATTGGTCGCGGCCGTGGCGCGCAGCGCATGAGGGCCGAAGCCGTCGACCTCGATACCGGCGCCCACTGCATACTTGGCCAGCATCTGGTACACGCCGCCTGGCGTAATGGCGCGCCCGGCGCCACGGGTGTTGTTGCTGACAGGCTGGAACAGGGGCGCGGCTTTATCAGCGCAGTGGCCCGCCGCTTCCAGATAAAACGCGATAGCGCCTGCCGCAGCCGGGTGCAGCGGCACGTAGCGGATCTTATTACCCTTGCCGTGCACGCGCAGGCTGCGCACGCCGCGTCGCTCCTGCAGGTCGATCAGATGCAGCGCGCATAGCTCGGCACGGCGCAGGCCGTGATACAGCAAGGTAGCCAGGATGGCGCGGTCACGCATGCCGCGCAGCGTCGAAGGATCGGGCGCCGCCAAAAGCGCCCGCGCCTGGTGGTCGGCGATCGCCGGCGTCTTACCCTCCGTACTTTCATTTTTGGGGCGTTTGACGCCATCGACCGGGTTGCCCTGGATGGCATTGGCCTCGCACAACGATTCAAACAACGAGGACAGGGCCGCGAGCTTGCGGCGGATGGTCGCGCCGCCGAGGGCCCGTAACTCCAGATCGCGGCGCCAGGCAAGCACGTGCGCGCGTGCCACGTCACGAAATGCCAAAGGATCGGTAATCCCGGTGTAGCGCATGAATTCCTCGACGTCGTTCTGATAAGCGCGACGCGTCTGCGGATTGTCGATGTTGGCGAACCAGGTCAGTGCCGGCGGCACGTCGGCCAGCTGGTGGAAGGCCGCGGCAGTCAATGCGCGTGGCGACGGTGTGGCCGGCATGACCTGGCTGGCAATTTGCAAATCGTCGGACATGGGATTCCTCTGGTCGATGCGTGATGACGCCACTTTACTGTTGATAACGTATTTTATCAATAGTAAATCCTGGCCGATCGCTCAAGCTGCGTTAACCGCAGGTAACTCACATTTAGTTGAAAACTGATCAAGGTTTATCGACAGCATCACTCAAATGCGACGACTTCATAGCTATTAGATACTCTTTTGTTTCTAATTTGCAACAAAAAAGAACGTTATCACGATAATTTTAATCAGACTTTCCAATTCTCACCATTTGTAACAATATGTATCAATTGAAGGTATTCATAGGGATCGTCTCAGAAAACGGAATTTAAAGTACGTTAAGACTTGGGCAGCGGACGCAGCGGCCTGAATTTCCCGACGCCGATCTTGGCGCTGTCGTGCCACAGGTAGTCGCCGGTCAGGT
>NZ_JAFCXL010000047.1:0-6968 GCF_049898325.1 Massilia sp. DWR3-1-1 | reverse complement strand
GCGTCCAACTTCAATCGCAATACATCTTTTATCTTACGCATATTGATCCTCGGTGCGGGCATGCTCTCTCCAGACAAAAGCTGGAAGCGTACCCGTTCGGTTGCTATATGCGTAACATCGTCTCGGCGTTCCACGACACCGTTCCGGTATCGTGACCAACCATTCCGGTATCGTGCCCACTGATTCCGGCATCGTGACCAGTGATTCCGGTCAGTCCCTCAAACTGGGCGCGATGGACCGGAATGGCTGGGCACGATAGACCGGAATCAGTGGGCACGATGGACCGGAATACCCACCAGCGCCTTCGGCGACCCTTATCACAAGCGCTGGCGCATCGAGGAGGCCTTCAAGTGGCTCAAGCACCGGCTCAATTTGGAGCATGTTTCCGGCCTTTCCCAGCAGGCCGTGGTGTAGGACGTCGCAGCCAAATTCATGTGCGATAACTTGCAGACCTTGGCTGCGTTGACCGCCCATGAGCAGGCCGCTCTGCGCGAAGTCGACCGCATCAACCATGCCTACGCGCAGACCGCGCTCAAACCGTTCATGCCGGCTCTGCTGCTCGGAAAAAAGGTGGGCAAGCGATTGAGCGAGGTGCTGAATCTGATTGCGAAACAGACCTACCTCCATCGAGAAAACTTGTCAAAACCGCGCAAACCAAAACCGAAACCCCACAAGCACATGGCGCAAAAGCCATGTTAAGCACGGAGGAAATCCTTAACTTGGGTGGATTGGGTTCAGTTCTCCCATCACTAAATCTCTCTCGCGATATCCTATCTTTGCACCACTATTTGAGTGTTACCAGGTTGCAGAATCGGTGCGCTTGAGCTGCCAGCCTATCGCAAAAGGACTCCAAATGTATGGACATTTCGCTTCAAACTCAGCGCAGATTCAATGCAATTTCAGTGCAGAATTTCTATCAACGTTCTGGGCAGGATGCCGGATGTATATCGCACGGCTCAATACATCCAGTTTTGTCGGCAAATGCTTTGCCACCTCAGGGCTTCGCCCCGAGACCCTTACTTCTGGATTCCCGCGATGTGTACGTGATCGGGGTGGCCCCAGTTATCGTAGGGCCGCGTGGGTCGGCAAGGCTGTCGCCGGCGAAGTTGCGGGCATGGTGCCGTTCGTGCGCGACGTCGTCGTCATGGTCGAAGGGTACTCGCACGAAGGCGTGGTGGGCGCCGAGTCGTGGATGAGCACTATTGTGAAAGCTGCGATGGATGGCGTTGGTGCACTTAAAAGTTGAAGGCGACAGTCCCCCAACCCTTCCATCGGGGTCGCTGTGTTAAACCGCATGCTGGTCGGGGTCGCTGTGTTAAACCGCATGCTGGTCGCCGCACGCCCAAGCTGCGTTCGCAGTCAAAAAATGGCAGCATAATCGGGCAGGGGTTGGGGGACTGTCGCCTTCGATTTTTAAGTGCACCAACGCCTCTGAGAGCTTCAGAGACACACAAAACGGAGGAGTATGTGAGAATATTACTTAATCGGTGCTAAGTAAGAATCTATTGTTTTACAGGTTTATAAATACCGGTTAATGTACCTGTATTGCAACTACGAAAGCGTCCATGTATGTCCTCATCCTGACCTTGTTCCTGCAGCAGGGCCCTGCCATGTCAATGACCACCACTGAATTCTCCAGCGAGAAGTCTTGCAACGAAGCCGCCTCGAAATGGGCAATGGAGACGATGAAGACCTACGGTGCCGCCAGTGGCCGCTTTACCACCGTGTGTGCGGCTAAATGAACGTATCGACGTCTTTCTCGACAGCACCGATTCTGGAACGGATCTGGTTCGTCAACACGGACATCCATAGCTCTCACGAGTTTGCGTGTGATCCGGGAGACGCCTCGCCATTCACCCATAGGCGCCGCGCTGGTCGCATGTTCGTCACGCCCCGCCCTGAAAAGCTGGAAAAGTACAACAAGGCCTCGCTGGTCATTGAGCCGGGTGACTCGGTGTTCGCCTGCGACGATCACGCAGTGTTGCGCACCTTGCTCATCGATCTGGCTCTGGCGTTCGGCCCGTTCGTAGCCGATCAAGGAGCCTATCTGGCGTCTCGCCGGAGGTTTGTTTTCGGACAGCCGCCGCGCCGCCTGCACAACCTGGTCGGCGATATCGCCGCCGCTGGCAGCACGGTCCTGCCGGGGTTTTCGCACGCGCCGTCGGCGCCGGAGGCCTGACATCTATGAGCCGCCCCGCGTTCAGCCTTGATGACGATCATGCCCGCCAGTTGATCGGGCAGTTGCAGGCGCTTGAAGCGCGTCATCCATTCGATCCGCGTGACCACCGCCCGTTCGTGCGCGATTTTTTGCGCGCGGTCCATGGTGTCACAGGCGCGGTGTACGGTCCAGCCACGTATCGCAAGCTCCTCGCCGCCTATGCGCCGCAGCGCCGCCCGTCGACCACCACGTTGGCCCACGAAAAAGACTTGTTGGTCGGCGAGCTCAAGCGCGAGCAAGCGGGCTCCGCGGAACTGATCAAGGCCAGTGCACCGGAGTTGGCCAAACTGGTGCGCCTGGCCGTGATCGGGGCGATCGGGCAGGCGCCGGCACCGAGACAGTCGACGGCGATCGGCGCACCTACAGGCGCGAAAGATGGCACCGCCGCCACCATCTGGAAAGAGCGGGCCGTGGAGTTCGAACGTCTGGTGCGAGAAGCGCACCTGCTGGCCGGCCGCCAAGCGGCCGAACTGGAGTCCGGCCAACAGACTATTGTCGCCTTGCGTGAGGATCTGGCGCAGACAAAGCAAGTGCTGGGCGCCCAGACCGTCCAGCTCGAACGGCTTGCCGGTGCCATCGAAGATGCGCGTCTTCTGTATTTGCGAGCCGTCGATGATGCGCGCGGCGAAACCCGGTCCTGGCGTGAGCGCTGCGCCTGTGTCGAAGCGGCCGCAAGGGCGAAAGCGAAAGACGATCAGCTGCTGCTCGAAACGTTCCGGCAACTGGCCTACCAGCGCGGCGCCGCGATCCCCCCGGCCCTGCGCAAGGAGACCCCATGACGGACCTTGTTCAAGTGACCGAGGTGAGTGGCGCGGTCGACCTGATGATGGCGGCACCGCAACCCGGGCACGGGCTCGGTCCGGTGTCGAGCGACTGGGAAGCCGCCGAGGTATGGCTCGGTGCGGTGGCGCGTAAAAGCCGCAACGGGTCGGTCGAAACCGTGACGACATATCGCTATCACCTGGCCAAGCTGCAGTGGTACTGCGAAAACGTGGCGATGACCACGCCATCGCGCTGGTCGATCCAGGATGTCGGTCGCTTTAAAGACTTCTTGGCCAACCTGCCGGCCGATGCGCTGTGCGCCCGGATCGACAGGGGCTTTGCCCGCCTTGACGATGAAGGATACACCCCATTCCGGACGCAGCCATCGGCAAGTAGCCGGTCCGATATCGAGCGCTTCGTCCACGCAATGCTTAAAACCTGGCATGCGATGGGCTATATCCGCATCAACCCAATGGCCCTCGACGGCGCCGGCGCACGCCGCAAGGTCAACGCGCGGCGCTCGGTCGACCTGGACGTGTTCCAGGTCGTCCTGTCCACGCTCGAGCGGGAACAGGGCGGCACAGCGATATCTCGCATGGTCGCGTTGCGTGACCGGTTCATTTTGACGGCGCTGCGCGAGCTGGGACTGCGGGCGAGCGAGTTGGTTGGGTCGACCATGGGATCGTTTTACCGATTGGCAGATCCAAAAACAAAACGGCGATATTGGATTTTCAGGGTCGATGCAGCATGCGCCAAGGGAGGCAAGGAGCGCAGGATGCCGGTGACGCAGACGCTGCTCCGCTCGCTCCAGGACTACCGCATGGGGTTTGGCCTGGCGCCCAGCCCGGTTGAATCGGAATTAGGTGCCCTGCTTCTTTCCCCATACACGCAAAAGGTGATAATCGCCGGCAGCGTCGTGCGCGGTGTGAAATCGAAGCGGTACTTTGGGGAATTCAAGGAACTCTCGACGCGGCAGCATTTGCATGCGATCGTCAAAACCCGGTTGCAGACCACGGCGGGTCTACTGTCGGCCACCGGCGAGCACGAATTAGCGTCTGAACTTGGAGCGGCGTCGCCGCACTGGCTGCGCCATACGTTTGCGAAGGCCGCCTTATTGCAAGGCCAGTCGATGCGGGAGGTAGCCAGCCTGCTTGGTCACGCGAGCGTCGACACGACGATGGTGTACACCGATCAGGATGCCCTAGACCTAGTGCGCTCGTTCGAACGCGAGAAGATCGATTTGGCAATTGCAGAGTGATACGAATCGACTCATTGTGTGTTCTTGAGCATGTCCATTCGCGGCAGAAATTTCGGATCGGACGCGCAGAAGTGGGATGAGTTGCCCACGCCAGCGACCAACGAGAGCGCGGCAACCCGCGGTGCTAGCAGCGATTATGTCTTCAAAAGTTCTCTTGTTTCGTCGGTTTCGAACCAGGCCGATCCGCATCGCTCGGCTGTCCTGTTTGGACTCTTTTTAACGAATCAATCTCAAGCGTCAGGCGATCGTTATCCGCTTTCGTCTGGAGCGCGTCGCGATGTGCCGATTCAGCTTTCACGCGGAGGTCAGCGAATGACTGGCTCAGCCGGCGGACATCGTCCCTTTCGAGCTGGAGCGATTTCATCGTCAGTTCCTCATGCACTTTCACTTCGCTGAGCTGCTCTTTCATTTCACCAAGGCGTGCGTTGAGCGCATCGCGCTGCGCTATCGCTATCCCATGATTTTGCTCCGCCGCGATCCGGCGTTCACGTTCAAGCTCAACCAAAGCACGCGCATCCGTCAATTCCTTCTGGATTACGGGTACACCTTCCAGCCGCAGCTGCGCTTTTGCAAGGTCGGTACGGGCAGCTTCCGCCGCTTTGCGTTCACGCGCGGCCGAATCACGCGCCTCAACCACTTCGGCTTCGAGCGAAGCGAAGCGCCCTTCTCCATTCGCTACAGCTGCCTGCAGCGCCAACGATTCTTCCCTCAACTCAACAATCCAGTTTGACAGGCGCTCATTTTCACGCGCAAGTTCGTCGGCCGCGTGTTCGCTATCGGCCAACTTTTCTGTGAGTGGCTGAATTGCCGAGCTCTTTTCCTCGCCAATTAGTTTCAGCAAGGCCGCTTGAATGGGCGCGGGAAGGACCGCGCTTGGCACTATCGACTGCAGCTGAGATGACTCCCATTCGCGTAGTAGGCGGTGAACGGTGCCTCTGCTCCCACTCCCGTGGGCGTCCATGATTGCACTTATCGTCGGCCGAACACCCGAAATCTTTAGGCGCTCGGCAATGGCGGCGACGTCGTTGCTCGTGATCGTAGCGAGGCGAGGCATCTTGAACTCCAGTTGGGTGGCGAATCAAGCAATAGTAAGCAATTTTATTACGTAACGCAATCGTTACGTAACGCAATCGTTACGTAACGATTGCAGTGTTTATTGTCGATATTGACAGTATCCGCGATCTAAGTCGTATCAAATGGGAAGTAATCGAGTGCGGCGTTATCGATCGCGCTGCTCGCATGCTCGTGTCGCCGCAAGCTCAGGCCAAAGTCAGGTCATACGGCAAACTGCCAGCGCAGATGCGGCACCTGCGTGAAAGTCTGGCTAGCCTGTTGAATGAGGCATTACCTGGTCAAGAACTCGATCGGGCCGTCAAGGCGAAACCAAGTTGCTATGTGTTTCTGGCCGCCACCTTATTCTCGACGCGAACGGTCCCGAAATTACAGAAGGAAGATTGATTTTGACAACAACACAAAAAGAAGCTCGCCGTGGACGGGGTTTGAGGTGCAACGGAAAGGCCATCCGGGTTAAGCAGAATCACTGACCGGTGGCGGCGACCGTCCGCCCTCGACCCATTGCGGACGTTTCGAGGCTTGGGTCAAAAAATCGTCGGTGCCAACAGCATGAATTGACGCGACATCTTTCTTGGGGTCTTCTCAGAAAACGGAATTTAAAGTACGTTAAGGCAACCTCGAATAACCGGATTTTCACCTGAATAAGCAAGCAGTCGAGGTCGCCAGCGTGATTCACATTCGATTTTATTGCTTGTTTCGACGACGGTGGTCAGTCGATTGACCGCAGTGGCCAGCTTTACCGGGCAGTTGGGCGCCTCGGTTTTGACTGGTTTGCGCGTTTTAGAACGCCTCGATGCCGCGTTCTTTCAAATAGACGAGTCGCTGCAAGTTGTAGCTGGCGGTTTTGAGTTGCAGTGCGAAGGTAGCGCGCACAATTCCCATGCGGCGCACCAGTTTTCCACCCATGTGACGCATGGCGCCGAAGACATGTTCGACCCGTGCCCGCGGTGTGGCGATGCGCCTGTTGCGCTGCTTTTGGGTTTCCGAGATTGGCTTGTTGGCACTGCCTTTGCGCTGGATTTGTACGCGCCAGCCAGCCGCTGTCAGCGTTGCTTCCCGCTCGGCACTCGGGTAACCGCGATCAGCATAGACGTCGCGGCTGGTGTTGTTCGGATCGAGCAGGGCTTCAAACACCACGCTGTCGGACACGGCGGCATTGGTGATGATGACTTTGCGCACGAGCTTATGGCGCTTGTCGATGCTGGCGTGAAGCTTGTAGCCGAAGTGGTTCTTGCCGTGCTTCTTCGTCCACTTAGCGTCGACGTCTTTCTGCGCGCGTTTATGGGCCTTCCAGGTAATCGGCATGGTGCCTTACTTGACCGTCTCGGCTTCCTCGTGTTTGTTGCGCTGAACCGGTGCCTGCACCAGAGAGGCATCGATGATCTGGCCGCAGCGCGCCAGGTAGCCATGCGCCAGCAGTTGTTGCTGAACCTGGTCAAACAGCTTGGTGCACATACCAGCCTGGGCAAGGCGATCGCGAAACAGCCAGATCGTCTTGGCATCGGGGATCGTGCTGCTTTCGGTGAGACCGAGAAACTGGGCGTTGTTGAATTAATCGACGCCAGGCAAAAACGTCCCCAGTTTCGGTCCGTTTTTAGATTTTTACCGACACCGGCATACCGAAGCTAGTCATCGTGTTCAGTGCGGACGCACTGA
>NZ_JAFCXL010000046.1:0-7002 GCF_049898325.1 Massilia sp. DWR3-1-1 | reverse complement strand
CCCTTGGCGCTGCAGCTTACGAGCCCAATAATGAGCGCTGCCACATGCTTCCATACCAATGAGACACGGCGTCAGATTGGCGAAGAATACTGCCATCTCATCCCGTTTGATCTGCTTTTTCAGTACTGCCTTGCCATGGTCATCGATCCCATGAACTTGAAATACGTTTTTTGCCAGATCGATGCCAATAGTTGTAACTTTCATGATGGACGCCTCCCTCGATAAGTGGTTCCTCGACACGTCCACTTTGGCACATCTGATGCCGATACGGGTGGGGGCGTCCATCCCATTGATATCGGCCGTTCAGCGGCAAGAGTATCGATCGCACTACGTGTCGCGTGGTGACGTCGGCTTGCGGAGCTATTGGTCATTTTAGCTATTCCGTCAGGTCCGCTTCTGGCCGAAATCCGTTCTTCGACAAGCATAGCATTAGACTAAAGCGAAGAAACGCTGATGAACGCTGCCGGCGGGTTTCGATCGATGGCGGTCGTCCACCGGCCCTTCAGCTTCGGCCCACAGGTGCGTCCGTAAAGACGACGTGTTCAATGCGCTGCCCACAGGACTTTGACCTTCCCACCCGCCCCGTAACTTTTCAACTGAGAGTTGACACCATCAGCAGCTCTGCTAAACACGATGTCCCCTTCCACTCGGTCACCGGTCCAGTTGACGGCCACTAAGCCGTCGCATGCCCCAGTAAATATTTCGTTATCCGTGTCGTCCCTGTCGAACTTCGCCAGCGCTGGCAAAACGTAGACCTGCTTGATACACACCGAACCTGGCAATCCCGCAAGCTGTTCGGTGATTACAATCCGGTAGGGGGCCCGGGGAGAAAACAACTCGGTCTGTTTGTCGGGAGCGCCATTTCGCACCAAGTGAAGGATAAATAAAACAGACAAATATAGAACCGTTGCGCAGCCGATCAATGTTAATACGCTGAGCAGACTCTTTTTTGCGATTTGCATTTTCATCGTGCTTTATTTTTAACCGTCTACTCTCGCAACTATCAAATTCAGCAGCGCGGCGCACAATCAACCTACGTGCTTCACGTTACGAGTCGTCGCCTGCGTTGGAGGACATTGTAGCGCGTTTGCCAAGACTGTAAGAAGGACCGCGATTGGCCGAATCCGGCAGTTCGACTCAGCATGGCAGGTTGCCATGCTGGAAAATTCACGAACTGTCACGACAGGCCGCTATCGGCCCATTCCAGACATTCGTGATTGCGCACCATCACGCTCGTGCACGGTTACATGTGTTCGCGAGCGAATTGGCGGAAGCGCGAACCGACTGGTCGCAAGAGATGCACGGATCAGCGCATTTGACTGGACCGCCGTGCGGCTATTATCTAAGGTAAAAGCCTTCGACCTTCGGGACTATCCATGCGCGGTTTACTTTTTGTTAGTTGGGTGAGTAAAACGATAGAATTGCAGAATTTCACTTCTGGAAATCCGGCATGAAAGTCGAAACGCCCTTGCTCGTTCCCGTGCTGGCCGCACTGCCGGTTTGCGCCTGCATGGCCATCCTCGGCCTGCCTGCCTACGAACACGGGTATATCATTGCCTTTCGTACAGTTTTTATCATCGCCTGCATGATGTGGCTGATCCCGCTGACGCTGCTGCAACGGGCCATGTGGCGCCGCGACTGGTCGTGGCGGCGGATGGGGCCGATCCTGCTGGTGCTCACCTACGCAATGGCCATCATGAACGCCCTGCTGGGGCAGACCCTCGGGATCTGGCTCGGCAGGGAGACGGGCTACCACTTTGCCGATCTGGCACGCGGCCTGGACAGCTGCTGGCTGGCGCTGATCGCGTTCTGCGCGGTCCATGCGGTGGCGGCCTATTACTTGTCGTTGCAACAGGTCCGCTTGCATCTCGTCCAGGCGCAAAGCGCGGCGCGCGACGCCGAGTTGCGCGCGCTGCGCCTGCAGGTCAATCCGCACTTCCTGTTCAACTCCCTGAACGCGATTTCCGCGCTGGTCTCAAGCCAGTCCAACCGGGAAGCCAACCGCATGCTCGCGTGCCTGGCCGACTTCCTGCGCGCCACCCTCGCACACGACGGCCGCCACGAGCATACGCTGGCCGACGAATTGGCCCTGCTCGACGCCTACCTCGCCATCGAAAAGGCGCGGCTCGGCGGGCGCCTGCGCCTGACGATGAAGACCGGTCCTGACCTGCTGGGCAGCGTCCTGCCCTACCTGATGCTGCAGCCGCTGGTCGAGAACGCGATCCGCCACGGCATCGCCCCGCTGTCCGCTCCCGGGCGGCTCGACATTCTTGTCGAACGCGCCGGGGCGCGCCTGCTGGTCGACGTGCAGAACGACGGCCAGCAGCGGCAACACGCGGGGAGCGGCATCGGCCTGGCCAACGTCAGGGAACGCCTGCGCCACCTGTACGGCGACGATCAACAGGTGGACGCCGGCTGGAGTACGGACGGCCGCTTCCGCGTGCGCATCGTCCTGCCACTTCGCAGTATGGCGGCGGCAGCATGAACATCCGGGTCGTGATCGTCGACGACGAGCCGCTGGCCAGGCTGGCGGTCAAAGTCAGGCTGGCGCGGCGCGACGCCTTTGCGCTGGTGGGCGAATTCGGCGACGGCGCCAGCGCTTACGAAGGTATCGTGGCACTCAAGCCCGACCTGGTGTTCGTCGACGTCGAGATGCCGGGCAAGACGGGCCTCGAGCTGCTGGCCGCACTGCCGCCGGCGCAGCGGCCGATGGCTATCCTGCTCACGGCCTACGACGGCTTCGCCCTGCAGGCCTTCGAGCTGGCCGCCCTCGATTACCTGCTCAAGCCCGTCGATGACGAACGCTTCGACGACGCCCTCGACCGAGCCCAGCAGGCGTTTCCCTACCGCGGCCACGGCCGTGCCGCGGCATCGACGCTCCCTTCGCTGCGCAGCTTCAGCGTGCGTATCGGAGCGCGCACGGTGCTGGTGCCGGTCGACGAAGTCGAGCGCATCGAGGCGGACGGCGACTACGCCACATTGCATGCGAACGGCAAGACCTGGCTGGTGCGCGAACGCCTGCACAGCCTGTCCATGCGGCTCGACCCGCGCCAGTTCCACCGTGTGCACCGCTCGTCCATCGTGCGGCTCGACATGATCGCCGAGCTGTCCTCGCTCACCAACCGGGATGCCTTGCTGCGCCTGCGCGACGGCACCGTACTGCGCGCCAGCCGCTCCTACATGCCCGCGCTGTCGGAGGCGCTACAACATCTCGACGCAAGACCGTCAAACAATTCGTAGTCCAACTTGGAGGAAATAATGTCAGGCAAGAAGAAGTTTGTCGCAGGCGTCGTATTGGGAACCCTGTTGCCGTTTTTGGCGTCGTCTGCCGCTTTGGCGGAGGGGGCCGCCGCCTTGACCGCGCTCGACCGCAGCGCCATCGTGCAGACCCTGACAGCGAAAGTGAAGGCGAATTACATCGAGCCCGCAGTGGGCGAACGGGTCGCCAGTGCAATCGCCAGGAAAAATGCCGAAGGCGGCTATGCGTCGGCGGCCACCCCGCAGGCGTTCACGGAGGCGCTGGCGCAGGACTTGCGCGCCTTCGGCGGCGACTTGCATTTCGGCGCCAGGATCGACGAACGTTTCCGTGAGCTCAGCGACGACGCCGCCCCGCCCAGCCGCGCCGTGATGGAGGAAGCGCGCGAGCAGACCGCGCGCTGGGGCTTCGGCATCGAGAAGATCGAACGCCTTCCTGGCAACGTCGGCTACATCGAGCTGCGCGGCTTCGGCATGCCGACATTCGTCGGCCCGGCGTACACGGCGGCGATGTCGCTGATGGCGGGGACGGATGGGTTGATCCTGGACCTGCGCCGCAACGGCGGCGGCAGTCCGGCCAGCGTGGCTTACCTGATGAGCCATTTCTTCCCGCTCGGCGACCACCGTCACCTGATCGACATGTACGATCGCATGACCGACACGACGCAGCAGATCTGGACCGTGCCCACGGTCGCACAGCGCTACGACAAGCCCGTGTACGTGCTGACCTCGGCCCGTACCTTTTCCGGCGGCGAGGATTGCGCCTATGACTTCCAGGTGCACAAGCGCGGGACGCTGGTCGGCGAAACCACCGGCGGCGGCTCCAACCCCGTGCGCCCGTTCAGCGTGGGGCATGGCATCGTGGTCATGATCCCGAGCGCGCGCGCGACCAATTTCGTCACCAAGACCAATTGGGAGCACGTGGGCGTGAAACCGGACATCGCCGTGCCCGCGGCGCAGGCGCTGCAGACGGCATACGCCGCTATCCTGCGCAAGCAGGTAGCATCCGCAAAGGACGACGACGAGCGCACGAAACTGCAGCGCGTCCTGGCAATGGTGGAAAAAGGTGAAACCGACAAGCCGATCTATACGCTCAGGGGGGAGCGTTGATCGAACCCGTGCGCATGGCGGGTGCGGCGGCTTCTGGCCGCCTGCGGTCTATTTTAGCGGCCGCTACCGACCCAAAGCGGGCGTTGGAGTCCAGCGATTCCTATGATATCAAGCTTTAACTACCAGTATTTTTCGAGCAAACTGAAGTGTCATTTTTTGTTTCAGACAGGGACGTTACAACTCCTTGGTCAATGGTCAAAACCTGCTTTACTGAATATATGGGCCGTACAGAGTTGTCGTAGCATAAGAATCCAACTTGAGTTTTAAATGTGCCGGTAAGCCAGTTTGCCAAAGCTGGACTTTCAAAATCAGGATAGACCTCACGAAGAGAAACTTCGCCGCCACATTTGAGAAGACCGGTCAGCCATAATTTTCCTGACTCGAGCTTGAATTTGCCTACAGGCCCACCTATCGCCGAGCATCCGACTTCCGCTTTTTTCATGGTGGTCAAACGTTCAGAGGGCGGCAACTTCATCCAACAGCATTGCGACGGAAAAATCCATCCGCTTTCTGCCCCCGCTACATACTGGTCATGTAGCGGTTCTGTTGCGAAAGTTTTTTCTCCAATAGCAATGCAGAGAAGGAAAAAACAAATTTTGCTGAGTTGTAGCCAAAAATTCTTCTTCATTGCTCTGCCTTAAGATTGCATCGTACGATTGGAACGAATGTCCGCTGGTGGTCGATTTTACCCGTTCGCACTGTTCAGCGGCAGGCGCCTGGCGCCCCAAAGCGGACGTATTCAATCCGAGAAAAGGAACTCATGGCACTAAACGGCAGCGTACCGGCTGCGCAAACTGAGCAAAGGTGGCATCGTGAAGCGACTGGTGACTGGTGACTGGTCTCGGCCATGTCGATCCTGCTGCCGTCAGATAAGCATCGGTCTCAGCGTAATGGCTTACCAAGAACATTACTCAGAAAGAGATAACTGCCTCGTTTATCTCTTTTGACAATGCCCTGCCAGTGAGCAGCAGGATGCTCCGCGCACAGGCGCTCTCGTTCCTCTTCAGGCATAGCACTAAAAATTACGCGAAACCGTTCATGATGGGAAGAATTTCCAACGATGCTAGCAGTAGGCGCCCCGGTTCCCGATGCCCGACAGCTATCAAGATCCATACTGCCGAAAACCGACACAGTCTTACCAATGTACTGGTCGCCGAATCGCACCAAATACACAGGGTCGACAAATCGGTATCCCCCGATCAGAGGTTTCGCGTCACAATTTTCCGGTGAATCATTAAGCCGTTGTAGGCGTTGGTCCATTTGACTGGCAAGGCAGGTTGCCAAGCCCTCGGTCTTCTCAAAGACGCCTTCCACGTTTCGGCAATCCCACCGCTCGCGTAGCCAGTAATTCTGCCCCTGTATCAGCAACGTTCGAAGCGAAGGGCATGCACGTCCCAGGGAGTTGAGCCTGTCTGAGATTGCTTTGTCCTGTGCTATCAGCGAAGGATGGGAGCAGATTGTTTTTTCCACCAGTCAAACACTGAGCGACGGCTACCGCCCCAAAAGCGGACAGTCGGGTGGCTGCCACATCAAGGTCTAACCGGAGCGATCAACTCGGGACGGCGACCCGCCGCAGATTCCTTGCGTAACGGGGCCGCGCATGGGTGAGCGTGTCGGGTTTGTCAAGTGCAGTTGGCTGCGTTATTTCGTGCTCGTACATCCTGTCCCGCGAACACACGGGTTCATTTTAATAGTCGAACCGAGGGGGATATTTCTTTTACTTTTGGCAATTTCAGCGGCAGTTCGTGCACCGCTTTCTGCTTGATCTCTGGACTTATTCTTCGCAATTTGCTCCGGCGTAAGTTGGCTGGAAGGGACGCTCGTTAGCACGATCGAATTAGTCTTGTTTGACTGCTTGGCGAGGTTGGGAGATGACGATTTAGTCGAACTTAAGCGGTCATCGTTTCTTTCTAATCGACGAATTTCATCCACCTGTTTTCTCAATCGCAGTGTCGCTTCGGTCGGCGCTGTCATATCTGCAAAAATGGCCCGAATTTTGGCCTTTTGTTCTTCAGGTAGCTTGTTAAAACGCTCTTGCCTCTGCGCGCGCGTGAGAGGTATGTCGCTTTCACGTTTTTCCTTTCGTGAGATCCCCGACTCATTTCTAGCTTTTGCAGATGTAAAAGCAGTCCGACGCTGCTCGTTTCCTGCCTTGTGCTCCACTTTCGTTTCCTTAGTTGATGACGCTGTTGAGTCAACCGGTGAGCCGCACGCACGGTTTTCGGGGGATTGTGGCGAGCATCGCTTGCTCATCCACGAAAATTCTCTTCTCTTTGCATCAGTTTCTACGTTCGCCTTCAATCTGAGATCGTTGATGTCGGCCCTGTCCTGACAATCTATATATAGTTGCTGCTTGGGACCTGCCTGGCCGTAGTTGTCGGCCCCTGCGCAAGCAGCTAGCGCGCTATGGAACTTGTCGCTCTCGGGACCGTCGAGCACCAACGCTGTTTTATCGGACCAACCTTTGCAGATCTTCGCAGTTTCAGCCGCCTTGCAATCAAGTGGAGCCTTCTCATCTGCCCCCTATGTCAGCATAGTTGTCGCGTCATCTGATTTATCGTAACCGTACTGGGGGCGGAGTAAAAGAGCAGCAGTGAAGCACTATTCAGCAGAGCGCAAGGAAGCACTTTTGCGGCA
>NZ_JAFCXL010000045.1:0-8708 GCF_049898325.1 Massilia sp. DWR3-1-1 | reverse complement strand
TTCTTTTTTGTGAACATTTGATAATTTAAGTCTTCAGTGACCGAAGTCACTGGCACTTTCATCAAACGCCCACACTTATCGACTGTTAATTGTTAAAGAACTTTATTCGGTGTTGCTTATTGTGCGGTACGAAGCGTTGTGTTCGTTGCAGCAGAGAGGGAAGAGTATGCAGCGTTTCGCGTTTCTCGTCAACCTCTTTTTTGTTGCACTGTCTTTGCAAACAGCCCCAAGTCCTTGTTTTTGTTAACCTATTTCTCGGGGAGGCGAACTATAACAAACATGTCACGTACGCCGCAAGGACTTTCCGTTGAAATTAACAGATGATCTGTCGCGTCAAATCGCTCAGCAGATCAGCCGCCACAGCTTCTTCATCGATGGTCCCTCCCTTCTTGCGCATTGCACTTCCCAACTTGTCATCCCAGTCCGCTTCGATGTTGGATGCGCCCAGGGCGCGACCGGCCACGCTGCGCTCAACAACAGTCTCGTAATCTCGCGCACCAAAGCGCCAAGGCTGCGCGCCAAAGTGGCGCATCATCAGATTGCCGATCGCTATGCCGGGCCAGTCGAAGTCTCCGTGATAACGCAACACGGCACCGGCTTTTCTGAGTTGCTCAAGCAAGACACGTTGCGCGGCAGCGGGCATGCCATCGGTACACACGAGCGGTGCACATCGGGCACCGAGGACATCGGCTGCGATCGCTACCACGTTGGGATTTTCACACACTGAAACCAGCTGGCCGGCGACCCTCCACGTGGGCGGTGAGCGCAGCAACGCACGCAAGGAAATGAATGCGGGCTCGCCTGCCTGCGCCTGCGCTCCCGGCATATTCAGAAACAGCGCAGGGCGCGCCAACTCGTTGACCATCACCCCGGCGCCGGCCCAGATTTCGCGCACTGTTTCGTCGTTGTCCTCCTCCGCTTCGCTCGCTCGTTTGCGCAAGGCCGACAACACCAGACGCGCAATTGGCCGCCCCGCATCAAGACCGTGAGCGTCGCCCAGAACGTCGGCCGCCAGTTGGGAACGCGCCTGCCCCCACGCCGGCAGCCGGGCCATCACGCGCGCGGCCGCCTGGCACATGGCCATTGCGGTCTCAGGGTTACTGCGCGATAGCCGCTTGAGCATCCCCATTGCGCGCGCGTCATCGAGCAACGCAGCCAGCCGCGGCTCGGTGCATGTTGCTGCCACTCGCTCCCATTGGGTCAGCAACACGGCCCGCTGTGCGCTGAGATCGACGATCGGCCCGTCAAGAACATCAAGCGCCTCGCGAAGGGAGTCGGCCAGCCCACCGTTGCGCAATGCCTCGTCCATATCCTCGATGCGAAAGCGCAGGCTGCCAGCCCGCCCGGCGCGGCGGCCCAGCAAACCGCACAATGCCTCGCGTTCGCTCGCAGAGAGCTTGGCCAAGGTGAGCACGGGAATTTCCGCTCCCCGTTCGTATCGGCCGCGCAGCCGCAGCCGCAACGGCGCAAGGGCGCTGCCGCCAAGTAGTCGTTGTAGCCGTTCGTGGTCGACCATCTTCTAAGCCTGGGAATCCGGAAAACGCCGCGCACCGTCGTCTTCGGCGCGACGCGCCAGGCCATCCCAGCTCCAGCGCGACACATACACGGCATCGATGCCTTCATGGCGCTGCAACTGGCAAATCGAGACGCCCGGCAGCTCGGCATAACACGCCCATTCCCGCTCGCTGGTCATGACGAAATCGAGATCGAATTCGCGCACCAGTGCCATGCAATGCGCACGCGCGGCGTCGTCAATGCCCGCGAAGGCTTCGTCGAGCAGCACCAGACGCGGCGCATGCGGCGAGCCGCCATGGCTGTAAAAGCTTGATACCGCCGCAAACAAAGGCACGGTCAGTCCGAGCGCGCGCTCTCCACTGGAAGCGGGCCCCGACAGCGCCCGCCATTGTCCGTCCTGCCAACGCAGGACGCGGAAGCGGTGCCAGCGGCGGTAATCGAGTGCCCGCCCGAGCATATCGAGCAGGCTGCCACCTCCGCCCTGGTCGGCGTCTGCGCGCGCGCGTTCGCTGCTTATTCGGTTTTGCAGCATTGCGCCCACCACTTTGCGATCCTGCTCCGACCATGCGTCGAAGCTGGTGTTGAGCAGCCGCTTGCGCGCCGTATCGAGACCGACGGGCGCCCCCTCGCTCCCCTCAGACAGCGCCTCCCAGACCAGCTTGAAGCGCACTCCCGTCGATGTCGGCCGCTTTGCCAGTTCGGCGTTGATGGCGTCCCGACGGCGCTCTGCATCCTGCAGCAGGCGCCCAATCGCGGCCGCCACCTCGGCCTGTAAATGATTCTCGAGGACCTCCGTCTCGCGCGCCGTCAACAACTCCTTGCGCTGCGCGATTTCTTCCATGATACGCAGTTCAATCAGGTCAGGCCGCTCGGGGCGGCTTTGGTAGATGATGGTCACTACCAGGCCGAAGTCGGTGGTATCGGCCCGGGCCTGATGCCCCAGCGCCGTCAGCGCGGTCAGCAACTCGGTGTAGTCGCGCGACACATGATTCTGGATGCGATTCCAGTCCTCGTCATTCGCACCGACGTCCTGCAAGCCCTGCTCGGCGTGCCGCGCCATGTTCAGCGCCGCCTCGATCGTCCACGGCGCGCCCGTGACATCGAACTGCGGCAGCGCCACTGCCAGAAGTCCGGTGGCAGCGAAACGTTCGAGGCCGACAATCGCCTGATGGCGTGCTTCGCTACGCTCGTCCAGCAGGGCGGCGCCGTTCTCGACCCGTTGTTCGCTTTTCGCACGCTGTGCGCCGGCCTCGTGCAGCGATGTCTGGTCGGCGCGCAGTTGCTTCTCGCCGTCCGCGACAGCGTCATTCGTGGCAGCGAGCCGCCTGCGCAGCTCTTCCACCTTGACGCCGACTGTCGCGCGCAAGATGGCAAGGCGCGCAGTCATCTCATCGAGCTCGCGGCCCGCTTGCTCGCGCCGCGCCTGACATGCGCCGACATCGGCTGCGGCTTCGCGTGCACGCTCAAGCTGCCGGACATGTTCCGGCAAGACGTGGCGCAGGCTTTGCGCTTTGAGCAGCAGCGTCTGGACACTGGTTTCGAAACGCAATAGCGCCGTCTCGGTATCGGCCAAGCCTGGTGCATCGACCGGCAGTTGAAGATCATCCCCATCCTGCAGCAGTTGCGTGTGACAGTGTTGCCAGCGTTCTTCCGCGGCGGCACACTGCGCTTGCGCGGTCTCCATTCTGACGACCACCATGCGCCGCTGCCGCTCCATGGCGCTGGCGTCCACATGCGCCGTCCGCAGGTCATCGTCGGCGGGCGCTGCGCGCCACTCGTTGCCAGCCAAACGCTGCCGGGAAGCGATGTGCGCTTCCAGTGCGCGCGCGGCCGCCAGCTGGCCACCCAGGTCGTCGATCAACGCGGCCAGTTCGGTCAGCCGCCGTTGGCGTGCCAGCGCGCGGCCGGCGGCGCCGATGTATTCGACGGCCGCCTTGCCCCAGGCGCCGCGCAAGGGGCCGAGCCGAAATCGTCCGCTCGGTGCAACCCAGGCCTCGGCATCGACCGCCTCCTGCTCGCCGCAGGCAATGCTGCGCAACAGCCGTTCGACGACGTCATGGTCGACCGCGGTCCCTGCGGTGGGCTCGAGCCAGTCGGCCAGCGACGCGCTTTGCGGCGGCCGCGCCACCAAAACTGTGTCGAAGCGATCGGTCGTCAACAGTGCACCTTCCGGCGTGACCCAAGCGTCGAGCAGGCCGGCAGCTTCCAGCGCCGCTTCGATCCCGGCGGCGCCAGCGCCGAGGCAAGCGCGAAACTCCACAAGCTCCCACAACGGCGCGCCGGGCGTCCCATCGGTGCGGGCCGCCGCGTCACGAGGATAAGGCGCCGGCGGACGCCGGTCCTCGCCCCGTTCAAGCGCCGCATGCTCGGCCAGCAGCCCGGCCAGCTGCGCGTCGATGTCCATGGACCGCTGGCTCGCTTGCGCCGCTTGCCGGGCCAGCCGTTCGCTGGCCTGCTGCCGCGCACGATCGAACGCGGCCCGCGCCGGATTTTCCCCTTCCAGCACGCGCACCCAATCGACCAACGACGCCAGTGCGGTATCGGCATCGTCCACGCGCAATTCGCCCAAGGTGTTGAAATGATCGAGCCATGCTTCAATCAGCGCAGCGCCGCATTGTTCGATGTTGCGCTCGGCGGCGACCACCTGAGCCACCATGTCGGCCAATTCGTCGGCGAGCCGATCCCGTCCCTCGCGGGCGTGTCGGCGATCCCGTTCTGCCGTCTCCACCTCGCGCAGCCGCCGTCGCAGCAACGCCACATCGTCGCGTCGGCGCGCGACCAGGGCCAGCAAACTTTGCATTAGCAGCGCGAAAGGCCCCGCCGCCATCCATGCCAGAGATGCGGGATCGCCCAACTGGACCAGCACAGCGCGATAATCGTCGCGTTCGGTCAGGCTGGCAGCGGTTGCCGCCACGGCAAGCGGCACCAGCGACTCCGCCAGTGCGGCGCGCGCAGCATCGGCCGCGCGCGCGCGGCTCACCAGCGCGTCGTCCTCGCGACGCTGGCGCAGGCGCGCCTGCTCGAGCGCACTCTGGGCCTGCGTGACCTGGCTGCGGCGCTGTTCCGCGTGGCGCGCCGTTTCGTCCAGCCGGCTAGCATCGCGCATGGTCGGATCGGCCCGCAGCTCGGCCAATGCGGCGCGTTGCTCGATCAGCGTGGCCTCGGCGCTGGCGATGCGTGCCTGTAACGCTGTCTCGGTCTGTTGCGCGGACGCCAAAGCAGCGCGCGCCTGGTGCAGGTCGCCGCTGGCGTTGTTGAACGCGGTTTGGGCGGTGCGCAGTGTTTTGGCATGGCGCCGCGCAGCGGTGCGCGCGTAGACCTGGTAGCGGCGGTTGAACTGGGCAATGGCCTTGTGCAGGGCGCCCAATTCCTGCAACTGCGCGCTATATTCTTCGAGCTGGCTCATTGCCTCGGCCACGTCGCCCAGCAAGTCGTCCGCCAGCGGCGGCAGCGCTTGCGTCAGCGCGCCCGACAGATTGTCCTCGTTGGGTTTCTTGGACAGCTGGGGTTGGCGCAGCTGGATCAGGGTATCCATCAAGGCGCCGTAGCGCACTTCGCCCAGCTGGAACAGACGCTCATCGACCGCGCGCCGATAGGCCCCGGCGCTGTCGAAGACCTGGCCATCGGCGCCCAGCGCCGCACCGAGCCGGTCCTTTGTGAGCACTGCCCGGTGCGGGTTGATCAGCCACAGATCTTGGCCCATGCGCTGCCGCGCAGTCATGAAAAACCAGCTGTCGATGCTGCTGCGCGCGGCCTGCGCGGCCATGCCGCAACCGAGCGTCAGGTATTCCGGACGACCGTCCTCGGTAAGCCGTCCGAATTCGATCCAGGCATAGCCCAGACGGCGCTCGTGTTTTCCCAACAGTAGATTCCACGCCATTTTTTTGCCGGGATCCCCATCTGGTTCGATGCGTGACGACTTGATGTGCGCATCGAACAAAAATGGCAGCGTCAGCGACAAGACTTTCGATTTGCCGGTGCCATTGTTTCCGCGTAAAAGCAAGTGGCCATCGCGGAACCAGAACTCCTCGCTGTCGTAATGGAACAGCTCGACCAGCCCGACGCGCAGCGGCTGCCAGCGCAAACGGGCCGGTTCCGGCAGGGCCGGTAGCGCGCCCTGCGTGGCGTGCCCTGGATCGGCAAGAAAGCGGCTGTCATTCATTAAAACAGGTCCGGCTGATTGTCATGCACGACCGGACCAGCGGGCGCGGTCGCGGTCGCGCGCGCAATGATGTGGGTGTCGCCCATCGAGAAGCGGGCAAGGGCCGGCAAGGCGCGCGCGCCGTCGGTATCGTGTTCAATCAGGCGCAACATGGCCAGCCTGGCGAGCGCGTCGCGCGCCAGTTCCGCCTCCGCGCCTGGCTCACGCGCCGCCTTGCGCCAATAGCGTCCGTAGACGGGCGTTGCTTTGCGAATGAAAGCGGCGACGCCGGCATCGGGCACGCAATGACCCGCCTGGTCGGCGCCTGCCAGAAATTCGGCGACCAGCAAGGTCACATGGGCCAAGGTGCCTTCCGCCGGCATTACCACATCCGTCAAATCGCCGTCCTCGTCGACCAGCGCCAGGCCCTCTGCTCGCTGTTCCGGTACCAGACCGGTGGCATCGCACAGGCGCGCCGCCAGCGGTCCGCGCTGCGAATGGAAATACGCAAGCAGCGCGGGGTCCGTATCGAATTCGGAAAAATAGACGACCGGGTCGTCGAGCAGGCGGCGCGCCAGATGGTGGCGCATCGCGCTGCGCCGCCCCTCCTCGCTGTCCGCCGTGTATTCATCGACCATGGCGCGCAGGCGTTCCTCGAGCGTCGAGGGCGCGCTGTCGGTCGGCCAGGTCGAGGGACCGCGGGTGGCGGCGAGCAGGCTGGCCAGTACGCGTCGCTGCACGTCGTACAAGGCGTCACCGGCACGTGCGACGAATGCGTCTTCGTCGCCGGCCACCCGGTGCAGCACGCCCAGCGCAAGCAGGAAGCGGCATACCGCGACCAGCTCGCGCCGCTCATGTTGGGCGTCAAGCAGGAATGTGAAGCCGCGCGCCGCCAACTCCGGCTCCGCGGCCAGGGTCAACAGCTTTTCCCCTAGCGTACGCAAGGTGATTTGCGGATCGGCCCGCTCCAACGCAGCGCAGGCCAGGCAGAACAGCACATAGCGGCGCCGGTCAAACTGCGCCGCCCCGCGCGTGGCATCGGCGAGATCGGCCGGCCGTTTGTACAGGCGCGCGCAGTCGCGCTCGATATGCAGTATCCAGCCGGTACTCTGCGAGAACCAGTCGCGCAAGGCGTCGGCGTGGCGGCGCACTGCGCCAAAGGCCGGGTGGGCCGCCGTCATCAATGGCGCCATCAACAAAGCACGCAACGCGTCGCGCCGTTCATCCTCGTAATGCCGGCTCATCACCTCGCGCACTGCGTGCGCATCTGGGCGCCGTGGTTTGACAGGCACGCTCACGACGCCCCCATTGTCGGCGTAATGGTCAGCAGATGATCACGTCCGGAAAATACGCCGAGGCTGGTGTCAATGCGGGCGCGGGAATCGGCGGCCAACGGTTCAAGGCGGATCCGCAGCAAGCCATCCGCGGTCTGCCGCGACACACTTTGCTCGGGCGAGGCCTGGGCCGTCAGCGCCTCGCCCAGCAGCGACAGGAACAAGCGGAAGGCATGCGGGTCGAGGCACCCCAATTGCGAGAGCCGCACAGGACTGCCAGTGGCCAGCGCCGCGCGCGCCGCCTCGACCTGGTGACGCTCCTCGCTCATATGCAGCGCGAGCATGGCGCGTTCCGCGGCGCGCTCACGCACGTGCGGTGCCGGACCGCGCGGGGTCGCCTCGCCGCGTTCGCGCAAGCGTGGATGGATGGCGACGGCCGGTGCATCGGCCCAGGGCGTCGACGCAGGTACCGGATCACCGCCAGCGACCGGTTCGCTAAGCAGGCTCAGATGGCGCGCCGGATTGAGCGCGAAGGACGCCCGCCATAATCGGTGCGCTTGCGCATCGCTGGCGGTGTCGGCGAACCAGCGCGCCAGGATGCGGAAATCCGCGGAGCGATCGCTACGGCCACTGCGGCGTTCGTTGAGGGCGGCCACCGCTGCCAGCAATTGCGGAATCGCCGCGCGCGCCTTCGCCCGCAATAATTCAGATTGCGCCCGAATATGGCCGTCGCTGATGAACCACCGCGACAGACCATGCCAACGTTCACGCCAGCTGGCCAAGCGTTGTTCATAAACCGCAACCTGGGACTGCTCGTCGCCCGGCGCCGCATCCCGCGTTTCACGTTGCGCTGCCAGGGCCAGCAAGGGATCTATGCTGGAGGACAACCCGCTGAGCGCCTGGACGATCGCCCCCGACCTTCCGACCAGGTCGCTGACAAACCGTTGCAGATAGTCGATCAATTTTTGTTTGAAGACCATCACAGCGTTGGGATCGGCTTGCTGCAACTCGATCGTGCGGCCGACGCCGGCCATGAATGCCTGCGCGTTGTCGGCAAGGCCTTCGAACACCCGCACCAAGTCGCGCAGCACGCCGTGCACCTTGGCAGGATCGAGGGCGGGCGCGTCGACCAGTGTGCGCAGTGCGCCCAATTGCGTCAGAATATCTTCGAGAGCGACCGTCTGTAATTCACTGCGCCGTGCCAGCGCTTGCGCGAAGGTGATCAGTGACGCTTCGACCGCCTCACCGCCCAGCGACAGGCGGTACAGAAAGCGCGCGCGGTAAAAATCTTCGATACTTGCCACTCGCGTGGTGTCCGGCTGCGACTCCAGATTCCCCCAATCGGCCAATTGCACCAACGCCATCTGAATTTCGTCAATCGACGGCGGTGCGCCGCGCCAGTCGGCCTCGAGCCGTACCTCGTCGGGACGCAATTGCAAACGAAACTGGCGCTTGGCCGCTGCAAAGGTGTCCATGATGTGGCGATACAAGCACGCCTTGTCGGCGCTTATGTGACGAAACAGTTCTCCGGCGGTGTACGGAATATTGCTCATCAGAGTATTGTTGCCTAAGTAGCATCAATCAAGAAGTCATTGTAGCAGTCAAATTGGGGCGACGAAACGGATTCACACCATGGACCAGTCAGCAGGTCGATATCATGCGCCAGACGTAAAAAAACCCCGCACATCGCTGTACGGGGTTTTCTCACTATAACTAGCCTGACGATAACCTACTTTCACACTGGTTGCAGCACTATCATCGGCGTAATATCGTTTCAC
>NZ_JAFCXL010000044.1:0-9396 GCF_049898325.1 Massilia sp. DWR3-1-1 | reverse complement strand
GGGATCGTCTCAGAAAACGGAATTTAAAGTACGTTAAGACTTGGGCAGCGGACGCAGCGGCCTGAATTTCCCGACGCCGATCTTGGCGCTGTCGTGCCACAGGTAGTCGCCGGTCAGGTTGATGTGTTCCCAGCCCAGCGGCGACAGGTAGCGCAACAAGTCGTCGTCCACCGTGCGGCCGTGGCTGCGCAAGGCGTTCGTGGCACGTTCCAGGTACACCGTGTTCCACAGCACGATGGCCGCCGTCACCAGATTGAGGCCGCTGGCACGGTAGCGCTGTTGTTCGAAGCTGCGATCCCGGATTTCGCCCAAGCGGTTGAAGAACACCGCCCTGGCCAGCGCGTTGCGCGCCTCGCCCTTGTTCAAACCGGCATGCACGCGCCGACGCAGCTCGACGCTCTGCAACCAGTCCAGGATGAACAGACTGCGTTCAATGCGCCCCAGCTCGCGCAGCGCGATCGCCAGGCCGTTCTGGCGTGGATAGCTGCCGAGCTTGCGCAGCATCAGCGAGGCCGTGACCGTGCCCTGCTTGATCGAGGCACTCAGGCGCAGGACCTCGTCCCAGTGAGCACGGACGTGACTGATATTCAGCGTGCCGCCGATCATCGGCTTGAGTGCGTCATAGCTTGCCTCACCCTTCGGGATATACAGCCGGGTGTCGCCCAGGTCCCGGATCCGCGGTGCGAAGCGAAATCCCATCTGGGGCATCAACGCAAAGACGTGGTCGGTGAAGCCGGCCGTGTCGGTATAGTGTTCCTCGATGCGCAAATCAGACTCGTGATACAGCAGGCCGTCGAGCACGTAGGTCGAGTCGCGCATGCCGACATTGACGACCTTGATGCTGAAGGGGGCGTAGTTGTCGGAGATGTGGGTGTAGAACATGCGGCCGGGTTCGGCGCCATATTTTGGGTTGATATGACCCGTGCTCTCGGCCTTGCCGCCCGCCTTGAAACGCTGGCCATCCGACGACGAGGTGCTGCCATCGCCCCAGTGCACGGCGAACGGCTGGCCGATCTGGGCGTTGACCAGCTCGGCCAGCGCCGGCGAATACGTTTCGTCGCGGATGTGCCAGGCCTGCAACCAGGACAGCCTGGCGTATGTCGTGCCGGGGCAAGAGCTGGCCATCTTCGTGAGACCAAGATTGATCGCATCGGCCAGTATCGCCGTCAACAGCAAGGTCTTGTCGCCGGTCACGTCGCCCGTTTTGAGGTGCGTGAAGTGACGGGTGAACCCGGTCCACTGGTCGACTTCCAGCAGCAATTCGGTAATTTTTATGGACGGCAGACGCATTGCCGTCTGGTCAATCAGAACCTGTGCCGTGTCCGGCACGATCGTATCCTGCGGCGTGATCTTCAGGCCGGACTGCGTGGTGATGACGGCATCAGGCAAGTCATTGGCCGCGGCCAGGCGGTTGACCGTGGCAAGCTGCTCTTCCAGCAGCGACAGCCGCCCAGCCAGGAACTGGTCGCAGTCGGTGTCTATGGCCAGCGACAGGCTGCCCGCAAGCTTCATGGCGGCGAATTTTTCGATCGGAATCAGGTACTCGTCGAAATCCTTGAACTGGCGCGAGCCTTGAACCCACATGTCGCCGGATCGCAATGCGTTCTTGAGTTCGGACAGGGCGCACAGCTCGTAATAGCGCCGGTCGATTCCTTCGTCAGTGAGCACCAGTTTCGACCAGCGTTTCTTGATGAAGGCGGTCGGCGCGTCGGCCGGCACCTTGCGGGCACCGCTGGCGTTCATGTCGCGCAGCACATCGATGGCCTCGAGCAAGCCCTTGGCGGCAGGCGCCGCCCTCAACTTGAGCACGTCGAGGAATTCCGGCGCGTAGCGGCGCAGCGTAAAGTAGCTCTCACCGATGAGATGAAGGAAATCGAAGCTCTCCGGCTGCGCCAGCTTTTGCGCTTCGGTGACGCTCGCCTTGAAGGCGTCCCAGGAGATGACGGCCTCGATGGCGGCGAACGGATCGCCCTCGCTTTGCCTGGCATCGAGCAGGGCCTGCCCGATGCGCCCATACAGGCGCACCTTGTCGTTGATCGCCTTGCCCGACGCCTGAAACTGCTGCTGATGCTTGTTCCTGGCCGTGTTGAACAGCTTGCCCATGATGCGGTCGTGCAGGTCGATGATTTCGTCCGTGACCGTGGCCATGCCTTCAACGGCGAGCGCGACCATCGTCGCATAGCGCCGCTTGACCTCAAACTTGGCCAGGTCCGCCGGCGTCATCTGCCCGCCCTCGCGGGCGATCTTGAGCAGGCGATTCTGGTGCACCCCGCGTTCGATGCCGGCCGGGAGGTTGAGCGCCTGCCACGCCTTGAGGCGTTTGATGTGTTCGAGCATGTGCCGCGAATTCGGCTTGCTTGGGGAAAGCCGCAGCCAGGCCAGCCAGGTGAGGTTGCTGTCGGTCTTGCGGCTGAACAGCTTGTCCAGGTTGCGGAAGTGGAACACCGTCAGGGAATCGGTCAGCGCCTCATAAATGCGTCGATTGGCGCGCGTAATGGCTTCCGCGCAGATGCGTTCGATGACATTTGCCGTTGGCGACAAAATAGCCTGCCGGCGTAGTTGCTCAACCAATTGCGCCGCGAGCACAACACCCTTGTCGGTCTGGCCCGCGAGCTCGTTCATCCCGTGCACCGCAGGCCGGTAGTGATGCATCGTCGTGAACGACTGAAAACCAAACACTTCCTGCAATTCAAGCAAGTGCTCGCGACGCGTCTCGGCACGTTGGGCGTACTCGCCCCAGATATCTGCCGCCACGCTGAGTTGCGCGGCAACCATGCGCAACAGTGGCGCGCTTGGCTCATCTTCACCTCCCAATATGATGCCAGGGTAGCGCATGTAACAAAGCTGGACGGCGAATCCCAGCCGGTTCGCTGCTCCACGATGCTGGCGGATGATCGCGAGATCGGTTTCGTTGAACGTGTAGTGGCGGATCAGCTCCTCTTTCGTGTCGGGCAGGGAGAACAGGCTGTCGCGCTCGGCAGCGGACAGAATCGAACGACGGGGCATCAGCGCTCCTCTTGCAAACGTAGGATTTCGAGAGGTACCGCCAGAGCTCGTACATCACACCCAGAATCAATGGGTTATCGTTCTCAAAAATAGGTCTTGAAATGTTATTCTCAATCGCCTACTATTTCAATGAGTTTCGATAAAAAGGATTTCCATGCGACCTTCACTTGTACTTGACCTTAAGCGAAGTGCCGTCCGTGAAGCAGTAAGCCGCTTTCGCGTGGCGAATCCACGTGTCTTCGGCTCGGTGCTGCACGGTACCGACCGGGATGGCAGCGACCTCGATCTTTTGGTCGATGCGCTGCCTGGTGCCACGTTATTGGACTTGGGCGATTTAGAAGACGAATTGCAATCGCTGCTCGGCGTTCATGTTGACTTGCTGACACCGGGTGACCTGCCGCCAAAGTTTCGAGCAAAGGTACTTGCAGAGGCGCAACCGGTATGAATGAGAATCGTCTTCCCGATTACATCGATCACATACAGCAGGCGGGAGCGGATGCGCGCGCCTTCGTGGAGGGTTTAGGCAAAGATGACTTCCTTGCCGACAAACGCACCCAGCAGGCCGTCATCATGAGCATCATCATTATCGGCGAGGCCGCCACGAAGGTGATGGACGGCTACACCGAGTTCACCCAGTCGCACCCCGAGGTACCATGGCGCAGCATGCGCAACATGCGAAATCGCATGGCCCACGGCTATTTCGACATCAACCTCGATGTGGTGTGGGAGACGGTACAAGAATGGCTACCGGAGTTGCTCAAGCAACTGCCTGCCGTGCGCCAAAACGCCGACGACGAAGACCGTACCGACGAAGGGATGGAACCATGACCAACGACAACAAGCCACCGATCCTGCAGGCCGGTGGTTCGCCACCTTGCCGCGGCTAATCGCGACGTCGAGTCGATGAAAATAAAGACGTCCAGCATCGAAGCGCTGGCCAGTGCATGGGCGCAGATCGCGGGGGAAGTGACGTTTCCTCTATCCTACGAAGGCACTGCATCGGCAGAGGCCCATCGGGCGTCCGAAGCTATCCAGGCACGGATTCGTGACCATATCGTTGCCACCAATGACATGCGCCTGTTCGGCCTGCTGCATTTGCTGGGTCAGGCTTCGCTGGGCATGGAGAAAACGCTGTGGCCGGAAGACTATGAGCGCATAACGCGCGATATCGAGGAAGCCCTTCGAAAGGCCGATAATCCCAACTCCAAGTCGTATAGCCACGAGGAAGTGATGCAGGCAATGCAGGAGCGTATCGCCCGAGCAAGAGACAAACTATGTTGATCGGCTATGCGCGTGTCTCGACGCAGGATCAGAACCTTGAATTGCAACGCGACGCCTTGGCCAAGGCCGGTTGCCCAAAGGTGTTCGAAGACAAAGTGAGCGGCACGAGAGCCGACCGGCACGGCTTGGCCAAGGCCCTGGAAATGCTGCGGACCGGTGACACCCTGGTCGTCTGGAAACTGGATCGCTTGGGACGTAGCGTCAAGCAACTGGTCGATCTCGTTGGCGAGCTGAACAAGCAGGGGGTCCAGTTCAAAAGCCTCACCGATTCCATCGACACCGGCACGCCGTCAGGCCGGTTCTTCTTTCACGTCATGGCCAGCCTCGCCGAAATGGAGCGCGAGCTCACTATTGAGCGCACCCGCGCCGGTCTGGAAGTGGCCCGTCAACTTGGCCGCAAGGGTGGTCGCAAGCCCAAGATGACAGACAGTAAGGTCGAGTCCGCAAAGAAGCTGTTGATCAGCGGCGTCCCACCCAAAGACGTTGCCAAGAACCTCGGCGTATCTATTCCTACCCTGTACCGATGGGTTCCAGCCTCAAGTCTTAACGTACTTTAAATTCCGTTTTCTGAGACGACCCCAACTACATCCCCGGGTCACAATCAGTTTTCTGGAAATTGCGCAAGAAGATATTGAAGCGATGCTGGCCAACGACGAACTCGACCTTGGCATCGCATTTGGCCCAATGCAGCTGAGTGAACTCGACTACACACCGCTGTACAAAGAAACGCTTGGCTTTGTGACAGGCGCCAGTCATCGACTCGGCGCACGGTCTGCCTCGTTGCCGCTAGCAGCGTTCGCTACGGAACCGCTGGTTTTGCTAAACAGGTCGTTTGCTACCCGCCAGCACATCGATGCGTACTGCGCATTCCACGGCATCGCGGCCCAAGTGGCAGTCGAAGTGAATGCCATCGGCGCGTTGGTCGAGATTGTTCGTCAAGGAACGCTGGGGAGTGTACTACCCAACCCAATTTCTGCCGTCTATAAAGATTTGCGCGCGGTTCCGCTGCTGCCGCCGATGAAGTTACGCCAGGTAGTTTACTCCTGGCGCAAAGGGGCTTATCGCACTGCGGCAAGCAAAGCATTCGTGGACTTATTGAACGTTTTAATTCGGGATTTACAGTTAGGCGCGTCATGATCCGTGGCGCTGTCGCACGTTTCCCAATTTTCGGTTTTAGTTACCGCGATAAGTAGAGTAGCCGTAAGGGCTCAACAGCAGCGGCACGTGGTAATGCGGCACGCTGCCGTCGGCAGTAAAGATGACAGGGATCTCGGGGAAGAACGTCGGGCTCTTGTGGTCGGCAAACCACTTGCCGGTCTTGAATGTGACCCGGTAAGTGCCGCGTACCATTGCCGCGCCTGCGGGGAACAAGGCTGGGATGCGGCCCTGGGCATTGGTGATGCCCTCGCCGAGCATGGTCCACTGGTCACCCACGCGCTGCTCAAGAGTCACAGCCACATCGGCCGACGGCAAGCCGTCCTGCAAGTTAAGGACGTGGACGCTGAGCGGGTTGATAGTGGCGGAAGACGCCCCGATGGGTACAGCCGCGGCGCCGGCATAATGCGCAGCGGCGCCGAGGGTAACAACGAGCAGGCTTTGAATAAATTTCATGAGAGCTCCTTACAGGTGGGTGTGAAAATAATTGGAACGTATGTCGCCAGCGCTCAAGGAGTTTTCTGGAACACTTTATCCATTGCGGCTATTGCGCAGGCTTCGTCCGTAGCCGGTCCGCCGGCGCCGGCAATGCCGATCGCGCCGATGAGCTCGCCTTCAACCATCAGCGGCACGCCGCCACCGAGCAGCAGCAGCGTGTCGACGGTGTTCAAATTGGCTGTTTCGGCACTGGCGCGAGAATTGGCGGCCAGAAGGCGGGTCGCCGTTTTGGTTGACAGCGCCGTGTAGGCTTTGCGCTGTGCGGCTGCGGTGTTGTGCGGACCGACGCCGTCGTCACGGCGCAGGGCAACCAGGTTGCCGCCGCGGTCGACCACGGCAACGGCCAGCACTCTGCCGTCGGCATGGCAGGTGGCCATCGCCGCGTCCATCAGGCGGCTGGCTCCCTCGAGCGAAATATCGCGGTGGGGTACGGTCAGCGGGGCGGCAATGCTGACTCCGGCGCATGCCAAGGACAACAGGATCAGCAAAGTTGAAGGCAGTGGGTGCTGCATGAATACTCCCGGTGGTGAACGAATGGACGCATGGTACGCAGCGCACGGCGTCGACAAGATGACGGCTGCATGACAGTTTTGTCATGTGGCACGCGGCCGGTAGTAAGATTGCGGCACAAGGAGCCAGGCAATGCGCATACTGATTGTGGAAGATGAACGCAAGGCGGCCGACTACCTGCAAAAGAGTTTGCGCGAGTCCGGCTACATCGTCGAAGTGGCAAGCAACGGCTTTGACGGCCGCTACATGATCGAGGAGTTCTACTTTGACCTGGTCATCCTCGACGTCATGCTTCCGGGCATGGACGGCTGGGCGTTGCTGCAACTGGTACGCGCCAGGTCAGCCACGCCGGTCATGTTCCTGACGGCGCGCGACGCCATCGAAGATCGTGTGCGCGGACTCGAACTGGGCGCCGACGACTATCTGGTCAAGCCGTTTTCTTTTGCCGAATTGCTGGCACGCGTGCGCAGCCTGCTGCGGCGCGGACCGCCGCGCGACATGCAGGAATTTTGCGTCGCCGACCTGCAGGTCGATGTGCTGCGCCGCCGTGTCAGTCGGCAGGGCCACAAGATCATCCTGACGGGCAAGGAATTCGCCCTGCTGCACCTGCTGGTCAGCCGGGTCGACGAGGTTCTGTCGCGTGCGGTGATCGCCTCGCACGTGTGGCAGATGAACTTCGACAGCGACACCAACGTCGTCGATGTGGCCATTCGCCGCCTGCGCGCGAAGCTCGACGATCCGTATCCCATCAAATTGATTCACACCGTACGTGGCATGGGTTATATGCTGGGCGAGGCGCCATGAGGTCCGGGTTGGCGCCGCGCTCGCTCAGCCTGCGCCTGGCGCTGTGGTTTGCCCTGGTCAGCGCGGTACTGCTTGGGGGAATCGGTGTGTACCTCTACCGCTCGCTGGCAAGCGAACTTGCGTGGCGCGACGACATCGCACTGGCCGGACGGATCGAACGCATGCGCGCGCTGGTCGACGACAGCGCCAGTATTGACGCCCTGCGCCGGCGCCCGCAGCTTTACGCCAACATGTTGGGTAACCGCGACAACGCCTTGTGGATGCTCGATGCCCAAGGCCAGCTTCTGATCGACGTCAATCCAGGCAGCATGTCGCTGCCATCCCTGCCGGCCGCGCCAGCGATCCGCCTTGCCGACGTCGTCGCCGGGCAGGCGGTGCGGCTGGCCTGGCTCGATGTCTGGCAGGGCAGCCGCCGGTTTACCCTGGTCGCCGGCAAGATGCTGGCCGAGCGCGAGCGCATGCTGGCCAACTACCGCATGACGCTGGCGGCGGCACTGGCCGGCGGCGCGGTGCTTTCCTTTTTGCTGGGCTGGCTGATCAGCCAGCGTGCGCTACGGCCAGTGCGACTGATGGCCGAACGGGCAGCCGCCGTCGACGTGCGGCGGCTGCAGCAGAACGTAGCGGTGGGGCTTGCACCAGTGCCGGTGCAGGAGGTGCAGGAACTGCAGCAGCTGGGGATGGCGCTCGACCAGATGCTAAGGCGCCTGGCCGAAGGCTTTATCCAGCTGTCGCGCTTTTCCGAAGACTTGGCCCATGAGATGCGCACGCCACTTCATAATCTCATCGGCCACACCGAACACGCGCTGGGCAAGCATCGAAGCGTCGACGAGTATGAAGAGCTCCTTGCGTCGAACCTGGAAGAATACGGTCGCCTAGCCCGCATGATCGACAGCATGCTGTTCCTGGCGCGCTCGGAGCAGCCGGCCAATAGTGTCAGCCATGAAATAATTGATCTGGCAAATCTGTGTATGCAACTGGCCGAGTATTTCGAGGGCATTGCCGAAGAACGCGGGATCAGCGTGGTAGTCGATGCGTCCGGCAAGCTGGTTGCTGACCGGGCGCTGGTGGGACGTGCCCTCGCCAATCTGCTGGCCAATGCATTGCGCTACGGCGCTGCAGGAGGCACGGTGACGATCAAGACCTGCGTCGACGGCGAAAGGATAGTCATTGCCGTGCACGATACCGGTGAGCCAATCCCCGCAGTGCATCTCCCACACCTGTTCGAACGGTTCTACCGCTGCGACCCGGCACGCAGCCAAGATGGCGATTCGGGTGGCCTGGGACTGGCCATCGTCGCTTCGATCATGCACCTGCATGGGGGAGAAGCCCGCGCCGAAAGCGGTGACGAGGGCAATCGTTTCACCTTGTCATTCCCGAGAGGTGCAAGCAGTCAATCACGCGCTGCCTGATGTGGGGGTTTGAGGTGCAGTGGAACGGAAAACCGGGTTAAGCCGCTGGGGCTACTTTTAGATATTGATAAAGGGTCTCTCGACTGATGCCGAACTCCCGCGCGAGCGTGGCTTTTGGCTCGCCGGCACCGGCGCGGCGGCGCAGCTCGACAACCTGGTTGTCCACCAGTGCTTTCTTGCGACCTCGGTAGGCGCCGCGCAGCTTGGCCAATGCAATGCCTTCGCGCTGCCGCTCGCCAATTAAGGCCCGCTCAAACTCCGCGAATGCTCCCATGACCGACAGTAGCAGGTTCGCCATTGGCGAATCCTCGCCGGTGAAGCTCAGGCATTCCTTGACGAATTCGATTCGTATCCCGCGCTTGGTCAACGTCTGAACCAGCCGGCGCAGATCGTCCAGGTTGCGTGCCAGACGGTCCATGCTGTGTACCACTACCGTGTCGCCTTCGCGGGCGAACGAAAGCAAGGCGTCGAGCTGCGGCCGCAGGGTGTCCTTGCCCGAGGCCTTGTCAGTGAACAGCTTGTCCACTTGGACTTGATCGAGCTGACGCTCTGGATTCTGGTCGAAACTGCTGACCCGGACATAACCGATGCGTTGACCTCGCAAAACGTGACTCCTTAACAAGATGTGTCAGGAAAGACTCTATGACCGTTAAAGGCATATGTCAAGTAATTGCGAGATCAACCCTATCCTGACGGCCTGCGTTGTGGTCGTCTGACATCAGGTTAGGGTATA
>NZ_JAFCXL010000043.1:0-10417 GCF_049898325.1 Massilia sp. DWR3-1-1 | reverse complement strand
ACGGGAAACGCTCGGATGGAAGTCGCCTCTGGTGGTTTATACCGAACACATGGCTCGGCTACAATTGCAGGCCGATTCGATTCATTAACCCGGTGTTGCACTTGATACTTGAGACCGCCAGGCCTCGTTCAAACTCTGCTAGAGCCGCAAACATATGGCATACAAGTTTTCCTGCCGAGCCCCCCGGTGTCAATAGCCTCCATTACAGACCTGAACTTGACGCCACGCTCTTCCAGGTCATTGACGATACGAATTAGGTCCTGCAAATTTCGCCCTAGCCTATCCAGCCTCCATACGACCAGCGTGTCGCCATGGCGCAGCGCTTTCAGGCAATGAACGAGTTCAGGCCTGTCAGCCGTTTTTCCACTTGCCTTATCCTTGTATATGCAGACTGCTCCTGCGACCTGCAGCGCGTCCAGCTGCAGGTCGAGCGTTTACTCGATTGTGCTCACCCGAGCGTATCCAATAACTTCCATTGCACACCCTTTTCCAAACGTTGATTTGTGAAGTAGATGTTGGACATCTAAGCGGGTATAGCTCGGCCTGCGAGCGATGAATTGGGATGTGTCGATAAAACCATCGTTATTTGAACTTCGACCTTCTTTGAGCTAAGCATGCCGACCTAAGCTCGGGGCGTGGTTTGAGCGTAAACGACAGTGATGAGATTGCCAGAGTATCATGTTGAGTTATGAAGACACCCTACGTCCCACATCTCTTTGGAGACGATGCCCTAGCCAAGGTCGCTGGTCGCTTCGGCTGGCTTACGGCGGGCGTGACCTCATCCATAGCTTGGCCTGAAGATGACGTATGGGTTGAATACGACGGTAACGAATACCTGCTCCATGGAGCTAGGCAAGAGGACGGGCACCGCCTTACTCCGTGCATTAGCACGCCTGCTAACCGGGACCAGGTTGATGAAGCCTTGTCGCACCTCTATCGTTTTACATCTGTTTTTGGCTTCTATAAGCGCGGGTACGTTGACATTACGGGCCAGATTTGGGGTTCACGCATGATTCGGTACTCCGCTGGTAACTCCCACCAGACACTGTTGCAGGCAGGGACCAGGACTTTCGATTGCAATCACATGCCCGTCATCGAGGACGACCAGGTACGCAAGGCGCTCGCATTTCTGCGTGAAGGACGCAAGTTGAAGCACGTGCACGAACCGTACTCGTTCCTATCCTTTTTCAAGGTCATCGAAAGTCAGTTTCAGGCAAACGCGCGGATTGCCTGGGTTGAGCAAAACTTAGCCCTTATTACCGAAGAGCGAGCCGTGGCGCGTATCAATGAGTTGCGCAGCCAGGGTATAAACGTTAATCAGCACTTGTTCGCGTCGGGACGCTGTGCCGTGGCTCACGCAAGCGTGGGCGGCAATATCGTTGACCCAGACATCCCCGCTGACCGCAAGCGTATTGCATCTGACCTAGACATCATTGAGGCGCTGGCAAACCGCTACATCAAGTTTGATGCTGGGGTACCTGATGAAAGCGCCCTCTACAATACCCGTGACCGCTTAGCGCCCTGGTATGCGCTGATGCCTCGCGAGTCGGTAGCTGCACTGAAAGCTGGTGACCACCTCGAGAGCGCCGATGACCTGGGCGAGCTCAACGGCGCGGCGGTGTCGCTGCGACTGTGGCCTGACCCGCCTGCACGGCAGTTTCAGGTGATGAAGCTGGTGCCAAGCGAAAGCGGTGACGGAGTTGTTAAGTTCATCGCGTTGAGCGCGCGCGGCACCATAGTGCTGGCGTTCGCGATGGACGTCGCAAATGGACGCCTGCATACCTTACTCGATGAAAGCGGTATGCGCACCGGGGTCGAAATCAGCGAGGAAGACGTCGAGGACTTCACGCGTTACTTCCACAGCGTTGTAGGAAATCGTCTTGTAGAACTGTCAATTGAAGGTGCGGAGCCGGTCGACTGCGAGGTTGTAATACCGCTTAACATCATTCCACGGGCTCCCGAAGAGGCTGTAGCCGAGGCTCTTGAGCGATTCAGGCGGTCCAGGCAGGCAAGGCCTGAATAGCCAGTTGTTGTCTTGTGCGGAGACCAGGGTAACGGTCATCGCGCCCACATTGGTGCAGCTGCCAGATATACCGCAGCGATATTTCGTTCATTTCCAGTCTTTTAACGATAGCGGTCAGGTACGGATTCATTGCGAGCTAGCGATGCATCGCATTCCGCTATGGACTTGAAATAGCGGAAGTATCGCTCCCGACTCCCTTCGTCGTAAGACACTTCAACTTCCAAAAGTCGGCCAGAGGCATCGGTCCGGTCCTTTGTCACAGCCCGGACTCCTGCATCCTGGATAAGAGAGATACGCTCAGCCGGCGACATCGTTGAAATGCACTTCGAGAAGTTTAGGTCGGCTGCGTACCAAGTAGCTTCCTGTTGAATCTTCTTCGCCTCAATCCATTCCGCGGGTGAGGCGACGTTAGCCAGCCGGTCGCCCTCATATTTCGTATTCAAATACGTCAGCCTAGTGGAGACCTGTGCCGCTCGGCTGCTGTCGAATGGAAGCACGAACGAGTCTGCGTTCCAATCAGTCGGGTCCGAGGGGGTCTGTACGCGTCGTAGCTCCTGCTTTGCCGAGCGAATGTCTCCCGCTGCTGCTTCGAGCAGTAGAGCGGCCCGCAGCTGGTCAGGACCCGTAAGGTAGTATTGGTCTAGGTCTGAAGTCGGCCGCATGAGAATGGCCACCTCTTTGGTTAGAGGGTCCACAGCGATGTCAGCATAGCTACGCTGCTTGCCCGGCGGGTCAAACCTTACCAGGCCGTACAGGTAGACTTGGCCCCCGCCTCTGGTTACAACGGACGATAGGCTGCCCGTCGCCGTGGTTCCAGCTCTTTTCGTCAATGGTTCCTGCAATTCTGGCGGCAGCGACTTCACTGCTATTTCGTACTTTGCTCGGATAGTCGAATTCGATAGCAAGTCTCCGAATTTCCGGGGAAGCGCGAGGTCGAAAGGCGCTGGCTCATCCGCTTTTGAGTCGTAAAGGGTCTTACAGTCAGTGACACAGGCTATTGCTGCAGCGAGCACGGGTTTTAACGGAACCGGTGCAGCGATAGTAACTGCGGTTGGCGCCGCCAATACTGGTATTTCCTTCGGAGGGGCTTTCGAGCATGCTGCTACCAACCCGACAACTGCCAAAACTGCGTAACCTGTCCGCGTCATCAAACCTCCATTTAATTGCCGAACTGTACGTATTTATTGTCATAAAGTCAATGCCATCGCCTTTGGCTTCGCCCATGTCCTGAACTCGTCGGGGGTGATAGCCGTCCCACCCAGCCCCCGGCGAGCCAGAATATCTCGACGCTATAGATGGTAATGTAAGGTTTCCTATGACCAATATATTTGAGGCGAACTAAAAATGAGCGGGCCACAGATTCTGTATGGCATACGCGACGGCGAACTAATTCATGTCGATAACGCCGACCGCGGGCAGGCCTGCAATTGCACTTGTTACAATTGCGGCCGTCCACTTGTTGCTAAGAAGGGAGAGATACTCGCGCACTTCTTTGCCCACGAAGCATCGGAGGTAAATTGCAATCCAACGCCCGAGTCTCTAGTGCACCGCTACGCCAAGGAGCAGGTCGCCAAAATGGGCAGATTGCGGCTGCCTGGCTTCATAGTAGAGGGACGGTACCACACACCTGACGGGACCGGTCATAGCCTGCATTGGCAATATCTGCCTACTTATGACGTAGACGTCAAACGTGCCGAGGTGGAGTCCCATCAACACGTGGGCATCGTCCCTGACGTTCTTATATCGGATACCGACAGCTTTTTTCTGGCCGTTGAGGTGTTTTATCGGCATGCGGTCGATTCAGACAAACTAGAAAAGCTGAAACGCCTACCTTTTTCGACCGTTGAAGTTGACCTGAGCGACCTACCAGTAACGACTTCGTCGGCTAACTTGAACGCTGCTTTGCGGCAGGTTTCACGCTGGGCTTGGCTGCAAAACCGATATCAGCCAGCCTATCAGAGCCGCTTGACTCATCAGCTGGAAAACGCGTTCGGAATGACCAAGATTCAGCCGCCGTCGAAACAACCGATTACGTCCAATAGCAATATTCCATCGCGCATGATTGCCGACGCCAGTTCGAGGGCTACAACGGCCAATGTCGTACACCTTGTTGCCAAGCTAAAGGTTACGCCAATAGCTGAAATGCCTGCGCTGCTCCACAACCTCAGCAGGGAAGTGCGCTTGGCTCTTCATTGCCATTGGATTGGGGTGTCGCCAGCGCGGTTACCAGTGCACCTCATGCAAGCGGTAACTCGGCAGAGTGCGTACGGCCCGATGCCAGCCATTCTGTGGCAGACCGGCGTTTTCGCAAAATTCTGCATGTCCGGGACCGGGCCGATAACTGCTCAACAAGCAGCGTTTTGGATTCGCAGGATGTTCCCAGGCTTGCACAAGGCAAGCGCCCTATACAGCACTGCTAACAACCTCAACGAATATTCTGAGGCTACGTTTAACTTCCTGAATCATTTAGCTGAACAGGGGCTGTTGGAGCGCATTCGAGGCGGACGGCCCTGGCACGCCACGTTTAGACCAGTTGCGTCCACTCGTGCAGAGGTACGGGCCCGTCTGCTGGAGTTCCGTCCAGCCGAGAGGCGACGGCCCGATTGAGGCTTGTGTTAGCGGCTCTTAATAACATTTGAAGCTGAGTCGTCACAAAAATACGTATATTTTTTCGGGTATTGAAAATTTTATCGTCTGTTATTTAACGTTGGTACGGCAAATCTTCAAAAAGTAAGATAAATTGCCAAGTAAGCACATATTGACGTACTATTTGCGCATTACTCTATAATGGACTTACATGCACTTTTTTATCGATGAGAGTGGGCATACCGGACCTAATTTGTTCGATGAGTCTCAACCAATGCTTTATTACGGCGTTTTAAGTAGCGAGCTGAACATCGACGCTATTGCCGCAGATGCCATCCAGCGCATGCGAAAACAGCTTTCTGTCGGCAGACTGCACGCCACGGAGTTGGGGAACGGAGGTCTCGTTGCGATTGCACCGCAATTGCTCAAACTGCAGACAGTCCTAGACCTTCGATTTGACCTTTACCGAATTGCGAAACCCGACCACGCCGTCATTTGTTTCTTCGACCAAGTTTTTGACCAAGGAATGAATCCTGCGATGACATGGACGGGGTACTGGACTCCGCTTCGATACGTGCTGTTGCTTAAAGTCGCGTCCCTGTTTGATGGGGAGCTTGCGAAAAAAGCGTGGGAAGCGCGGCTGGAAGCTAACGATGGCAAGTGCGAGAAGTTGGTCTCGGAAGTTTGCAGAGCGCTGCGTGAACGGTTGCATCGTTTGCCTGACGCGCGTTCGCGGGAATTACTAGGAGATGCACTGACGTGGGCAGCCGACCACCCTGGCAAGCTCTCGTACAATGCGAAGACCAAACATGACAAGCTGTCTGTGATGCCGAATGTCATTGGCTTTCAGTCTGTCATGTTGGGTATTGCATCGAGGCTTAAAAAGACTAATAGCAAAGCCGTGCGAATTGTAGTAGACCGGCAAAGCCAGTTCAATCAGGCACAGAATAACCTTCACAACTACTTCATCGCAGCAAGTAAGGTCCAAATTGAAACAGGCCCAGGGCTACCCTTGGCGGACTTTTCAGCTGTTCCAAATATTCCTATTGAATTTTCAGCGGGAACGAAAAGCTACGGTTTGGAATTGGTAGATTTGTACTTGTGGATAATAAAACGTCTTATGGAGGAAAAAGAAGTGGCGCCAGAACTCGTAAGGCTTGTTGAGCCTCTACTACGACGTGGGCATACCGATGAAATTTCTCTGAACGCTTTAGCCAACCGGTGGACGAAGTGGTTCGCTGAGATTCCGGAATCGTCGGAGGAGCAGCTCGAAAATGCTCGAGAGATTCGCCAGGTGGATGAGAGGCGGCGACGTAACGCCATGTTGCGGGAGTAATTGCGAGGTCCCTTGATGCCAATCATAGAAGGAGGGCGTGCGGCAGACCGTTAATTGCGGTGCCACACAAGCGCCTCCTAGTTCCGAACTTGTACCAAATGTGTTCCAGCTCAAAGGCTGCGGCGAGTGTCTTTGACGTTAGAGTTTATTGGGGCACGAGAGACATTCGAGAGAATAAGCCCAAAAGTTAAATTGTCTATGTCGTCCTGTATTATGTGCAGTTCTTTTGCCAAATTCGCCCGCGTTATTCCGTCTGAACGAAGCGCGTCAAATACCTTGCGTAGAACCTGAGAGGATTCAGGTCGCATGGGGCTAGGTTCGGAAGTTCGATAGCCGTTCTTTGCAATTTGAATACACAGATTCCGGTAGGTCCATTCCGAGAAAAGACCCAAATGGTTCATTCGATATGCGAGCGCCGCCAGCGAAACTCCCCAATTTTGTTTTAGTTGGGTTAGCTTATCTAGCGTTATGAATCCACTTCCACGGGCAACGACATTTGCTCTTGGCATCAGCAATGCCGAAGCGAACGCATTAGCATCCCGCTCCATCTCCGGGCTGTGCGCAGCCCCGTGCAACATGGTATGTCGGTCTCTCACCAAATGCCCTAACTCGTGGGCTGCGTCAAAGCGGCTATGTTCAGCCGATTTAAAAGTATTAAGGAATACGAACGGCTGGCCGGAGTGCCATACACTAAAAGCATCGACCTCTTTGGCTTCAATCGCGAGAGAGTACACACGAATGCCTTTTGCCTCCAAAAGATGAATAAGGTTGCCTATTGGAGCCTCACCAAGGCCCCAAATTCGCCGTAGCGTTGCAGCGGCTTCTTCTGGAGACAGGTCACTTAGGTCAGGAAGGTCAGCTTCCGGTAGGTGAAAGCGCGCTTCTATCCATTCGTTGAGCAAAAACGCGGTTACACCTGCGCCTAGCGCTGAATTGCGAAGCGTCGCAGACATTTTCGACATCGACCTGAAACTTGCAGTTTCAGGTGCAATTGTTGGTAAATCGTCGCCTGCGAAAAATTCGGTTGGAAATCGAAGAATTACGCTGAGCCCTGAAAGCTTATCAGGCTCGGGCGCGTATTCTCCGGTCTCGTAACCTTGAATCGAGCGGACTTGAAGCCCGAGCTCCTTAGCGAGCCGGGCCTTAGTGAAACCCCGACGCATGCGAGCGAATCTCAGTCTGGAAGGGTTAAAAAAAATCATATTATTAAAAACTTAAGTTCCAGTTCGTCGTTCGATTGGCACATCAATCGGCGCGGTCGGCAAATCGCGCTGTGCAACACCATCGCCATTAGGTGCAATAGGAGCAAGAATGAGACGCTCTCGCCAACCTACGATACGCTTTTTCTCGAATTGCGAAGGAAAGGAAACTTCCATGCGAATTTCGGTGTTTCCACTCGTGCCTACTGCAACGTGGTAGAGGACGACCCAAAGCTGGGTCGCTTCCTGTCGATTAGACAGTTTGGTCGAAACGTACTTTGCATCGAAAAGCTTGAGTTGCTGCTGATTTTTCGCTACTGCTGTTTCAAGCACCGCACCTTTCTGGGCTTGATTACTAGGGTTGCCTTGAGGCCATCCAGTTTCATTGTCCCCCGTCATCAAAGAAATTGCGATGGTACGGTCCGGAGAGACAATAAGCGGACAGTTTTTCAAGTCCTCTTTTTTCCAGCCTCGCTCTGAAAGCATCGTCCGAAGTGCGAAAATGGATTCATGCCAGTGAAATGAGCCAGCGGCTGTATTACTGTGCATATCGGTGGCCTCAATACGGCGGCGATAGCCATGTTCACTCACCTCACGGAGGAGTACCATGTCCAAAGTGGGATGAAGCTCTGAGAGACGGGCCGCGACGGCGTCCGGGTCTACAGTGACCGTACAAAAGGACGAGGGGCGTAGGTCGGGAATGCCAGGCAACATAGGTTTCAAGCGAGCCTCCATGGGCGAGTGAACTTCCGTAAATTCTACCACAGATAGAGGTAGAAAAAGCGGAAGCTAATTTGCATTCTGCATTCTGCATTCTGCATTCTGCATTCTGCATTCTGCAATTTGCATGCTGCTGGAGAGTATTCATTTCAAATTATGCAAAAATGTTCCATCAAAGTAATTTTTCAAAAATTGCAATCCATTCCGCATGCGTATCGTCAACCCGAGGTTAAGTCAATGGCCGTTGCGAGAGCCCCTCTCCGGAGGGGCTTCCTCTTCTATGCTTGCGGTTTCGACTCCACCTGTTCCCGTGATGGGGCGTATTTGGCGGTGCGAGGTGAGGTGGCCTTGACAAAAACATTTCCCTGTGGAAAAATGTGCCCTCGTTGACGGCTTGCTCTTTGGCTCCGTGACCTTCTTGTACCAGTTGGCAAAACCAATTTGGTTTTTGTAATCGATACGAAATCGCTCGTATTGAATTTTGCAAATTTAACAAGGAGTTTCAAATGCCTGCTGCTCACACCCCTAAAGCCAATGCTCGAACCTCCCGTTCTGCATCCGGCAAGAATGTCCTGGCCCTGGCCGCCTCTAACCCTCAAGTCGCGTTATTGCATACTCGATGCTCAGAGCGAGGCATTTTCCGCGCTGTCCTCTCTAGCAAAATTACCCCAAGGCAGAGCGTTGAGGATGTGTGCGCGAAACTGGTACAAGCCGGTCCTTACAGTCGATACAAATATCAGAGCTTGCTAATGAGCGTCGGCCTCATAGTTAGGCTGAATAGGGTGCGCCCAAGGTTGGTGTTACTGTCCGCGTTCTCGTTCGAAGCTGCTTTCCCTGGCCTGAAGCACGCAGTGCCTCTGCTGAAAGCTAAGAATGGGATATTGGTCGGAACTGCTGGTGAGCCTTTTGCTCCAATCAAGTTGACGGTCGTAAAGCGGCATCAGAAGCGTGCTCCCGCTATGCCTGAATTGCGGATTGAAGGGGTATTAGGGCTGCCTTCAGGGGCGTAGAACGCATGCGTGAGTTCGTCATGTCCTATCCGCTAGGAGGCACAACTGTACGCCAACCAATCGAAAGCCCGGACGCTGCCGGCGGCGAGTGGGCATAAGGAGAGGCATTTATCAGCGCGATGATAGCGCTGGGCCGATACGATATTCTGCTGTTGCGCTACAGCAGAGATGATGACTTCGACCTAGCTGCTAACTATTACGCTCAAGTGGTAGACAGTAAGCTGCTTGCAGGTCGAGTTCCTGAACTAAAGAAAAATGCAAGCAGCCTTACCGGGCTCGCGTTGTACTGACCGCGATCGGGCTTGCTGCGTAATATCGCTATAAAATCTTTGCTGATAATAGCAATTATCAGTAAAGAGGCGCAATACAAGTTGCCGGCGAAGGAATGCATAGCCATCTCGACGTTGTACGGGCGCCGGCCGACAATTATCCGGCCTTCTCCCGAGACGTCACTTACCAAATTTGTGTTGGTGTGGTTTTGACTGGCGGAGCTATCTGGCTTTCGAACGTCAGTGCGTCGCAAAGAGCAGTGGGACCGTGCCAACGCATGATGTCCGTGGCTAATTTGCGCACCTTGGTGTGCTCTAACGCCAAGCCAGAACTTCGAATGCTAGATTCTTACGGCGAGAAGCAGCGCAAGCTATGAAAGTCGTCTAAAAACAACGTTCCGTATACGATGCAAAAAGCAACCTGCCAACCGCCGTTGATTTCCACCGCTTTCCTTGCACGAGTCATGCTATGTTCGGCCGGCTGGATTGCGTTAGCGCCACCGCGTAGATGATTGAATAAGCGAGGCAAGGATGCACCAAGAATCTTCATTGTGGACGTTCGGACCTACCTTTTTTTATAGCTGATGAGGAAGCGAAGCTGACGCTCACATTCCATGGAATCGAATATGACAATAGTAGCTTCACTCAAGCTCCACACCCCAGGGCTTCCTCAAGAGGTTAAAGATGCGGTCGGGGTCTTAATCGCATATGCTCACTTAAACTCAGACCAACATGAGCACAAAATGTCTGTGCGAGATTTTCGGAGGCTCTTGCTGGTTCCTTTGGCCACGCTGGATAACCACGTGGTAAAGCTGGTTTTAAAGATGGGTAGAGTATCAGCCACCGTCCGCATAGACGATACGTCTGTGAAGCCCAAGAAGCTGGTCCTGGTAGGCATCTTTGGTGTGTTCGAACGGCTGGTATTGACTGATTGGGGAGTGACGTTTCGCGTCTCATCCATTCTGTGGGAGGGCCTGGAAGCCGAATGTAGCAACGCCGCTGTATCGAATGGCCTGGCGAACTAACCGTGGCGGAAATTGTAATCGTTGACATCGAATTGAACGGGCTGTCTGTGCTTGGCTTGCACGTATTGAAGGCAGCCTTAACTTATGCCGCCGCGCACAGAGACGTCAAGGAGCATGACTTGTCGCTGGATGTCAACAGCGATTTAAAACTGATACAGTTTTGGCCTTCGCAGCGATTTAAAACTGATACACCTCCGTCACCAGCACATGCTGGATATTCACTCTTTTCATCACTCGTTCAGCCAGCCT
>NZ_JAFCXL010000042.1:0-12127 GCF_049898325.1 Massilia sp. DWR3-1-1 | reverse complement strand
GGTGGCGCTCCAACCCCACTCCACGGTTGACAACCCCGACCCGGTGGGCGGCGATGCGCCCTACGAAACCCCTGCCATTCGTCGGCCCCCCGGGCGCGCACGATGCCGACAAGTTGCCGGGTAATCCGGCGCAAAAGCCGGATTATTCCGGCTTTTTTACGTCCGTTTTTCACCCTGTTCTCACCAAATTTCTCACCAATTCTTGCAGCCCGTGCACGCGTTGCGGGTATAATTCGCGCCATGAACGCCCCCCTTGATCCGCAACTCGAAGCCCTGCGCGTACCTCCCCATTCGATCGAAGCGGAGCAATCCGTCATCGGCGGCCTGCTGCGCGACAACGCCGCCTGGGACCGCATCGCCGACTTCATGCACGCGGAAGATTTTTACCGCTACGATCACCGCATCATCTTCGAGCAGCTCGTCAAGCTGATCAATGCCGCGCGGCCGGCTGACGTCATCACCGTGTTCGAGGCGCTGAGCAACCTGGGCAAGGCCGAGGAAGTGGGCGGCCTGCAATACCTCAATGCCATGGCGCAAAATACGCCGTCGGCCGCCAACATCCGCCGCTACGCCGAAATCGTACGGGACCGCGGCATCCTGCGCAAATTGATCACCGTCGCCGACGAAATTTCCGGCAATGCATTCAATCCGCAGGGCAAGGAAGTCAAGCAGATGCTGGACGAGGCGGAATCGAAGATTTTCGCCATCGCCGAGGCCGGTTCCCGGGGCGCCCAGGGCTGGGTGGCCGTGCAACCGCTGCTGACCCAGGTCGTCGAGCGCATCGACGAGCTTTATTCGCGCGACAACCAGAGTGAAATCACGGGCGTGCCGACGGGCTTTATCGACCTCGACCGCATGACCTCGGGCCTGCAGCCGGGTGACCTGGTGATCGTCGCCGGCCGTCCGTCGATGGGCAAGACGGCGTTTTCCATCAATATCGGCGAGAACGTCGCCATCGACGCGGGCTTGCCCGTGGCCGTGTTTTCGATGGAGATGGGCGGCACCCAGCTGGCCATGCGTATGCTGGGCTCGGTTGGCCAACTCGACCAGCACCGCCTGCGCACGGGCCGCCTGCTCGACGAGGACTGGCCGCGCCTGACGCACGCGATCCAAAAAATGAACGATGCCCAGCTCTACATCGACGAGACGCCGGCCTTGAACTCGATCGAGCTGCGCGCCCGCTCGCGCCGCCTGTCGCGCCAGTGCGGCAAGCTGGGCCTGATCATCGTCGACTACCTGCAACTGATGACGGGTAACCAGCCGGGCGACAACCGCGCGTCGGAAATTTCCGAGATCTCGCGCGGCTTGAAAGGCCTGGCGAAAGAACTGCATTGTCCCGTGATCGCCCTGTCGCAGCTGAACCGCTCGCTCGAGCAGCGACCGAACAAGCGGCCGATCATGTCCGACTTGCGCGAATCGGGCGCGATCGAGCAGGATGCCGACGTCATCATTTTCCTGTATCGCGACGAGGTCTACAACCCCGATTCGCCCGACAAGGGCACCGCCGAGATCATCATCGGCAAGCAGCGTAACGGCCCCATCGGCGCCGTCCGCCTGACCTGGATTGGCCAGTACACCAAGTTCGGCAATTACAGCGGCGGCCTGGCGCTCTACCAGGGCGACTGAGCCCACCCTGCATTCCCCTTTGCAGACAAGGCCCGCCGTGCCAACGGCGGCCTTGCATGCCGTCAGCCTGTTCTGATGATATTTTATCAATAGTAGTACGCGTAGTTGCAGTGCAGTAAATAACGGAGAAAAACCATGTTTGGACGCTTGATGCCCACCGAGGGCAAATTCTTTGACCTGTTTAACCAGCACGCCGCCCTGTGCGTGAAGGGTGCGCAAGAAATGGTCGGCCTGATGACCAATTTCGACGATCTGGAAAATCGCGTGCACGCCATCGAAAGCATCGAAAAGCAGGCCGACAAGATCACCTACGCCACCGTCGACATGCTGCACAAGACCTTCATCACGCCGATCGACCGCGACGACATCCACCAGTTGATCACCCGCATGGACGATATCCTCGACCTGATGGAGGACGCTGCCCAGACCGTCTCGCTGTACGATCTGAAGGCGGTCACGCCGGAAGCGAAGCGGCTGGCCGAATTGTGCCTGGCCTGCTGCGAAAAAGTGCAGGCGGCCGTGGCCCTGCTGCACAATATGGACAACTCGCAAAAGATCGTCGCCATCTGCGAAGAGATCGACCGCCTTGAGTCCGACGCCGACCACGTCATGCGCGCCGCCATGTCGAAACTGTTCCGCGATGAACCGGACGTGCGCAACCTCATCAAGCTCAAGGCCATCTACGAGATCCTCGAGACCGTTACCGACCGTTGCGAAGATGTTGCCAACATCATCGAAGGCATCATCGTCGAGAACGCGTAAGCGGGATTTCTTATGCAAACTATTCACATGAGCATTTATGTGCTGGGGGCGCTGGTCGCCCTGGCGCTGATCTTCGACTTCATGAACGGCTTCCATGACGCCGCCAACGCGATCGCCACGGTGGTCTCGACGGGGGTGCTGAAACCGCAGACGGCGGTGGCGATGGCCGCCGTCTTCAATTTCATTGCGATTTTCATCTTTGGGCTGGGCGTGGCCGCCACGGTGGGCAAGGGCACCATCCTGCCCGAGGTGGTCGACCAGTACGTGATTTTCGGCGCGCTGGTGGGCGCCATTTTCTGGAACATCATCACCTGGTACTACGGCATTCCGTCCTCGTCCTCGCACGCGCTGGTGGGCGGCCTGGTGGGCGCCGCCGTGGCCAAGTCGGGCACCAGTGCGCTGATCGCCGGCGGCCTGCTCAAGACCGTCGCCTTCATCGTTATTTCGCCGCTGCTGGGCTTTATTTTCGGCTCCATCATGATGCTGCTGGTGTCGTGGATTTTCGTGCGCTCGACGCCGCGCAAGGTCGATACCTGGTTCCGCCGCCTGCAACTGGTGTCGGCCGCCTCGTACAGCCTCGGTCACGGCGGCAACGACGCCCAGAAGACCATCGGCATCATCTGGATGCTGCTGATCTACGCCGGCTACTCGCTGCCGACCGATCACACGCCGCCCATGTGGGTGGTGATCTGCTGCTACACGGCGATCAGCTTCGGCACCCTGTTCGGCGGCTGGCGCATCGTCAAGACCATGGGCCAGAAAATCACCAAGTTGAAACCCGTGGGCGGCTTCTGCGCGGAAACAGGCGGCGCCATCACCCTGTTCATCGCCAGCGCCATGGGCGTGCCGGTGTCGACCACCCACACCATCACCGGCGCCATCGTCGGCGTGGGCTCGGCGCAGAAGATGTCGGCGGTGCGCTGGGGCGTGGCCGGCAACATCGTCTGGGCATGGGTATTTACCATTCCCGCGGCGGCCTTCATGGCGGCAATCGCCTGGTGGCTCGGTCATCACATCATGTAATGTGATACGGTTTTGATAAAAAAAAGGCAAAAGTGAATCACTTTTGCCTTTTTTTATGTCCGCCCGCGGCGGTCAGCGGGCGCGCTCGACCAGTTCGATCTCGAACAGTTTCGGCCAGTGCTTGCCGGTGACGAACAGGCGCTTGCTGGCGGCATCGTAGGCGATGCCGTTGAGGACATCGTCGGTGCCCATCGACGGCCAGGTCTTGTCGGCCAGGCCTGTCAGGTCGATCCAGCCGACCACCTTGCCGCTGGCGGGATCGATGCGGGCGATCACATCGGTGCCCCACACGTTGGCGAAAATCTGCCCCTCGACCCATTCGAGTTCATTGAGCATGGTGACCGGCTTGCCTTCGGCGCTGACCTGGATGCGGCGTTTTTCGGCCAGGCTGGTGCCATCAAGGACGCGGATGGCGGCGCTGCCGTCGCTCATGTAGAGCTCCTTGCCATTGCTGGTCAGGCCCCAGCCTTCGCCGCTGTACGTGAACTTTCGCTTGAGCGCAAACGTCCTGGCGTCGAACACGAAGCCCAGTTGCGAGGTCCAGGTCAGGGCGACGATGTCGTTGCCGACGGGGGCGATGCCTTCGCCAAAATATTCGGCGGCAATGTCTTTCTTTTGCAGCACCCGGCCCGTTTCCAGCTGCACCCGGCGGATCGACGATTCGCCCTTCATGCCGGTGCTCTCGAACAGCGCGCCATCCTTGACGTACAGGCCCTGGGTGAAGGCCTTGCTGTCGTGCGGGTAACTGTGCTTGACCATGAAGGCATACACGGGAAGGGCGGCGTGGGCGCTGGCGGCAAAGCCCGCCGCCAGCGCGGCCAGGCCCAGGCGGGTGGCGAAGCAGGCAAATGTTGAGCTCAAAGAAATCCTCTGGTCGGTGAAGGTGGGGCGGGCAACGGACGCGCTGGAAAGCGCTAGACTCTACCTCAAAACGGCGCCGGGCGGGCGGACCTGACGCCGATCGCCCATGCCGACAGTTATTGCTTTAATACGTGGACAATCGCATACTTGACGGCAACATAGATTTTTAATCAATCGCCACCGGAAGCCCCCAATGCGTCTTGCCCTTGTTGCCCATGCTGTTGCGCTGTTCATCGCCGTCGCGCCTGCCGTCGCCGCGGAAAAATTTCTTACGCCGGCGTCGTCGGTCTGGAAAGTCGACGAACTGGGCGCTTGCCTCAAGCCCGTCTGGCCGCGTGAGGCCCTGCGCAAGGAGCAGAGCGGGCCGGTGGCGCTGGCGTACCAGATTGGCGCCGATGGCCGCGTGGTCCAGGCCCTGGTGAGCAGCTCGAGCGGTTTTCAGCTGCTTGACGAGGCTGCCCGCGATGCCCTCTTGCGCTGCGCCTTCCAGCCGAAACCGCAGGCGGGGCCGGCGGCGCCGGAATGGCACCGGGTACAGTATGTGTGGACGCTCGATGGCAAGGGGCGTGGCGCACAGGCGGCGCTGCTGGCGGACGCCGACGCCGGGGGCTTGGCCGCGCAGAAACGCCTGGCCGCGCTGGGCGCCACCCCGGCTGAGCGGCGCCAGTGGATGGAAATGGCCGCCTTGCAGGGCGACGCCGATGCGCAGTACCGCTTCAGCGGCATGCTGGAAGCGGGCAGCGGCATCGAGCAGGACAGCGTCGAAGCGCTGGTGTGGCTGAGAAAGGCGGCCGCCCAGGGCCATGCCCAGGCAGAAAATATGCTGGGGGTCGCGTATTTCCGCGGTCGTGGCGTGCCGCTCGACTTCACCCAGGCGGTCGCCTGGTACCGACTTGCCGCTGAGCACGGTGATGCTTACGGCCAGCTCAACCTGGGCGATCTGCTCGCTTCCGGCCGTGGCGTGGCGCGCGACGACATCGTCGCCAACGCGTGGTTCCGCAAGGCGGCCGAGCAGGGCCTGCCGACGGCCCAGGTGCGGCTGGGCTTTCGGATGACCCACGGCATCGCCATGCCGCGCGACGAAGCGGGTGCGGTGGCCCTGTACCGGCTGGCCGCGGCCAAGGGCGATGCGATCGCGCAAAACAACCTGGGCTATGCCTATGAGACGGGGGCTGGCGTTGCCCGCGATTACACGGAAGCGCTGCGCCTGTACCTGCTGGCTGCCTCGCAAGGCAATGCCTACGCCGAAGAGGGCCTGGGCGGATTGTACGAGCACGGCTGGGGTGTCACGCCCAACATGGCGATGGCCTTGACCTATTATCGCCTGGCCGCCTCGCGCAACAATCCACCGGGCTTGCGCCAGATGGGCGTGGTGCTCGAACATGGCCGCGGCGTGCCGCGCGACCCCGTCAAGGCCCTCGAGTACTACCAGAAAGCGGCGACGGCGGGCGACCAGCGCGCCATGCGCCGCCTGGCCGACGCCTACGCCCGCGGCGAACTGGGCCTGGCGCAGGACGCCGCCAAGGCCGCCCAGTGGCAAGAGAAGGCCGATACGCGCTACACGGTGGCGCCGTCGACCTATCCGGGCAGCTGAGAGCGCAAGCGAAAAGCGCTACAACTTGTCTCGCTCGGTCATGACGACTGGGCGATCCGGGTTGGGCAGACGTTGATATCTTTTTGCCATGGCGGCGCCTTGCAACAGAAGGTGTTGAAATTGATCTTTGAGGACGCCTTTTATTCGAACTCAATAACCGAGCCGCGATCCTGAAAATTTTTTCGAATTGCGCCAACACATCCTGCTTCTCAGTTTCAGTCAAGGCAACGTTCGGTGGCAGCTCCCAGTTGTTCAATGAATTCAAATAGATGACGTAACTTGGCTCGTTCGGCGCCGAGGCAAGGAGCGCCTCCCATAGAACACGTACATGCTTGCCTTCACTCTTAAAACGTATGTCGACGCGTGAGACGTGAGTGACTTTAAAATTCATACATTAGCTGTTAAAAATGGTGTTCGAATCTCTGTATTTCGGGTCAATAATATAGATTTGGCCAACGGAAGGGGTACTCATGCATGAGCGCTCCTTTTTCATAGCCCTTCCAGATATTAGATAGAATGCGAAGGGTTTGAGGAGGATGATCCATCCATTGATACCTTGCTCTTTGATCATTATCAATTTTTCCCTCGATAGAGTTCCCCAGGTGTCTCCTCTCCGGAACGTTTCCCTAAAATTTGCCTTCCATCCTGCCATGGCCGTTTTCAAAAAAGTGCCGACCTGCCTGCCGTGCAACCCGACCGAGGCTTCATATAAATGTCTGCCTGAAAGGCATAGAGGTCATAGCTGACGCTAAGTTGTCCCCACTTCAGGCTCCATGAACGCAGTCTGTCTTTTTTAGTATCAGCTGGACGTCCGACCATTTTTTCGATTAAATTCAACAAAAGACCATATTCGCCTTTCACCGCATTTTCACCCACGTCATTCCACCCTTTGATACTTCAGTATGAATGCGCACCCACGCAGTCGGCCTTGAAGGACATGGCAGGTATTATTTTCTTGAAGTTTTCCTTCCATCATGCGCTGATTACAAAACAGATTCCGACCTGCCTATCGAGCAACCTTACCGAGGCTTCATAAAGATGGCGACGTCAAAAGAACGTACTTCATAACTCACATTAAGCTGTCCCCACTTGAGTCGCAACGCACGCGTCCCGGTTTTTTTACTATCACGTGAAGTTCCCGCATTTTTTTTACGAAATTCGATATTAGATGATATTCATCTGTCATCGCTTTTTCACTTGCATTATCCCAACCTTTTATAGGGCGGTCCAACCAGCGTAATAGTATCCATTCAATCCGCTTCTCGCGCAGTCTGATGAAAACCCCGAACCTCATACTGTCCTCAACAGCTTCAACGTAGTAACAAAACCTGCCTCGGCTCATTTCTCGTTTTTCAATTAATCCTTCTTCCGCAAGGACATTCAAGTCTTCAGAATTAGATGCGACGGAGATATTTTTCTCCGAGATTGATTTTTCCCTCAATGAAATTAATCATGGGCTTGTCAACTCCATAAGTGAAACTTTTTTCATACTTTTACGATCTTTCTCGACGATGTAATACTGCGTTCCTTCACCCGGCCCGTATTGGTCATTGGCTAATGCGTAGGCTTTCGCTACGCAAAGATCTTGTTTCAATGTGAATGCTCTTACCTTTTTCCTTGGGCCGAATTGGAAGGGATCAGGATCTTTTCCTGAGTGCCCTACTTGCGTCGCCTCATGATATGCACTAACTGATTTCTTTGATGCATCAAAAGGAGACTCGTCGGCAAAGAAGCCGCCCGGCTTGTCACCGTATGGATACAGAGTATAGATAGTAGTTCCTTTGGCCAACATCACATTCGACCATCGGTCTTTATTAGGGTAAGCATCGCTGCTTTGAAATCTTGTTGCAGCCCGCGAAGGATTTTGCCTGCCTTTACATGGCGTTCCACTACATATAGGACAAGCGGCTTTCTTCTTCTCCGGGGGGCCGCGGTCGAAGGGTAAGAGATCGTTGCTGTAGGTGCGGCTCCATTCGATGGGCAGCGGCGCAGCCAAGACGAAGTCAAGGTGGGTAAAAGTTTCGGCGCCGGTGGCGAAGTCGATCGAGTGTGCGGTTCATCGCAAAGCTTCTCTCAAACGACCTTACCGGGGTTTCATATAAATTTGTGTAATGAAGTCACGTGATTCATAACTCACATCAACTTGCCCCCACGCGAAGCGCCACATACGCTGCCTATCTCTTTTATTATCAGGTGGACGTCCGACCATTTTCTCTACAAAATTTAATAGCAGACGATATTCCTCTTTCAGCGCCTTTTCACTTACGTCGTCCCACCCCTTGCTGGTGCAAGGACCGTCTAGCCAGCGCAAAAGCAACCACTCGATTTTTTTATCTCGCAAAGAGACGATAACGCCGAATCTCATACCTTCCGCCACAACTTCGGCGTAGAAATAAGGTTCTCCTCCACCAGGGTCTTTTCGTTTCTCAATTGAACCATTTTCGCTAAGAGCGTTCAGATGTTCATAATCAGACACAACGGATATATTTTTGGCGTCGAGATCAATTTTGCCTTCAATTAGATTAATCATGGGCTTGTCAACTCCGTAATCGCGCCTTTTTTCATAGTCATACGGTCTTTTGCGGTGATGTAATACTGCGTTCCGCCACCCGGTCCATATTGATCATTGGCTAGCGCGTAAGCTTTCGCGACGCAATGATCTTCCTTTAATGTGAATGCCTGTACCCGCTGCCTTGGACCGCGCGGGAATTGCTTGGAATTCCCAGAGTGACCTACTTGTGTCGCTTCATGATATGCACTAACTGATTTCTTTGATGCATCAAGAGTAGACTCGTCGGCAAAGAAGCCGCCCGGCTTGTCACCGTATGGATACAGAGTATAGATAGTAGTTCCTTTTGCCAACATCACATTCGACCATCGGTCTTTATTAGGGTAAGCATCGCTGCTTTGAAATCTCGCTGCAGCCCGCGACGGATTTTTCGTACCTTTACAGGGCGTTCCACTACATATAGGACAAGCGGCTTTCTTCTTCTCCGGGCGCAAACCCAAAGGATCGATCCAACCCGTCGGATTAGGCGCGTACTGATAGGTATTCATCCCGCCGAGCAGGCCGATAGGGTCAGCGGTTATGTACCGTCCGACATTCGGATCGTAATACCGATACCGGTTGTAATGCAGCCCCGTCTCGTCATCAAGGTACTGCCCCTGAAACCGGATCGGATTGCGCATCCCCGCCTTGCGCGCCGCCTCGCTGATCGCTTCCTTCGCTTGCCCCCACGCCTTGTACTGCGCCGACCATGCGACCTTGCCTTCATGGTCGGTCAAATCCTGGGGCGTACCCAGATGATCACATTGAAAGAAGGCGATCTCTTCCTTCCCGAACGGTTCGGCTTGCTGCTCGGATTCCCCGTTCCATAGCGGATCGAGCGCAATGTCATACTTGCCGTCGTTGCCCGCCATCAGCGCTTTCACATCCGTGGTGCGCGCCAGTCGGAGCGCTCCGTTTCGGGTGGCTTGCACTAGCGGCACGAAGCTGTCGCGCTCATACACGTAGTGCACCGTCCGTCCGCCGGTCGCATGGCCCGGGTGCACGCTGCTTTCCAGCGCCAGCGTGTCGCCGTCCCAGCCATACAGGGTCCGGGTTGGCTCCCGCAATGCAGTGCTTCCCGTCGCCTGGCTGTGCTTGGCGATGCGCCGCCCCAGCGGATCGTAGGCGAAGGTGCTCACGCCGTGCGAGGTCGTCGCGCGCGTCATCCGGTTGAACGCATCCCATTCATACGCCGACCGCTCGCCATTCCCGGTACGTTCCGCCAGGTTGCCGCGTTCGTCATAGCGGTAGCTGACGCCAGCATAGTTTTTGAGCAGGTTGTCGAGCAGTTTCGGCAGCGGCGTGCTGCGGAAAATGTACGCCTGCTGCGCCGGTTCGGCTGCCTGGATGTTGCCGGCCGGGTCGAAAGCGAAGGTTTCCTGGGCCAGTGCGCTGCTTGCCGACAGCAGCCGTCCGACCGGGTCGTAGCGGTACTCAATGCGTCCGCGTCGGCTGTCTTCGATGCTGGCCAGTTGGCCGGATGGGTCGTAGCCGTAGCGCCGCTTGATCGTGGCGTGCATGCCGGCCTGGACGTCGGGAAGGTACAGGGCGGGGTAAGACTGCCGGTTTTTCTGGCCGACCTGGTCGATGGCGCCGAGCTGCTGCTCGATCAGGCGGCCGACCGGGTCGTACTGCATTGTCTGCAGCAGGCCGTTGGCCTGGGTGCGGCCGGTTTCTTGGTACAGCGCGTCGCGCTCGAAGGAGACAAGGTCCTGTCCATCGAGCAGCAGGCCGTGCACGTGGCCGGCGCCGTAGGTCAGCCAGTCGATGCGGTGGCCGTCTGGGCGGGTGGTGCCGGTGCGCTCGTTGAGTTCGTCGTGGTGGTGGTGCCAGACCGCAGTGCGTTTGTCGGGGTGGAACGGGCCCTGGTAGTGCTGGTGCTCGCGCATCAGGTTGCCAGCGGGGTCATAAAACCATTGCAACCTGGCGTGTTCGTTGTTCGCTTCCGCCAGCTGGCCGTTGGCGTTGTAGGCGAGGGTTTCGATCTGCTCGGGCTGGCCGGTGGTCGTGGCGCGGCGTTGCAGGAGCCGGCCCATGGGGTCGAAGTCGAGCCGGGTGCTCACGCCCGCTTCGATGGTCTCGGCCAGCACGCCGGTCGCTGCGTCGTAGCGGTACTTGATAGCCTTGCCATCAAAACCCTGTTCCTGCAGTAGGCGGCCGACCGGGTCGTACTGAAAACGGTAGACGCTGCCGTTTTCGTTTTCCAGCGCGAACAGGCGGCCAAGCACGTCCCAGCGGTAGTGCAGGCTGTGGCCCAGCGCATCGATGCGCTGGGCGATCAGTCCGGCTGCCGTGTAGCGGTAGGCGGTGGTGCGTTGCAGCGCGTCGGTGTGCGCCAGCAGCCGGCCTTCGGCGTCGTGGCGCAGCTGCTCCTGCCGGCCGTCGGGGAAGATGACCGCTTCGAGCTGGCCGGGGTGGTTGCCGGCGCTTTTCCCTTCGCTGTGCGCTTGCGCCAGCGTTTCGGCGCTGAGCGGCGTGTAGCGGTAGCCGGTCACGTTGCCGGCGGCGTCGATGCGCTTGACCAGGCGCTGACGGTCGTCGTATTTCCACTGGCTGCTGTGCCCGGAACAGTCGGTGTAGCTTGCCAGCTGGCCCCCGGCGGTGTAGGCGAGCTTCTTGACGCCGCCCTTCGCGTCGGTGATGGAGACTGGCCGGCCCGCCTTGTCATACGCGTAGGCGGTCTTGTTGCCGCGCGGGTCGGTTTCTTCGGCCAGCTGGCCCTGGGCGTTGTAGTCGCGCTTCCACACCCCGCCTTCGGCGTCGCGGATGCCGGTGACGCGGTGAGCGCTGTCGTACTCGAAATGGACCTCGCTGCCGTCGGCGCGCGTGTGCGTGAGCAGGTTGCCGTGCGCGTCGTAGCGGTGATGCTCGGTGCTGCCGTCGGCGTGGATGTGGCGGACGACGTTCTTGGCGGCATCGCGGAACAGCCATTCCTCGCCGCCGTCCGGATACACGATGCGGTAGGTGTAGCCGGCGATGTCGTAGTAGTAGCGCGTCTCGTGGCCCAGCGCGTCGGTCACGTAGGTCAGGCGGATGTTCTTGTCCCATTCGAGCCTGGTGTCGTCGCTGCCGTCGTCGGCCCACTCGCGGATCGCTTTGGCGTGCAGAGGGCTGTCGATGCTGCCGCTGTCGATGCCGCCGCTGTTGATGCCGATATCGTAGGCGAGGTTCATGCCGCGCCCGGTGCGATCGACGTAGCGGGTGACGAGGTGGCGGTCGTATTGGTAGTGCCAGGCGGCGGCGTTTTCGTCCTGGGCGCGCACCAGGTCGTCGTGCTCGTCGTAGTCGTAGGCGGCGAGCTGGCGCACCAGCGCGCCGTCGCGGATTTCCCACAGCGCGCGGATGCGGCCGCTGTTGACGTCGATCTGGGTACCGGCATGGGCGACGACGGTCTCGCCCTGCTTGCTGACGATGTCGCTGAGCACCGCCTCGCCGGCGACGATGTGGTCATAGCGCAGGCCGAGAGCGGCGCCGTCTGTGGCATGCAGCGCGATCAGCCGGAAATGCTCCTTGCCCAGCGCGGCCGCCTTGGTGCGCACGGTGTCGACCAGTTCATAGGTTTCGCGCCAGGGGCTGGGCTCGCCCTCTGGCAGTGGCTTGCCGAAGTCGAGCGTGAGCAGGGTGGCGCTCATGCGGGTGACGGTAATTTGCTCGACCGGGTCGTGATGCTTCGCGCCGATGCCCAGCCACGGGTAGCGGTGGCTGCGGCCGTC
>NZ_JAFCXL010000041.1:0-12209 GCF_049898325.1 Massilia sp. DWR3-1-1 | reverse complement strand
GATCAGTGCGTCCGCACTGAACACGATGACTAGCTTCGGTATGCCGGTGTCGGTAAAAATCTAAAAACGGACCGAAACTGGGGACGTTTTTGCCTGGCGTCGATTAATTCAACAACGCCGTTCAAAAGCAAGCTAAGCTTGGCTAGTCCGAGTGCCGGGGAAGGATTACCGTGAACTTACTGCCAGCCATTAGCCCCGCGCTGGATGCTCTAACCTCACCACGGTGCAAGGTCACAATGCTTTTGACGAGCGCCAGTCCGATACCTAGCCCGCCTTGCGCTCGGTCAGGCGTTCGTCCAGCTTGCGTAAACATGTCAAAGATATGAGGCAGCAAGTCCGCGCCGATGCCGATACCATTGTCTTCCACGTCAATTAATATGTGATTTCCGTCATTGTGAACTGCAAGAGTGATGGTTCCGCCGTCTGGCGTGTATTTAGTTGCGTTGTTGACCAAATTGACGATCACTTGGACAAGCCGATTTCGATCGCCGATTAGAGATGGAAGAACAGGTGTATGACTGACGACCAGCGTATGCTTCTTGGACTGCAGCAATGGCCGAGCCTGCTCGACCGCGCTTTCGACAGTAGCAATCAGATCGACTACGCCCATCTTCAACTCTACAAGCCCCCTGGTAACACGTGAAACGTCCAAGAGGTCATCAACTAGTACACTCATGTGCTTTACCTGGCGGGCTATTACCTCAGCCGCCCTGAGTACCTTAGCATCGCAATTGCTAATCATTTTAAGCATTTCTGCAGCACTCGAGATCGGCGCAAGCGGATTTCTCAGTTCGTGGGCAAGCATTGCGAGGAATTCATCCTTGCGTTGGCTCGCGGCCTTAAGCTGGCTTTCACTTGCCTGTAGGGCTTTGAACGTATGGACAGATTCTGTAACGTCGCTACCTTCGACGAAAATTCCGAATACCGCGCCTGTCGCGTCACGCAATGGCTGGTACACAAGATCAATATAGCGTTGCCGCGATTGGCCATCAGCATCATAAAATGTGATCGGGGCAGCAGTCGAAGAGAACGCCTCGCCGCTTTGGAAAACATGGTCCAGAATCGCAATGAAGCCCTGCTCGACTGTTTCTGGAATCGCTACGGCGACTGCCTTTCCGAACACATCTCGATGGCCGACCAGGGATAGATATGATTGGTTCACCATGTCGTACACATGATCCGGCCCGCTTAGCAAGGCCATGAAGCCGGGTGCTTGGTCGAACATCATCCTCAGACGTTCTCTATCAAATGCCAAGGTTTCGTTGGCTCGGTAATTGTCGGTAGTCTCGACCACGATACCCAGCACGCCCAGCACGATGTCGTCCTTGTCCGTTATCGGAGAGAAGTCCAAATCGAGCCAAACCCGTTCTGCGTGTCCGTGACGATGCAGAGTCATCTCGCGCTGGCGGAACGAAAGGGATTCGCCACGCATCACGCGCTGCATTACTTCATCGCAAAAATCCGCGACTTCCGGCCAGCCATCGCGGATCGGGCGTCCAAGCAGTTTTGGATGGTAGCTGCCCGCGAATGCAATGTAGGCATCGTTATAAACGATAGTGCCTTCGTCTCCCCATAGGGTCACCATCGGAACGGGTGACGCGAGAACGAGCTTGACTGTCATCTGCATTACTACCGGCCAGTCGTCTTGCTTACCCACAGGCGTCTGTTTCCAGTGGTATTCCCTGATCGCCTCATGCATGACACTGCTTTGAGAAAGAGTAACAAATTTTTCTAGAGAGGAATAGTTCATCGGGGATGCATATTCCAATAGGTGAGCCATTATAAGGCGGGCTTTTCCTTCCATCGACTGGCGTCATAGCTGAAAAGGCAGATCCGCAAGATGTCTGCTCTTGGCCGATCTCAGCACATTGTACTCGACGGTTACGGCGTTGCGGCTGCCTCGGCAGCTACCGTCCCGAAGCCGACATCGGGAATGAATAAAAAAATAGATCTCAATAATACTCAGCCCCTACGTCCGCACGCCCGTGTTCATTGAAATATCAGGATCTTTCAGCCCCGGACGCACACCAGCCTTTCCGCGCTTTTCGCGGGCCCACATCCATGCGTCGAGCACGCCAAGCGGTTCGCGTTCGGGCGTGGCCGCATAGGTCCGATGCGGGTCCATGCCGCGCTGCGCTTCGTAGCTCAACGGTCCCTACCGCGACCCCGGCCAAAGGTAGGGGAATTTGGAGTGTGGCCAACCGGAGGGGGAAGCTGTCATACTGCAACGGCTGAACTCGACTCCGGACTCTCCGGCGCCACCGTCTTCCGCGCAACCGGGGGGGCGCCGATGTCGAATGCAAGCTGGATCCAGATGCCGCCGGAAGCGGGATTGACGCAGGTCGAAGCGCTGGCGGCCTTGCGCACCAGCGAGGAACGCTTTCACGCCTTCGTCACTTCTGGCACGAACGTGGTCTACCGCATGAACGCTGACTGGAGCGAGATGAGCCAGCTGGTCGGACACAATTTCATCGCCGACGCCCCCCAGCCAACGAACAACTGGCTGGCCGAATATATCTACCCCGAAGACCAGACGCGCTTGTTGGCGACGATCGCCGAGGCAATCCGCGCCCGGGGCGTGTTCGAGATGGAGCACCGGGTCCGTCGGCTGAATGGCAGCGTGGGCTGGGCTCGCTCGCGTGCGGTGCCGCTGCTCGATGCGCAAGGGGCCATCCGTGAATGGATCGGCAGTGCCGTCGACGTCACCGAACGCAGACAAAACGAGCAGAATTTGAACGAAGCGCAAGAACGCTACAGCGGCCTGCTTAACTCGATTAACGAAGGCTATTGCGTAATCGAGATGATTTTCGACGACAATGACACGGCGGTCGATTTCACTTATGTGGAAGTCAATCCTGCGTTCGAGAAGCTGACAGGGATGAGCGGTGTGCTGGGCCTGCGGGTGCGCGAGCTCATCCCCGATGTTGAACAACGTTGGCTTGACGCCTACGGGAGGGTCGCGTTGACCGGCGAGCCGGTACGGCGTATCGACGAAGTCAAGCCGATCAATCGCTGGTTCGAGGTTTGTTGCTTTCGACTGGGCGGACCGGAAAGCCGGAAAATCGCCATCCTGTTCAACAACATCACCGCGCAAGTGGAGACGGAAAATGCCCTGCACGCATCCGAGGTCCTCTACCGCGGCCTTTTCAATGCGATTGACGAGGGTTTTTGTATCATCGAGATGATCTTTGATGCGGCCAACCGGCCAGTGGACTATCTGATCCTGGAGGTCAACCCGGCGTTCGAGCAGCAGTGCGGCCTGCTCGATGCAACGGGCAAGCGGATACTGGAACTCCTGCCGGACCACGAGCCGTATTGGTTCGAGATGTACGGCAAGGTCGCGCTGACCGGGGAGCCGGTGCGGGTGCAGGTCGAGAGCAAGGCGCAGCAGCGGTGGTTCGAGACCCGGGCCTTTCGCATTGGCGGGGAGGGCAGCCTGAAGGTGGCGGTGATCTTCAACAACATCACCGAGCGTAAAAACGTTGAGCGCAAGCTGCAGGAGCAGGCGCATGCGCTCTCCGACCTGGACCGCCGCAAGGACGAATTCCTGGCAATGCTCAGCCACGAGCTGCGCAACCCGCTCGCGCCCATGACCAATGCCTTGCACATGCTGCGGCTGCAGCCCCAAAAAGACCCGGTGCAGCGGCAGGCACTCGGCATCATCGAGCGCCAGCTCGGGCAACTCAAGCACCTTGTGGGAGAGCTGCTGGAGATCTCGCGCATCACGACTGGCCGCGTGCAGCTGCGTTTGGAGCGCATCGCCCTGAGCGGCGTCCTGCACAGGGCGATCGAAACCGCTCAGCCGCTACTCGAGGAGCGCCGGCATGTTCTGGAGGTATCGGCGCCGCCTCACCCGGTCTGGCTACAGGCCGACCCGTCCCGGCTGGAGCAGGTCGTAGTGAACCTGCTCACCAACGCCGCGAAGTACACCGATCCGGGCGGGCGCATCTGGCTGTCGGTCGCCCAGGATGGCCAGGAGGCCGTGCTGCGGGTGCGGGACACGGGCATCGGTATTGCCGCCGAACTGCTGCCGCACATTTTCGACCTCTTCACGCAGGCCGATAAGTCACTGGACCGCTCGCAAGGCGGCCTGGGCATCGGCCTGTGCCTGGTGCAGCGCCTGGTCGAACTGCATGGCGGCAACGTATCCGTCACCAGCGTCCTGGGTCAGGGCAGCGAATTCGTCGTGCTGCTGCCCGTCACATCCCTCGATCTGAAGCCCCTGTTGCCGCCGCAAGCCGAAGTGGTCCGGCCTGCCGGCAAGTGCTGCCGCGTGCTGGTGGTGGACGACAACGTGGATGCGGCCCAGTCCATGGGGGCTTTGCTGGCCATGCATGGGCACGAGGTCCGGGTTGTCCACGATGGCGAAGCGGCGCTGGAGGCAGTCCAGAGCTTTCCGGCAGACGTGGTGCTGCTGGATATCGGCCTGCCGGGCCTCACAGGGCTGGAAGTGGCCCGACGCATCCGCCAGCTGCCTGCACTGAAGGATCTGGTGCTGGTGGCCTTGACCGGGTACGGGCAGGAGAGCGACCGTGAACGCACTCGCGAAGCTGGCTTCGACCATCATCTGGTCAAGCCGGCCGACTTCGACGCCGTCCTTAAGATCCTGGAGGCCATTCCTGCAATGACGGCCTGAGAGCGCACCGCGTGGTTGAACAAGGGCTTGTCTCGCGGCGGGGTCTCGTACCACCAGGCCTGCGCCCTCTGGATCTAGTGCTTGCTACCCTTCTTGCGGTACTCCCACAAATCAATGAGCGTCCCGCGCGCCTCTGACGGCGTCCATCTGGGGTATGCGTCCGGCGATTCGTCCTGATCTCCGGGTATTTGGCGAACTGATGATATTTCGTGAAGTTGCGTCATGATTCTTGGCAAGTTCTCAAACATAAGGTGAGCGGCTGCTATTGGCCGTTCTCTGCCGATCCAGCTACGTTTTAATCAAAATCTTCTGCCCTGCTTGCTTCAACGTGCCATCACCATTCACATATGCATAAAGGGTCGTGGTCGTGATGTCCAAACGGCGCGCTACTTCGACGGCATTGGCTTTGGGGTCCGCCATCGCCGCCATCGCCATCATCACGGCTGCCCGATCCATCTTACGCGGTCGCCCGCCTTGACGCCCACGCGCCCTTGCCGAAGCAAGGCCCGCATGCGTGCGCTCGGCAATCAATTCTCGCTCGAACTCGGCGAGCGCCGCAAAAATTCCAAAAAACAACCGCCCGTTCGCCGTTGTTGTGTCGATCTGTGCGCCAGCACCGGGCAATACTTTCAAGCCGATACTTCTGGAACGTAATTCATCCACCGTCGTTACCAAGTGCTTCAAGTCGCGACCAAGCCTATCTAGTTTCCATACCACCAGCGTATTGCCAGGCTGGAGTGCTTTGAGGCAAGCATTCAACCCGGGCCGGTCGTCCTTGCGGCCAGAGGCAAGGTCTTCGTAGATCCGGCTTGGATCGATGCCAGCGGCGATCAGTACATCGCGCTGAGGCGCAAGTGTCTGACTACCATCGTTTTTAGAAACGCGAACATACCCAACCAACATAGTGCACCCAAATGTACAAGAAAAGCCGAATTCAAGGGTACAATATTGCGTTGTTCTTCTCAATGGGTTTTCTTGTGGTTTTTCGGTCCAGTTGGGGCACTTTCATGATCGCAAGATAAACGGTCGTTTTTCTTGCACTACGTTTCCAACTTGCCAAATTGCAACCAAGCGACACCGCCTATCCACGCTTCAAAAGTCGCCTCTCTCCCGTCGAGCTGGAGCGCTTCTACACGCTGACCGACGCCGTGCGTATTTTTTGCGAGGGCGCGACCCGGTCGGATACGACTCGGCTGGGTTTTGCGTTGCTCCTCAAAACCTACCAGCGGCTCGGCTATTTCGTCACGTCCGTTCAGGTGCCGGGCGCGATTGTCGAGCATATCGGCGCGGTGATCGGCGCATCCTGCGAGTGCGACAATTTGCGCAGCTACGATGCATCGCAAGCCAGGCGCAAGCACTTGTCAGCGGTCCGTCAATTTCTGTCGGTCAAGGCGTTCAGCGAGCCAGGTAAGCTACTGCTGCAGCAAACGCTGGCCGACGCGGCACTGACCAAGGACGATGTGATCGATATCGTGAACATCGGCATCGAGACACTGGTGCGCCACAGTTATGAATTGCCAGCCTTCGACACGCTGGTGCGCGAGGCGCGCGCCCGGCGGACCTCGACGACGCAGGCGATGTATGCGCGCATCGAGGCAGCTCTGGGCGAGAGCGGGCGGGCATTTCTGGATGCGCTGTACGTGGTGGGCGACGACCCGCGCCATGTCAGCACCTGGAACGATATCAAGCAAGATGCGGCATTGCCGACCATCGACGGCATGCGCGACCTGGTGGCACGTTACGACCAATTGACCGGACTGTCATGCCATGCCGTGCTGCTCAAGCCGACTCCTCTCGTGAAGATCAAGCAGTGGGCGCTCGAAGGCAACAGCCTGGACGCGGCCAGCATGATGGACATGGCCGCACCCAAGGGCCATGCAGTAACGTTGGCCCTGATTCGGCAGCGTCTGGCGCGCGTGTCCGACGACCTGTGCGATATTTTTTGCAAACAGATGAAGCGAGTGGAGCATGCCGCCGACGAAGCGCTGGAAAAATACCTGGCCGACAATCAGGAAAAGACCGACGAGATTCTGCGGCGGTTCGCGGCGATGGAGACGCTGCTCAATTCCAACCAGCCGGATGTCGAACAATTGCAGGGCATCCGCAATACCGTCACGGCTCGCCCGGACTTGTGCGTGTTTTCCCGCCAGCATGCCGAGTAGGGCGGCAAAAACCAATGCCGATTTTTCTGGCATCTTTTCAAGCCTCGCCGCGCCGAGGTCATGCGCATTCTCAACAAACTGCCACTGGTTGCGACCAGTTAGGATGCCGGCGTCGAGCAAGCGTTGGCCTTCGTGCTGGCGAATCGGCATCGGCACCACGAATGGATAACGCTCACGGCTGCTGACAGCGCGCGCCTGACGCCGGCGAACCTTGCCTGGATTCCGGAAAAATGGTGGAAGCTCGTGACTGGCGAAGTCCAGCGCAACGTTGCCCCGACGCGCATCAACCGGCGCCAGTTCGAAGTCTGTTTCTGCGCGCAGATGGTACGGGAGCTGAAGTCTGGTGACGTTTGTGTGACCGGCAGCGATACGTATTCGGACCATCGGGATGAGCTGGTGCCAATGGAGGAGTGCGAGCGCACACGTGCCGACTATGGCGAAAAAGTCGGCATCCCGGTGAGCAGTACCGAGTTTGTCACCCACGTGCGTACGCTCCTGACGCAGGCCGCACAACAGGCCGACCAGGGTTACCTGGCGAATCCGCATTTCAATATCGTTGACGGACGCCCCAAGCTGGACCGATATCAAAAAAGGGCGCTGCCAACCGGATTTAAGGAACTTGATGATGCGCTACGGCGCAAGCTCGACCGACTTGAACTGTCGTTGCTTGATGTGCTTGCCGACACGATGCAATGGCTGGGCTGGGGGAAGCACTTCGGCCCCCTGAGCGGCCACCAAGGCAAACTGCATGACGAAGACCGGCTCAAAATCCTGACGGTGTTCGCTTACGGCACCGGCATAGGGCCAACCCAGATCTCAAAGAATATTGCCGACGTAAGCGCGCGGCAAGTGTCCTTCGTCAATCAGCGACAGGTCACGACCGAAAAGCTGGAGTCCGCAATCAGCATGGTGATCAATGGCTACAACCAATTTCAGCTGCCGCAGTATTGGGGTGACACCAAGCGGGCCGCCGCCGACGGCACGCAATGGAATCTGTACGAAAACAATTTGCTGTCGGAGAGGCATATTCGCTACGGCGGTTACGGCGGCATCGCCTACTATCACGTCAGCGATACCTACATTGCGCTGTTTTCTCACTTCATCCCCTGTGGCGTCTGGGAGGCCGTGTATATCCTCGACGGGCTCACCAAGAACACGTCTGACATCCAGCCCGAAATTTTGCATGGCGACACGCAAGCCCAAAGCGCGCCGGTCTACGGACTGGCATTTTTATTGGGCATCAAGCTGATGCCACGGATTCGCAACTGGAAAGACCTGAAATGGTTTCGCCCGGCCAGTGACACGACCTACGAACACATCGACGACCTGTTTTCCAAGGACGTGATTGACTGGGACCTGATCGCGTGCCACTTGCCGGACATGCTGCAAGTGGCACAATCGATTCAGGCAGGCCGCATTTCGCCGTCGACTATCCTGCGCAAGCTGGGCACCGCCAGCCGGAAAAACAAGCTGTACTTTGCCTTTTGCGAACTGGGCCGTGCCGTGCGCACGATGTTCCTTCTGGAATATATCGGCGACCTCGAGCTGCGTCAGACCATCCAGGCCGCCCAGAACAAGTGCGAAGGGTTCAACAACTTCGCCCAGTGGGCGTATTTCGGCTCCGACACCATAGAAGACAATGCACGCGAGAACCAGTTGAAAATCATCAAGTACAACCACCTGGTCGCCAACCTGCTGATTTTTCATAACTGCCACACGATGACGCAGGCATTCAAGGAGCTGGAAGCTGAAGGCATGCAGTTGACGCCCGAACTGCTCGCCGCGTTCAGTCCGTATCGAACGCATCACGCAAATCGTTTCGGGATGTACGAATTGCGTGATCGGAAGCTCGGGCCTATTGACTATGGTGCAACGTTCAAAGTCTAGCGGCATCGCCGATGTTACTCATTTACGAAGGAATCCTTACGGTCCCCCACCTGCGCCTCGTAGGTGTCGAGCAGTTCGCCCAGCGTTTCTTTGGTGGCGCGCACGGCAGATTCGCGGTCGCGCTCGACAAGGTGCAGCGTCGCCCCCCAGATCACGCTCAGCAATAACAGCGCGAACAACGGCAGCGACCATGGCGTGTCGGTCGTCAGACTGAGCACGCCGATCCTGCCGACACGTGCGCGCGACCGCTCGAGGGTGAACGCCATGCTCACTTGCCGACGGCGAGTACGACCTGCACGCTGTCGTCGAGCGCGGCGCTGTCAATGTAGCCGATGAAGCCCGGATTGGCCGCGACCAGTTTGCGCATCGCCACGCTGTTGCTGATTTCGCGCGGCGGTTGGCCGCGACCGGTAAACACCATCTTGGTCCAGTAGACGCGCACCAGCGCCGGCGTCTTGGCGGTGACCTTCTGGTAGAACAGGTCGCGCACGGACGAGCCGACGGGCAGGTCGAGCGGCGTCACGTCGGTGCCGTTCGGGAAGCGCGCGTCTTGCGCCAGGAAGATGTCGGCGACCTGGTTGGCGCGCAAATTCATGCTTGAACTCTTGGCCGAAACGATCACGAGCAGGTTGGCCGCAGCGGCGCCGGTGCAGAACAGGCCGGCCGCAATGAGACAACACAGTTGTTTGATCATCGGACGTTCCCGCTCAGTAGACGAAGTCGAGCATGGCACTGACCACGTAGATCGAATGGCCGGAGCGGAACGACGGTTGGACATTGATCAGCGTGCCGCTCGAACCGCCTTGCGGGTGCAGCCGGTCGAACTGCAGCTTGAGGCTGCGGTCGCGCATGACGTCCCAGCGCACGCCGGCCGTGGCGGTGCGCTGGGACGCGATGGTGCTCAGCAAGGCGTTGAGCTGACCGTTCAGGTAGGCCGCAGTCGGCGCAAATTGAGGCGGCAGGCCGGCCGTCGACAGGCCTGCGTCGCTGGTGGCCTGGTGCACGCGCGCGCGCGCGTACGTCACGTAGGGGGTGAGGTCGCCGAAGCGGTAGCCGCCGCTCAGGTAAACGACGGTCTTGTCGCCGATGTAGGAGCGCGTGTTCATGCGGCCGATCTCGCCCATCAAGAACCAGTTGCCCGGATCGCAATTGAAACCGATCGCGCCGATCGAGGTACGTTTGCTGTCGACGTCGTATTTGGCGGCGAGCGCGGCGCCAGCGGGCCCGAACTGGCGGTAGGCATCGAACAGGGGCTTGGCGATGTCGACCGTGAGCGTGGTCGTCATCGCGCTTGCGCGCACGGTCAGGAACCCCATCACGCTGGTGTTCGACAGGCCGATGAGCTGGCGCGCTCGCGCGCGCGACGTGGCCGTCGTGCGCAAGTCGGTACCGCCAAACGACACCTGGCTGATGTTCTTGACCTTGCCGGCGCTCCAGCTGTAGGTGGCGTCGATACCGTCGCTGTTCGACACCGGCAGCGTGGAATAGACTTCCACGGGCGGGCGCACCCACGGCAGTGCGTAGCTCGCCTTTCGGTAGTCGCCGATGAGGAAAATTGGGAGCGCGATGCGGCCGAGCCGCACGCTCAGTTCCGGCGAGTAGCGGTATTTGACGTTGGCCCACTCCACCGCCGGCGTGAAATCGTGGTCGAGATCGCGCTCGGAAACGACTTGCAGCACAGCCGACCATTGCGCGTCGAGCATCAGGTCGACCTGCGCGGCGAGGCGGCTGTCGACGTCGTAGGCGTAGGCGTGCGAGGCGCCGGCGCGGCCCGGATTGATGCCGTTGGCACTGAAGTCGGCCGCCGATTCGCTCGAATGGACGACGCCGAGGCTGCCATACGCGCCGAAGCGCCATGGCGGCGGCTTGGCACTGTCGTCGATCTGTTGGGCGCCGACGCACAGTGGCGTCAACGCGCACATCGCGAAGCCGCAGGCGACGAGGCGACGATGGAAGCGGCGCAGGAAAAGACGGGTCTTGAGCATGAGCGTGTCAGTGGTGATCGGTGCCGGAGCTAGCGCATAGCCAGCGATTATGCTGCTGGGCAACTAATTGTCAATTTATATACATATATTTAAAATATGCAACACATTTATCGTTAATTTGGCGTGGTTCAAACGAGGGTCACACGGCCGCGCGGATTTTTGCGCTTGAGCGATACTGTTGCCCCACTCCCAAGAAGGGGTTGTAAGCCGGAACCGCCGAAATTTCCGTCACCCCAGCTTCAACCCCGCGAGAAGCGCGTCCAGGTCGATCATCTTGCCGCCGCTCTGGAAGGTATAGTGCCCGTTGAGCAGGATGTGCCGCCACGCTGCGGGCGATATCTGGGTAATCAGCGCCACGGCGTTGGCGTCGCCGCTCTCTTCGTACATCGTCAGCAACCTCGACAGAATGGCCGAGTTGTAATAGATGATCGCATTGGCGATCAGTCTGGCGCACTGGTTGCTGATCTCGATTTCTATGTCGGTGCGCCCGGTCAATTCCTTCTTTCCACCGACCTGCGCGATGGTCGAGCGAAGCTGGTGGTAGGACTCGATGCGGTTCTGCGAGCGATGCACGTTCCGCTCCAGTTGCGGATTGCGCAGGTAGCGCAGCGTGTAGATGCTGCGCACCAGCTTGTCGAACTCGAAGATCGCCCGCCGTGTCGGATTCGGCGCTGTATAGGTGCATAGCTTGCGGATCAGCGTACCCTGGGTCATTTCCTTGAGGGCCAGCGTGGCGACGATCTGATCAATATTCGGCTTCTCGCTGACGATGAGCTGCCGGTCAATCTGGCCGACTGGGCGAATCAGGCACTTCTCATACAGCGCCGGATCGTCGGCGCAATACAATTCCTGAAGTTGGTCTTCGAGGTCGGTGAAACGCGGCTCGAAGCGCAGTCCGTACCAGTGCAGGATAGCGAAGTTGGCCTTGTTAACGCTGTGCATGTCGCCAGTGATCGCGGTCGGCACGATATTCGACGTATTGCGATACCAGATGTCGAACACGTGGTGGCCCTCGTAGTCATGCGCACCGATCAGGTAGCCGTTGAGCGGCACGTGGTTGCATAGCAGCGTGTAGGCGACCACGCCCTTGCCGCGCCCGAAGTATTTGCGCGAGTATCGTGCCTTTACGGTCGGCCTTTCGACACCGAACTTCTGGCCATCAACGGCACCATACAGCGTATTCAGGTCGAACGAGTAGTGAGGAAAGATCGGCAGCGCGGCGATGGCGTTGCTAATGCAGTCGTTGGCCGCGTTCAGCGACGCTTGCCGAAGGTACTGCTGGTAAGTTGATTCCAGCACATGGTAGGGAATGTCGCTGGTGCGCGCCATGACCTGGTTGCCGTGGTTCATCGCCTGCGCGATGATGACCGCCATCAGACTGTCGGCGTCGGCCACCTTTTTCGCATAGCGTGGTTGCAAAGGCGTTGTTGAATTAATCGACGCCAGGCAAAAACGTCCCCAGTTTCGGTCCGTTTTTAGATTTTTACCGACACCGGCATACCGAAGCTAGTCATCGTGTTCAGTGCGGACGCACTGATC
>NZ_JAFCXL010000040.1:0-17603 GCF_049898325.1 Massilia sp. DWR3-1-1 | reverse complement strand
CAAGTCTGGTTAGCTGCGGGGTCGGACCACCATTCGGTGATCGACTTTTGTTGTCTTGTGCGCCGACTTCCATCTTGCGCTTACCGCCGCTTTCATGCGCGGGGGCGAAGAAATATGATTCCTCATGATGGTTAGCTCTTGAGTTTCTTTCGGACTCAGCCGCCGAAGTGACCGAGCGCCGCTGTGAGGAAGCGCTCGGGGACGACCCACAGGCAACGGTGAAAGCGCCGTTCTCTTGTCTGTTGGCAGGGCCTGCTGCAGACGCTCGCTTATGCCTGCTTGAGCGCCGATGCGATGGCATCCCTGAACGGCGTGGTGGGACGCCCGATCAGCCGCGCCAGTGCGCCGCCGTCATCGAACAGGGCCCCCTTGGCCGCCGCCACATCAAACGAGGCCAGCGCTTCCGGCCAGGGGGCGGGCAGGCCGGCCGCTGTCAGCGCTGCCGCGTAGTCGGCGGCGGGCAGGTCGACGTAGGGGATGTCCTTGCCGCTCTGGCGCGCGATCTCAGCGGCGAATTCGGCCAGCGTATAGGCCGTGTCCCCGGCCAGTTCATAGGTGTTGCCGTCATTGCCCGCGCCCGTCAGCACCGCCACCGCCGCATCGGCAAAATCGGCGCGCGCCGCCGACGCAATCTTGCCTTGTCCCGCGCTGCCGATGAAGGCGCCGTGCGCCACCGCCGGTGCGACCGAGGCGCTGTAATTTTCCGTATACCAGCCGTTGCGCAGCACGGTGATGCGCAGCCCGGACGCGGCCAGCATGGCTTCGGTGGCCAGGTGTTCAGGCGCCAGGCTCAGGGTCGAGCGCGCCGCGTGCAGCAGGCTGGTGTAGACCACCCGCGTGACGCCCGCTTGCACGGCGGCGTCGATGATGTTGCGATGCTGTGCCACGCGCTGGCCCACTTCGCTACCTGAAATCATCAGCAGCGTGTCGATGCCGGCAAGGGCGTTGCCCAGGGTGTCCGGGCGCGTGTAGTCCGCTTCGCGCACCGCCACGCCCAGGTCGGCCGCCTTCGACGGCGTACGCACCAGGGCGACAATGTCGCCCGCTGGCACCTTGCTGAGCAAGCGTTCGATGACGAGGCGGCCCAACTGGCCAGCGGCCCCGGTGATGGCGATTTTCATGGTGATTCCTGTTGTGGTGAGTGAGTGAGGCACTATAATATTCAAACTAACTTTTAGGAAGTACGCACATGAATGTAAGTGTCAACGACGACGCACCGCCGCCCGCCCAGGACCGGCCCAGCTTGCTCAACACGATGCGCCGGGGCGAACTTCTCGCCGCCACCTGCCCGTCGCGGGACATCCTCAAGCACCTCACCAGCCGCTGGGGCGTGCTCATTTTGCTGGTGCTCGAGACGCGCGTGCATCGCTTCAGCCAATTGCGGCGCGCCATCGGCGGGGTCAGCGAACGGATGCTGGCGCAGACCTTGCAGTGGCTCGAGAGCGATGGCCTGGTCGACCGCATCGCCTTCGATGTGATCCCGCCCCACGTGGAATACCGGCTGACGCCGCTGGGGTGCGAGGCGGCCGCAAAAGTGCGGGGCCTGGCCGACTGGATTGAAGAGAGCCTGCCCCGTATCATGCAGGCGCAAGAAGATCGCAGCGCGACGCGCGCTGCCGCCCAGCCTGACAGCAGCGTTCGCTGAGAAAAAAATCGGGACAGGCCGCTTGCCGGCCTGCCCCGATTGCGGGCGCTGCGAAGCGTCTTCGGCCTGACCAGCCCGAAGGCTGGCCAGGCCGAGCGCCTTAAAACGCGTAGTTCATGCGGGCGTAGTAGTAGCCGCCATTGATGCCGAACGGCGAAAAGCTCGGGTACTGGTTGACCGCCCCGGTGTTGAGCGCGGCGTTTTGCGCGGCGATCAGGGCGGCATTGTTACGGTCCGGATATTGATTAAACAGGTTGTTCGCGCCCACCGCCAGTGTGAGCGCCTTCGTCACGCTTTTCGCAATTTCCAGGTCCGTGGTCGCCTTGGTGCCGATCTCGTTCTTGAAATACAGCGAGCCGTTGACGGTGGTGTAGCCAGCCGAAGGACCGTAGACGGACTCGCGCAGGTTGACGGTCCAGCCATTGCGCTTCCACAGGGCGCCGAAGTTCAGGCGCGTTTTCGGCGACGAGTCTTCCAGCGAGGCGATGGCGCCCAGGTTGAGCAGGATCTGCGGCAGCAGTTGCGGCGGCGCCTGGTTGATCTTGGTGACCTCGACCTTGTTGTAGTTGCCCGCGGCCGACCAGTCGACGCGGCCCATGTCGCCGAAGTTGCTCGAGTACGTCATCACCAGTTCGAGCCCCTTGTTGCGGGTGTTGGCGGCATTGGTGAAGATGTTGATGCCGGTCTGGGTCACGGTCGGATCGAGCACATTGCCATTGGCCTTGATGGCCGCGACCACGGCCGGCGAATTGACGGCCGCGCCGGAACCGTACAGCGAGGAGCTGCCGACGATACGGTCGTGGATGTTGATGATGTAGGCATCGGCCGTGATGGTCAGCTTCGGCGCCGGATGGAGCACCAGGCCGACGCTGTAGTTTTGCGAACGTTCCGGCTTCAGGCCGTTGATGCCGACCAGCGCCGCGCCGGCCGAATTCGGCGCCAGTTGCACGAAGGCGGAGGTGGGCGAGACGTTGGTGGCCGAGTAGTACTGCTCGGCCATGGTGGGCGCGCGAAAGCCGTTACTGATGGTGCTGCGCAGCGCCACTTGCGGGCTGAAGTCGTAGCGGCCCGTCAGCTTGGCCACGCGCGCGCTGCCGAAGTCGGAAAATTTTTCGTAACGCGCCGCCGCGTCGAGCTTGAGGTTGGCAATGGGCGAACCGGCGACGTCGATGTAGATGGCCTTGTCGTTGCGGCTGTGATCGCTCGCATCGGTCAGGCTGAAGCCCGGATACGACTGCGAACCTTCCTTGTAGCGCGAGGCGGCGTCGCCGGCGCCGATCTTGTAGCCGTCCTTGCGGTACTCGAGGCCCAGCGCCAGGTTCAAGGGCGAATTCCAGCCGACGGCGAACTCGCGGTTCGCATCCAGGTTGGTGGTCCACTGGGTGGCCGTGAAGTCGCCCGCGTGGAACGTGGTCGGGGTCGCGCCGGTGTCGTTGTACAGCGAGATGTTGCCGGAATTGACCACGCCGATCTCGGCCTTGTCCTTGCCGTAGGTGGTCGACAGGTCCCAGTTCCAGACCCCGGCCGTGCCCTTGATGCCGGCCGAGACGCCGAAGTCGGTTTCGTCCATCGTCATTTGCGGGCTGAAGCCCAAGGGATAGATCTTCGGCAGGCGGTTCGGGGTGCGGTAGTTCTCGAAGGCGTTGGCGGTTTTCTTGCCGTAGGTGGCGTTGGCATACAGCTCGGTGCCGGCGCCCAGGTCGATGCCGCTATTGAGCGAGAGCAGCTTGATATGGTAAGCGGCATCGCCGGCGATGTGGTTCAAGTAGGGAAAGCCGGGCGCCAGCAGCAGGTTCGGCATCGACGCCTGGTTGGCGGCCGAGGCCACGCGCGGGTCGATCGAGCTGCGGTCGCTAAAGCCGTGGTACTTGGATTCGGCGCTCAGGTTCAGGTAGCTGTTCTCGCTGGGCTCGAGGCCCAGGTTGACCGACAGGTCGCCTGTCTTGCCGCCGCCGTCGAAGTAGCGCCCGCCGGTGGCGGTGACGCTGCCGCCATGGCTGTCCTTCTTGAGGATGATGTTGACGACGCCGGCGATGGCATCGGTGCCGTACTGGGCGGCAGCGCCGTCCTGCAGCACTTCGATATGGTCGATCGCGGCCACGGGAATGAAGTTCAGGTCGGTCGCGGCGCCGCCCTGGAACGGCCCGCCCAGCACGGCCAGGTTGGCGGTGGTGTGACGGCGTTTACCGTTGATCAGTACCAGCGTGTCGTTTGGCGACAGGCCGCGCAGGCGCGCCGACAAGGTCAGGTTGGCGGCGTCGCCGCCGAAGGCCTGGGCCGTGAACGAGGGCAGGTTTTGCGCCATCGCCTGGATCAGGTCGGGCTGGCCGGTGCGCTCGAGTGAACCGGCGTCGAGCACCTGGATGGGCGAGGCGCTGTCGACCGCTTTCAGGCCGCTGCGGCGGGTGCCCGTCACGATCACCGCTTCCACGACCGGGGTGGCGTCGCGGGCAGCGGCAGCGGCGGCGGCCGCTTCGGCCTCGGCCGGCGACGCCAGCGTCAGGCCCGACTGCAGCAGCAGCGCGATGGCGGCCGAGCCACGCAGGATCTGTTTGCCGCGGCTCCAGCCCTGGGCGGCGAACAGGCTGGCGATCTGCCGCGACAGCACGGTGGGCGAAAGGATACTGCGCGGGGCAGCGCCCGAAGCGGTGCGGCGGACGGCGAGGCGGGACAGAGGCAACATGGATACAGCTCCTTCGGTGGCAGTGGTGGAAGACAAAACTGAGGACGAGCGCCGCCGCCACCTCTTGTTCGGGTGCTGTGCGGTTGATACATGAACGCGTCCGGGCTGCCTCCTTGCATGGGCCCGGACGCGGGCAGGATTATTTGGCGGGCGCGGGCGCCTTTGCCGCGGTCATCTCGATTTCGACGAGGCCGCCCTGCATGGGCAGCGCGGCCACCTGCAGCGCGGTGCGCACCGGCTTGTTCGGCTGCGTGGCGCTGCCGAAATAGTCGCTGTAGGCGGCGTTGAGACCGGCAAAATCCATCTTGCCGCCCAAGGCCGGGTCGCCCACCATGAAGACGTTGACCTTGACCACGTCCGCGAGCGTCAGGCCCTCGGCAGCGAGCAGCTTGTCGAACTTCTTGAGGATCGAGATGACCTGGGTGTGGGTGTTGCCATACGCCTCAATGCTGCCGGCGGGCGCGGCTGGATTGGCGACGTCGGCCAGGTTGCCACTCAAGAACACGATACGGCTGCCGGCGGGCACCACCACCGTGGTCGAGATGGGCGATTTCGAGGTGGCCGAACTGACGCGCTTGATATCTTCGGCGTGCGCCGTGGCAGTCAATTGCAGGGCAGAAATCACACCGGCAAGGGCGAGGCGGGCAATAAGCGGGGAGGCGTGCATCGTTCAAATCCTCTTTCAAAGTGACTATTTTGGCAACGTTAAATCGAGCACATCGGCAGTGTGTTTGTTTCATGTTCTTCAGCAAAATGTATGCCAGGAAATGTCACGCGCCCGCGCACCGGGTTGTTCGATGGCGCATGCGGCGCCGGGCGGGCCGCTGTGGCGCCCCCACCGCACAGTGAAAATCGGGGTGGCGCCACGCCCCCCTGTGCGCGGGGCAGAGCGCGTCAGGGACGATCATCTTTCGCATTCACATCACTCACCGTGATGATGCATTGCACCAAAATGCAAACTAACAACGCACGCTTACAGCACAGCACAGCACGCTGTGGCCATTCGAGTGCGCAAGAGCATTTTTCTTCTATCTATATGCGCGTTGCTTCAAACGCGACAAAACGGGGTAGCGAAGGGCCTGCTGGAATTTGGCATAGTTCTTGCTGGAAAGAGGAGTGCGTCGCCGCGCTGCGGTGCACGACGTCACTTCAACCTTTTCATATGGATGACCATGCCAAATACCGATTTCACCCACACTGAAGCTGCCGGCACGCTGCACGCTGCCGGCGGCGCGACCCGCCGCGATTTCCTGGTCAAGGCGCTCGCGCTCGGTGGCACCGGCATGCTGATGGCAACCATGAAAGCCTGGGGCATGGATCTCGCCTCGACGGCCAGTGCGCCGCCGCGGCTGACGGGCAGCGGCAAGGGCAAGACCGTGGTCATCCTGGGCGCCGGCATCGCCGGCATGACGGCCGCTTACGAGCTGGGCAAACTGGGCTACACCATCAAGCTGATCGAGGCGCGCGATGTCGCCGGCGGGCGCATCCAGACGGCGCGGCGCGGCAAGGTGCTGCAGGAACTGGGCGCGGAGAAACAGGTGTGCGACTTTGCACCGGGCGAGTACATCAACCTGGGCCCCTGGCGCATCCCGTTCAACCATTACTCGACCCTGCACTACACGAGCGAGTTCGACGTCAAACTGGAGCTGTTCAACAACGACAACGACGCTGCCTACGTCTACAACGAACGGGTGCAGGGTCCCCTCAACAAGCGGCGCCTGCGCATGTTCGAGGTCAAGGCCGACCTGCGCGGTTATGTCGACGAGTTGCTGGCCAAGTCGCTCAAGCGGGGCATGCTCGACCAGCAGGTGACGACGGCCGACAAGGCCTTGCTGATCGACTACCTGGTCAATGAGGGTTATTTGTCGAAAAAAGAACTCGACTACAAGGGCACCGAGGGGCGTGGCTTCAAGGTCAACCCGGGCGCCGGCGTCAATCCCGGCCCTGGCGTGGCGTCCGATCCGCTGGGCTTTTCCGACCTGCTGCAATCGAAGCTGGGCTTGATGTACAAGTCGGTGAGCACCTTCGTGCAGCAAAAGACCATGTTCGAGCCCGTGGGCGGCATGGACATGATCGCCCGCGCCTTCGAGAAGCGCGTCGGCAGGACCATCAGCTACAACCTCGAAGTGAGCAAGCTGGTGAACCTGGCCGACAAGGTCGAAGTGCACGTCAAGCACACCGTCAGCGGCAAGCGCAGCGTGATCCAGGGCGACTTCTGCCTGTGCACGATTCCCGTCTCCGTGCTGCGCGGCATCGACACGGATTTCTCGGCCGGCTTCAAGGCGGCCATGCAGAGTGTCACCTACTCGCCCCTGTGCAAGATGGGCTTGCAGATGAAGGAGCGCTTCTGGGAAACCAATCACGGCATCTACGGCGGCCACATCTTTACCGACATCAAGGGCATCAACCTGATCTCGCTGCCCTCGTCGAACTGGCAGGGCAAGAAGGGCACCTTGCTGGGCTACTTCAGCTATGGCGCCGACGGCGCCGAAATGAGCGCGCGCACCCCGCGCGAGCGCATCGACTATGCGCTGTCGGCCGGCGAGAAAATTTTCCCGGGCGAATACACCAAGGCCTTCGAGGCGGGGTTCTCGATCTGCTGGCACCTGGTCAAGTACAGCATGGGCGCAACCTCGCACTGGAACGAAGACGGGCGCGTGACGGCCTATCCGACCTTGTGGGAGGGCGAGGGCCGGACCCTGCTGGCGGGCGAACACATGAGCTATCTGACGGGCTGGATGGCCGGCTCGATCGAGTCGTCCTGGCAGCAGATTGCACGCATCCACCAACGTTTATCGGCATAAATAAAGAGAGCAGGCATGAAAAAAACAATATCGATGGTCACCATGCTGCTGGGCGCGCTGGCGCCGGCGGGGGCGCAAACGCTCGATGGCAAAACCGTGTTCGCGAAGAACTGCGCCGCCTGTCACCAGGCCAGCGGCGCCGGCATCCCCGGCGCTTTTCCTGCGCTCAAGGGCAATGTCTTCGTGCAGGGCGACGCCGCGGCCGTGATCGCGACGGTGCTCAAAGGCCGGGCCGGCATGCCCACCTTCGCCAGTTCGCTCGACGACGACAAGATGGCGCTGGTGCTGAGCTACATCCGCCAGTCGTGGGGCAACAAGGCGGGCGCCATCAGCCCGGCCGACGTGACGTCGGTGCGTGCCAGTTCCGGTGCGGGGGAGGCGGTCAAGCAGGAGCAGCCGACCAATGTGCACTGAGGACGCAAGCGCGCCTTGACGCGCCGATCGACGCCGAGGACCGGTGTCGAATTACCGCTGCCGCACGCGTTCGAGTACGCGCTCGGCGCGCACGGTGCGGCCGCCTTCTTCATAGCTTTCCCGAATGATCATGCGCTGACCGACAATCTCGAAGGAACGGGCTTGCCTGGTGTCGATATAGGAGGGGATATTGCCCCCGTCGACGTGCGCAATCCATTGGCGCCCATTGTCAGCGAGCCGGTAGGTACCGAAATACGAGCAGTACCACACGGGGATGCAGGCATCGGGATCGATATCGACCGAGGCGGTGGCCGGTGCCGGCGGGTTGCGCATGATGCTGATCGAAAAGTGGCCTTCCCTTGTAAACACAAACTGGCCCACGGGCCGCTCGCCAAACGCATAGATGGCGGGCGCGCCATCGGGGGTGTCGACGTAGCGCAGCAGTCGCCATACACCGGTCAGCGCCTGTGCGCCACGGGCGGCCGGCGCGGCAGTGTTTGCCGCAGCCTGTGCCGGCGCCGCGCCGGCAAGCAGCAAGCCCGCTAGCAAGGCCATGGCGACGAAGGGTGTTTTCATGTTCTATTTCCTCGATGGAGAGACGCGCGCCGTTGCGGCGATTGCGCGGCCCATCTTCTCATGCACGAGGCCGGACGGGCAAATTGCCTGTGTCTGCAAGGCGATGTCATTGCGATAAGCAGCGGGCCGCACCGACCAGGCCGGATCGCTTACCATGGCTGAACTTGGCGTTCAAATACCGCATCCCGGCGACAGGATGTAAAAGGATCAGCCCACAGTCGCGCGTGCTGAAAACGGTTGCAACTTAGGATAAACATGACAGTGTTCTGGATGGTCTGGGGCGGCGCCGCCGTCCTCATTCTCTTGTTGGCGTCGGCAATTGAAATCAACGGCGGGCGCAACGGTTTTCAGGGGGCGAACGGCATCTTCCTGTTTGTCAGCGCGTATCTGACGGTGCTGTCGAGTCCGATCCTGTTCGCCCTCACCTGGATCTGGGCAAGCTTCCTGACAGCGCTCGCGGTCTGGCTGATCGGGGCGATTGTTTATTATGCGTTGTTCAAAATCGCCGTCACGCTGATCACCCGACTGGGCCAGCCCCGCACATAAACGCGCGGTCCCGGCGCTCAGGGCAAGAAAGGCCATCGCGCGGTTCGGAGGGCGCCTGCGAGATCACCGTCTTATTCGGCGCGATCGAAGGGGCGCATCGCTAAAAAAGCAGGTTCAAGGGGGAACAATGAAGGCAATTGCCCGTCTCCGAGCCGGGCGGTGGCCTGCAGCCATTCCGTGTCGGAGCGTGCTTTTACTTGCGCAAAGATGTCTGGCTCGGCCTGTTGGAGAACCATTTCCAGGCGTTCCATGTGACGACGAATGCGGGCCGCTTCCAATTGCGTTTCCGCAAGTTGTTGGCGCAAGCGACGATATTTTCCGATCACGATCGCCAGCATCGCCGCCGCGGACAGACCGATCGCCAGGAGGGGAAAGAGGTTCATCGCTCGATCATACATTGCCTGTTTCTCAAGCAGTACTTTTTTGCATGGTCGCGATCATTGAATGCTTGCGTGTGAAATTGGCGCGCCGTCGCCAGGCGAAGCGGCGGCGCTCTATGTTGCCGGGCCAGTCAACAGAACGGGCCAGCGCAGCCCGCCTTATATTGCTCAGGCGCCGAAGCCGCCGTCGATCGTGTGCATCGCCCCCGTCACAAAGCCCGCTTCCGGACCGGCCAGCCAGGCCACCATGCCGGCCACCTCGTCGGCGCTGCCGTGGCGCTTGATTGCCATGAAGCTGTGCATCAGGTCCTTCATCGGGCCGTCCGCCGGGTTGGCGTCCGTGTCGATCGGCCCTGGCTGGACGATATTGATCGTGATGCCGCGCGGACCGAAATCGCGCGCCAGTCCCCGCGCCAGCCCTTGCAGCGCGGATTTGCTCAAGGCATACGAGGCCATGCCGGGCAGGGGCATGCGGTCGCCGTTGACCGAGCCGATCACGATGATGCGCCCGCCGCTGGGCATCTGCCGCGCCGCTTCCACCGACGCGTGGTACGGCGCATGTACATTGATGCGCAACAGGCGGTCGATGGCATCGGCATCCTGCTCGAGCGCATCGCCGAAGATGGCAATGCCGGAATTGACCACCAGCACGTCCAATGGACCGCTGTCGCGCACTCGGGCGATGACCGCATCGCGGTCGGCGCTGTCGGTCTGGAAGGCGGTGCTGCCGGTCTGCGCGGCGAGGCCATGCGCCGCTTCCGGCGAGCCCGCGTACGTGAAGGCGACGCGCGCGCCGTCCGCCGCAAAGCGCCGCACGATCGCCGCGCCGATGCCCCGGCTGCCGCCCAGCACCAATACCGATTTACCTGTGGAATCCGACATGATCACTCCTTTTTGATTAATGTAACGCATGATACAATATGCCTTGTCCCCGCTGTCAAGGCTTTTTGTAATCATGACTACAAATATCGTTCCCACCCGTGGCCGCCCGCGCCAGTTCGACCCGGACGCGGCGCTCGTCACCGCGCAGCGCCTGTTTCACGAGAAGGGCTATGACGCGCTCAGCGTGGCCGACCTGACGCGCGCGCTGGGCATCAATCCGCCCAGCTTTTACGCCGCCTTTGGCAGCAAGGCCGCGCTGTACGCCCGCATCCTCGAGCGTTATGCGGCGGCCGGGGCGATCCCGCTGGCGCAGATCCTGGGGGCGGAGCGGCCGCTGGCCGAGTCGCTCGCCGAGGTGCTGGTGGAGGCGGCGCGCCACTACGCGCTGGACGCCAGCGCCAGCGGCTGCATGGTGCTCGAGGGAACCCGTTGCAACGATGCGGAAGCGCGCGCGGCCGCGGGCGGCTATCACCGTGCCGCGCAGGAATTCATCCGCAGCAGCATCGCCGCGCGCTATCCGCTGCAGGCCGATAGCGTGGCCGACTTCGTCTGCACCACCATGGCGGGCCTGTCGGCCAGCGCCCGTCACGGGCACAGCCTGGACCGCCTGCTGGCGAGCGCGCGGCTGGCGGGGCTGGCGCTGGCGCAGGCGCTGCCGGGATAAATGCCCTGTCAGGCGCGGACGAGCGCGGGGCCACAGGCCGTTCGCAGCAGCGCAGCGTCCGGCCGATAAATTGCCAATCCGATCACGGAAAATGCTATGCTGGGTTTCACACTTTGCGTGGGCCCGCCATGAAATCCTCTTTGTCTGTCGCCATCGCCGCTTGCATGACCATGGTTTGCGCCGCACCCGCCACTGCCGCCGAGACGGGCGAGCAGTTCATGGCGACCCTGCAGAGCATGTGCGGCCAGCGCTTCGAAGGCGCGCTGAGCTACGCGATCGACCCCAGGAATCCCTACGTGGGCCAGAAAATGTCGACCGACATCGTCTGCACGGGCAAGGACGTGCGCCTGCCGGTGACGGTCGGTGAAGACCGCTCGCGCACCTGGATCTTCTCGCGCACCGCCGCCGGCCTGGACTTGCGGCATGACCACCGTCACCCTGACGGCACGCCCGAGCCCGTCACCATGTACGGCGGCCTGGCCAAGGATGGCGGCACGGCCTTGTCCCAGTCATTTCTGGCCGACGCGATTACCTTCAAACTGTTTCCCGGTTCGGAAACGAATATCTGGACGGTCAGTGTCAGCGCGGACGGTTCGGTGCTGACGTATCACCTCGATCGTCATGCCAGGCCGCGCATCGAATTTGTCATGAAGCGCGTGGCTCACTGAGCGCGCCGGGAGCCCTGCGTCTGCCCGTAGAATAGCGGGCTGCGACAGCTTCGCGGTCACTCCGGAAAGGCTCCATGTTCATCCGCCAACTGAAATACCTGGTCACGCTGGCCGAAGTCGGTCACTTTTCGCGGGCGGCCGAGGCCTGCCATGTGTCGCAGCCGGCGCTGTCGAGTGCGATTCGCAAGCTCGAGACGGAGCTCGACCTGCAACTGGTGCGGCGGGGCCGCAACTACGAGGGGATGACGGAGGCGGGGCTGCGCGTGGTGGGCTGGGCGCAGCATCTGCTGTCGAGCTACGAGGCGATGCGGCAGGAGACGGACAAGGCGCAGACGCGCTTGTCGGGCAACTTGCGCATCGGCGCCATTCCGACGGCGATGCCGATCGTGCCGTATCTGACGGCGCCCTGCCAGCAGGCCTACAGCGGCATCAACATCACCTTGCTGTCGCTGCCCTCCGATGAAATCGTGCGGCGCCTCGACAACTACGACCTCGACCTGGGCCTGACCTTTCTCGACGACCGTGCGCTGGGCGGGTTTCAGCTGCACCCCTTGTTCCAGGAGCGCTACGTGATGGTGGCGCGCGATGCGGCGCTCTTCAAGGGCAGCAGCACGCTGAACTGGGCGGAGGCGGCCGAGCTGCCCCTGTGCCTGCTGACGGCGAACATGCAGAGCCGGCAGTTTATCGACGCCGCCTTCCGCAGCGCCGGTGCGCGCCCGAACGTGCGGCTCGAGACCGATTCCATCTTCGCCTTGTACGCACAGATCCGCTTCAGCGACCTGTGCGCCATCATTCCTCACAGCGTATTGAGCCTGGTTGAACTGCGCCAGGAGTTGACGGTGGTACCGATCACGCCGGAAATGTCGCGCGATATCGGCCTGGTGCTGCGCCGCCAGGACCCGCACCCGCCCATCACGGCGGCCGTGCTCGCCATGATCCTGCAAACACCGCTGCAAGCGCGTTTCGATAGTTTGATAAGCGCCATCTATTAAACGATTGCCGAGCGCTATTGGATTGCCATGGGCGGATCGTTCATCATGATTCGCATGCCCCGCCACATTGTGCGGACCGCACCATCAATCACCTGGAAAGCCCTGCCATGTTCAACGCCACCACCCCCACCACTGCCAATCTTGCCGCCGCACCGTCGAGCCTGTTCTGGATCATCGAAGCGCTGCTGATGGTGCAGTTGCGCGACGAACTGGTCGCTGAGCACCCGGCGGCGCAGGTCGATGGCGCGTATCACTACGGTCTTTGAGCGATGGGCGCCCCGATGGCGCCAACAACAGCTGTGCAGGCTAGCGGGTAGCCGTTCCCCTGATGCGGTCAATATGCGATTTCATCACCTCGATCAGTCCCATGCTGCGCATTCCGTCGCGGCCCTGAAAATGCACGCGCGTGTGGAATAGGGCATCCGTGGGGCCCCACAAGAGTCCTCGTCCGTGCAGTGCCAGCGCTTCCGAGCGCAGACCTTGTTCCTGCGCGGCCAGTGCCGGAAGCTGAAAACGGCGCGGCGCCACCGTGGCGAATCCCGTATCGCCAAGCGCCAGGATCAGCTGTGCCCGTTCATTGCCACCGAAATAAGTAAAGGTCGATGCTTTTTCAGCGCCGGCGAATTGCGCTTCGCTTCGCACGGTCCCCGGTGGAAAGCGGGAAAGTTCTGGCGCCAGTTTCATCATGAGCTGGTACATCTGGAACAGGGATGCCGTGTTCGCCTGAAATTCATTGGTTTCCTTCAGCCAGCGCTGCGTGCGCGGATTGAGCAGCCAGGGCTCCTGGTTGGCGGTGTAGGCCGGCACTTGCCTGGCAAAGGCGTCGAAAATCAAGTCGGGCTGTCGCTGAAACAAGGGCAGGATCGCGCGGCACATGCTCTCCGTCTTGTCATCATAATCCTGCAACAGCTCGCGCACGACGGCGCGACGGTCCCTGCCGCTCTTGAGCGCGTCGACGGCCCGCTTCTCGATTTCGGGGCCGATATATTCCAGCGCGACGCCTGCGCATGTGTAGGCGGAGAGCATCTCGGCGGGCGCCTTCAGCGCCACAACTGTCCGCAGCGTCTGCGCTTGCGCGCCCGCGCTGACGATCGCCCACAGGGCCAAGGTGAATGCCAGGCGGGAAGCCATCGTGATCATGCGCACGGGAGAGGACATGGTGACCTTTGCTGGAATGAGAACAACGTGCAAACACGCTGTATTGAGAAAAAGAAATATTAACACATGGAAAATATTTTACTTCCTTAACGCCGCTGCGGCCGGCGCCATGGCTTGTGGGACGGATGGCGTCAGGCGACCGGCACGGTGCCGCCGTCGACCAGGTAGTCGGCGCCCGTGATGAGGGTGGCGCCGGCCTCCCGCAGCGTCGCCACGACCGCCGCCCCGATGCCCTTGGTGCCGCCGGTCACCACGGCGCGGCTGCGGTGCAGTGGGAGAGGGGGCTCATGGTGCAATCTCCAGGCTGGCAATCTTGTCGCCGTCGACGACGAAGGCGTAGCGCAGGTCGACCGGACTGCCGGGGAAGTTGCCGACAAGTTTGCTTGTGACGACCGTCTTTCCGTCGCGCTGCTCGGCCGCAAACGGCTCGCTGGTATAGGTGAATTTTTTCGACGCGGCGTCAATCCATTGCTCGATGGCGGCAGTGCCGCGATGGGTCTGCCCTTCGTCCGTCACGACGGCGGTGGCGCTGAAGCAGTCGCTGACGTCCGCGCCGTCACGGCTGTGGGCAATAAAGAACGCAGCGATTGGCTGGGGCAAATGCAGGGTCATGGTGGAGTCTCCTTCGAGGGTAAGCGCCGACGGTGTGTCGGACTGGCGATGAAGGTCATCATAGGCCCCGTCACTGTAGAAATTAAGGGGATTATGGTACATTCGCTTTATCCCCAAAGTTCACAATAGACCCCTCAGGCGCCATGGCAGATACCTCGTTCGACGGGATCAAATCCTTCCTGGCCGTCGCTGAACTGCACAGTTTCACGGCTGCCGCCGCGCGCCTGGGCGTGACGACCACGGCTGTCAGCAAGGCGGTCAAATTGCTCGAGTTGCGCCATGACGTGGTGTTATTCCAGCGCACCACGCGCCACGTCGCCTTGACCGAAGCCGGCGCCATCCTGGCCGCCAGCTTGCGCGACGCGGTCGGGCAGCTTGACGCCGCATTCGAGGCCTTGCACGCCACGCGGGGTCGGCCGACCGGGACCTTGCGCCTGACCATGCCACGTGCGCTGGGCGCCTTGCTGATCTTGCCCCTGAGCGTGCGCTACCGGCTTGCCTGGCCGGACGTCGCGCTCGACATCTCTCTCGACGACAGCGCCGTCGACCTGGTGGCGGCCGGCTTCGACGCCGGCATCCGGCTGGGCCAGGCCGTCGCCCAGGACATGGTGGCGGTGCGCCTGACGCCCGAGCTGCGCTGGTCGGTGGTGGGCGGGCCGGCCTATTTTGCGCGTGCCGGGCGCCCGGGCACGCCCGAGGATCTGACCACGCACGACACCATCGGCTACCGTTTTCTTGCCTCCGGCGCCTTGCACCGCTGGGCATTCCAGCGCGACGGGCACAGCTTCCAGGTCGAGACGGCCGGCAAGCTGGTGGCCAACGACACGGGCCTGATTCGGCGTTTCGCCCTGGCCGGCCTGGGCCTGGCCTACCTGCCCGACATGGAGGTCGGCGCCGACATCGCGGCGGGCCGCCTCGAACGCGTGGTGCAGGCGTTCGTGCCGTCAACGAGCGGCCTGTTCTTGTATTTTCCCGTGCGAACGCAACAGCAGCCGAAGCTGCGGGCGTTTATCGATATTGCGGTCGCTGAAGCGGCGGGGTTGAGCAGTGCTGTATTTTTGGCGGGATAGAAGTGAGCGTTTCCGCGCAGCCATGCCGATGCTTATGAGTAGAGCGCGGGTTGGTCAGGTTTCACGCCGGCCAAATGCGTGCGGCTGCCGGCTGATTGGAAGCGATAGGTGAACGATTTGGAATAGCTGGCATGGATGGACTTGACGCTAGGCTTTATGAGACGGTGCGCGTCAGCCTGCGCATAAACCCTACCGTGCTGGCCGCCTTTCAGAAAAGTGGCGCTGGCTGGCAAACGCGCATGAACCGCGCGCTGCGCGAGGGGGCACAGGATCACGATCTGTTGGCGGCTGACGCTTCATAAGACCCGGACGAGCGTCGCTACACGTCGATTTGCTTTCCCCGGCGAAACCTTGGTACTGCGCAAACCCCGCCACCATGACCCTTGGCACCATCACGGTGAGCCGCAATCAAGCGGTGATGGAGCCAGTCATGCCGTATGTAAATACTCATGTGGATGAACTATTGGGCAAGCCATTGCTGGGTGATGGGGAATGCGTGCAAATCGTCAAAATGACAGTGCCGGGGTTGGTGGACATCGGTACGATGAATTGGAAGGAAGGCGAGCCGGTGTTAGGGTCAAAAGATCTCCAGCGCGGGACAGCCATTGCAACCTTTACCAAAGGGCGATTCTCCCGCCAACATACTGGCCCGCACGCGGCGCTATTTTTGGCATACGCCGGGGCGACGCGTTTTTATGTCATGGAGCAACATACGCGCAGCAGGAGAATAGCAAGCCGGCGCATCCGTATACCGCTGCATGGCAACCGTCGCGCCGATGGCACATATCCACAGACCAGTAACAACGCGCTTGCCTTCAGCGTGATCGAACAGTGAACCATCGACACCTCCCATACGGCGCGCTTGTGCCCATTGTGCTCTTGGCGATACTCCCACCCGCGCTCGCTGGCGATATGACGGCAACGTGCCCGGAGTCGCTTCCTGCCAGCTCCTTTGCAACGGTGAACCCGCCGGCTGGTTGGATCGGCAGCACACCAACGCCGTTACACCTGGATGAGGCCGGGATGATGGCGGGGCCACCAGATGAAATACTTTACTTGGTTCCGACCCGGAGCACGCGCAACCGGCAGGTATTCGAGTTTGAACCGGGCGACCGCCAGAGGTGGCTGTGGTGCTCGTACGGGTCCGCGCAGCTATCCCGACGCCTGGACGATAAAGCGACCGTCTGCACTGTCGATACCAAGTGGCGCAAGCAGGGCGGCTCTCCAACGATGTCAGCCACCGTGACCTGCCGGTGAGCGTTCTACTGCCTTTTCCGGGCCCATCTCCTCGGGCCGTCGACGCGAAAACCAGGACGGCGGCGATCAGCCGTCTACAAGTGCGATGGTTCTGCAACTAGTTGCCGCGTAAGCCTCCGTTGAGGCGGAGAACTGAAAGGCACACCTCGCCAACGGGCCCGAGCTCTTCCTTGGCCGTGAATTCGGCGCTTAGTGATGAGGCCGTTTCGATTTTTCAGATGCGACGTTACGCCTCCCACTCCACGCCCGCCACCCTCCGCCTGGCCACCAATCCCCCCGTTTTTGCCCACCCAAACGCAAAAAATCCCCCAAGTCGATGCTTACTTGGGGGCGTTTCTGGAATTCTTAGTGGTGATAGGTGGAATCGCACCACGCATCGCACCGGACGCATAACTATTTGATTCGGAAGCCATTTTTCGATTGCTTGGTGTCGAGATTCGTTCAATGTGCATCACCTATGTGACGCACTCCCCGGACATCAGAATGCTAGTGTAGGCGCAATCTTTCTCGACCGCTAGGGCGACGAGATAGCATCTATAAGATCGGCAGTTCAAGTCCATTATGCGTACTTGAACTGTCTCGCTGGGCGAATGGGGCTACCTAACCACTTCTGACCGTGGAAATGCTTGCCGTACCGTCGAGATGCGAAAGACGTTGATTATTTTGACTCCGTAGGATGAGAGTACATGTCAGCACATCGTCTAGGCTTGTGGGGGCAGCGATACCCCGGGTAAGTCATGGACATAATGATGCCTGTATGGCATTCTCAGGTAACAATGGCGCGGAGTAACTGATGATTGTTCAGCTGGATATGGAAAACTGGAAGAGTTATGCGAAATCATCGCTCTATATCGATCGTCTGTCAGTACTCGTAGGAACGAACGCGAGCGGGAAGTCAAACGCGCTGGACGCGTTCTCGCTACTAAACAGAACCGCCAACGGAAGCATGCTGACCTCTGCACTCCAGGGTGATGGCTCTTTGACGTCCATACGGGGAGGCATTGATTGGGCGGCCAGACGCCCGGGTGATAGGTTTGCACTGGGCGTAACTTGCCGCGCAGATGAGATTACGGACTATGAGTACCGTGTCGATTGTCAAATTTCGGGCAACCGGTGCGACATCGTTGCCGAACTGCGGTGGTCAAGTAATTTCGGACACAACGATAGGTTCTCGTGCTGCCATTTTCCGTTCGTAGACGGCGGGCGGCAGATTACCCAGTGCTGAATTGATTCGTTTCCCGTTGTAGAAGCC
>NZ_JAFCXL010000039.1:0-17650 GCF_049898325.1 Massilia sp. DWR3-1-1 | reverse complement strand
TGCTGCCGTTCGACTTGCATGTGTAAGGCATGCCGCCAGCGTTCAATCTGAGCCAGGATCAAACTCTTCAGTTCAATCTCTGTTTGTCGGACCTTTCGGCCCGAATTCGTCCCATTGGTACGAATTCGCTCACTCAAAATACTGACAGGCCACTTCTTGCGAAGCACCTATATTTCTTTTTTGTGAACATTTGATAATTTAAGTCTTCAGTGACCGAAGTCACTGGCACTTTCATCAAACGCCCACACTTATCGACTGTTAATTGTTAAAGAACTTTATTCGGTGTTGCTTACTGTGCGGTACGAAGCGTTGTGTTCGTTGCAGCAGAGAGGTGAGATTATGCAGCGTTTCGCGTTTCTCGTCAACCTCTTTTTTGTGTCGCCGTTCTTACAAACGGCCCCAAGTTCTTGTTTTTGTTAACCAATTTCTCGGGGAGGCGAACTATAGCAAAGCTCGGCGCTGACAGGCAAGAAGTAATTGTTCATTTTCGCTGTGCTATCTTAGCGGGGGTTTTTTTATAGCCAATTTGTCAATTTACCAGCAGATCCACACCATGATTCCTCAGCTCGCCCCCACCGCCAATGCGGACCTCGCCGCCCGCCTCGAACACGCCATCAACCACAAGACCAAGCCGCTGGGCAGCCTGGGCGTACTGGAGTCGCTCGCCACGCAAATCGGCCTGATCCAACACACCAGCGCGCCCACCATCGACCGACCGGCCATCCTCGTGTTCGCGGCCGATCACGGGATCGTCGCCGAAGGGGTGTCGGCCTACCCGCAGGACGTCACCTGGCAGATGGTGGAAAACTTCCTGGCTGGCGGCGCGGCCATCAACGTCTTCGCCGCCCAGTCCGGCTGCGCCCTGCAAGTGATCGACGCCGGCGTCAACCACGATTTCGGCCCGCGCACCGGCCTGACCGACCGCAAGCTCGCCAACGGCACGGCCAATTTTGCCAAACAGGCGGCGATGAGCGCCGCCACCTGCGCCGCCGCCCTCGAGGCGGGCATGGCGCTGGCGGCGGCGGTAGAAGGCAACGTTGTCGGCTTCGGTGAAATGGGCATTGGTAACACCACCGCGGCGGCCGCCTTGATGCACAAGTTGTGTGCCATCCCCGTGTCTCTATGCGTCGGCGCCGGCACCGGCCTGTCGGCGGACGGCGTCACCCACAAGCAGCGGGTGATCGAGGACGCGGTGGCGCTGCATGCGGGTGTCGATGCGCCGCTCGAGGTGCTGGCCACCTTCGGCGGACTGGAAATAGCCATGATGGTCGGGGCGATGCTGCAGGCGGCCGCCCTGCGCAAGGTCCTGCTCATCGACGGCTTCATCGTCACCAGCGCCCTGCTGGTGGCAAGCCGCCTGCAGCCCGCCATCCTCGACTACTGCGTGTTTGCCCACTGCTCGGCCGAAAGCGGCCACCAGCGCCTGCTCGGCGCGCTCACCGTCAAGCCCCTGCTGCAACTGGACCTGCGCCTCGGCGAAGGCACCGGTAGCGCCCTCGCCGTGCCCCTGCTGCAGGCGGCCGTCAACTTCCTCGCCCACATGGCCACGTTCGACTCGGCCCAGGTCAGCGAAAAGAGCGAATAAGGACAAGCCGTGCACCAGCTCCGCCTGTTCTTCACCGCCCTGCAGTTTTTTACGCGCCTGCCGATCCCCGCCTGGGTCGGTTTCGATGCGGCCTGGCTGAACCAGGCCGCGCGCTATTTTCCCCTGGTCGGCGTGGTGGTGGCGGCGCTGACGGCGGCCGTGTACGCGCTCGCCGCCCTGGTGCTGCCGGCGCCGGTGGCGGTGCTGGTCTCGACCGCCGCCGGCATCTACGCCACCGGCGCCTTTCATGAAGACGGCTTTGCCGACATGTGCGACGGCTTCGGTGGCGGCATGACGGTCGAACGGGTGCTCGAGATCATGAAGGATTCGCGCATCGGCGCCTACGGTGCGATCGGCACCGTGTGCATGCTCGGCACGAAGTGCGCGGCGCTGGCCTTCCTGCCGCCGACGGCGGCGATCGGCGCCCTGTTCGTCGCCCACCCGCTCTCCCGCCTGATGGCGACGTCGCTGATCTGGCGGATGGACTACGCCCGCGCCGAAGGCAAGGCCAAGCCATTGGCCCAGACCATGCACGGCGGCGAATTCGTCATCGCCACCGTCAGCACCGCCGTCGCTGTCGCCGCCGTGATCGCATCGGGCGCGCTGGGCGGCTGGTCGATCGGCGCCGGCGCGCTGGCCGCGCTCGCCGCCACGCTGTGGCTGGCGCGCCTGTTCGCGCGCCGCATCGGCGGCTACACGGGCGACTGCCTGGGCGCCGTGCAGCAGGCCAGCGAAGTGATGATCTACCTGGGCGTGCTGGCCACTTTCGGCCGCGGCGCGCTGGCGGCCTGACATGCGACTGATCGCGGTACGCCATCCGGCGCCGGCGGTCGCGGCCGGCCTGTGCTACGGCAGCAGCGATATTCCCGTCGACCCGGCGGCGCTGCGCGCGGCGCTGGCGAATCTGGCGCAATCGCTGCCGCACGGCGCGCACATCCACATGGTGTCGAGCCCCCTGCAGCGTTGCACGGCATTGAGCATGGCGCTGGCGGCGCAATGGGGTCTGCCGCCGCCGCTTCTCGAGCCCCGCCTGGCCGAAATGGATTTCGGCGCCTGGGAACTGCGCCCGTGGGACGCCATCGCGCGCGCTGAGATCGACGCCTGGACGGCCGACCTGGTCCACTACGCGCCGGGCGGCGGCGAGACGGTGCTGCAGGTGGCGCGCAGGGTGGCCGACTTTGTCGATGCGCTGCGGCGCGCGCAGGTGTCCGACGCCGTCGTCGTCTGCCACGCCGGCACCATCCGCCTGCTCGCCGCCATCGAGCGCGCCGGCCTGCACGGGGCGCCGCCGGGCGAGGGCGCGCTGGCGGCCATCGCGCTGCAAGCGGCCGCCACGCCGCACCGGATCGACTACGGCGGCATCGTCACCATGCGATTTTGATACGCCGGCGCCGCCCGTGACGCCGCAACGCCGTATAATGGGCGCGTTTTGGTGCTCGCGCGTCTGTCCTGACGCGCAGTTAAACGGGAAACACGAAGCCTTCATTTGAACGCCTGCGTGTGCTGCCCCCGCAACGGTCAGCAAGTGTCGCAACAGAGCGCGACAAACCCTCTCTGACAACCACTGTGCCTCGGCATGGGAAGGTGAGAGGGTCTAACTTGCCAGCCCGGATACCGGCCAAGACAGGTGGAAGTGAGCGAACGGGATGTGCGCGACACGGACAATGCCGGCCTGCCGGCAGCTTCCTGGTCGTCTCTGCTGTTCGCTCGCTTCTGTTCAATCTGGCCCACGGGGACGTCGGCCGGTTGCCTACAACAGAAAATAATCATGACATCACGTACTTCCCGTAACGCCGCCCTGGCGTCACTGGCGTTGGCGATGGCCGCTCCGGCCATCCACGCCGAATCCGCACCCGCACCCGCCGCCACCGTCCTCGTCACCGCCACCCGCAGCCCGCAGGCGCTGGCCGACGTCATCAGCGACAGCGTCACCATCAGCGCCGAACAGATCGCCGAATCAGGCGCCGGTTCCGTCATCGACCTGCTGCAGCGCCAACGCGGCATCGAAGTGGCCCGCAACGGCGGCGCCGGCACCAGCGCCAGCGTCTTCATCCGGGGCGCCAACAGCAACCAGAACATCGTGCTCGTCGATGGCGTGCGCATCGGCTCATCCACCACGGGCGCGGCCAACTGGAGCGCCATCCCCCTGAGCGCCATCGACCACATCGAAATCGTCTACGGGCCCTTGAGCTCGATGTACGGCGCCGATGCGGTCGGCGGCGTGATCCAGATTTTCACCCGCACCGGCAAGGGCGCACCGCGCATGACGGCGTTGGCCGGCTTCGGCAGCGACAGCACGCGCGCATTCGACGCCAGCGTCTCGGGCGCCACCGGCGGGGAGCACAGCTTGAGCTACGCCATCAGCGCCGGCAAGGAAAAATCGACGGGCTTCTCGGCCACCCGTCCCGGCAGCAGCAGCTACAACGCCGACCGCGACGGCTATGACAAGGCCAATGTCGCCGCCCAACTGCGCTACCAGCTGGCCGATGGCTACGAGGTGGGCGCGCAGCTTTTGCACAGCAAACTCGATGCCCAATACGACAGCGGCGCCACCGCCTACGATGTGCGCGCCGAAGCGGAACTGTCGAACGCCGCCGTCTTCGCCAAGGCGCGCCTGACGCCAGGCTGGACCAGCCTGCTGCAGTTCGCGCAAAGCCGCGACAAGGGCGCCAACTACAGCAGCGCCGCCGCCAGCGGCTACTCGCAAATCGACAGCACCCAGAACAATTTCAGCTGGCAGAACGACGTGCAGATCGGCGCCGACATGCTGCAACTGCTGTATGACCACCGCGAGGAAGACGTTTCGACCAACGGCGCCGCCGCCCTCAATCGCGCGCGCAGCACCAACGCGTTTGCCGCTTCGTACAATGCCCGGCGCGGCGCGCACCTGTTCAACGCCAGCGCGCGGCGCGACAAATCGGTCTACGGCGGCAACAACACGGGCGCGGTCGGCTACGGCTACCGTTTTTCGGCCGCCCTGCGCGCCACCGCCAGCTACGGCAGCAGCTTTCGCGCCCCCACCTACAACGAGCTGTATTACCCCTCGTACGGCAACCCGGCCAATCGCCCCGAGCAGGGCCGCAATGCGGAACTGGGCTTGCGCTACGACGATGGCGTCAACGCCCTCGGCGCCAGCGTCTACCGCAACCGCCTGACCGACCTGCTGGTCAACACCAACCCTTGCCCGTTCGGGGTGGCCGAGTACAAATTCGGTTGCGCCTACAACGTCAGCCGCGCCACGCTCGAAGGCCTGACCGTTGCCGGTTCCACGCGCGTGCTGGGCGTCGACCTGGCCGCCAGCGTCGACCTGCAGGATCCGCGGGATGAGACCAGCCAACTGCGCCTGGCGCGCCGGTCGAACAAGCACGCCAACGTGAGCGCCACCAGCACCATCGGCGCATGGAAGGGCGGCGTCGAACTGGACCTGTCGGGCGACCGTTATGACGACGCCGCCAACAAGAACCGCCTGGGCGGCTATGGCCTGGTCAACCTGTTCGCCACCTACACGTTCGCGCGCGACTGGTCGGCGCTGGTGCGCTGGAATAACGTCGGCGACAAGCAGTACGACCTGGCGCGCAACTACGCCACGCCGGGCTCGAAGGTGTTTGCCGGTATTCGCTACGGTTATTAACAAGCGATTGAAGTACGCTGTGACGGCCGCGGGCCGTCACAGCGGTCACAACCCGCCGCATACCGAATTTTTGAAAGCATCCATGCATTCCTTCTCCCGCCAGCAGCGCCGGCGCGCCACCCTCACCCTGACCGGCCTGACCGTGTTCGCGCTGGCCAGCCTGGTTTTTTCTGGCGTGGCCGGCTCCGTCGCGGTGCCGCTGACCGAGATGCCGGCAGCGCTGGGCGAGCTGCTGCACGGTCACACCAGTTCGCTGGCGGCCACCCTGCTCGAGCTGCGCCTGTCGCGCGCCGCGGTCGGCTTTGTCACCGGCGCGGCGCTCTCGCTGGCCGGCGTGATGATGCAGGCGCTGCTGCGCAATCCCCTGGCCGATCCCTACGTGCTGGGCATTTCGGCCGGCGCATCGGTGGGCGCGCTGGCTGCGTTGCTGTTCATGTGCGCCGCCTGGATGGTCGACGCGGCCGCGTTTGGCGGCGCGGTGCTCATCTCGGCCCTGCTGTATCTGCTGGCGCGGCGCGACCTGCGCGGCGGCACCGCGGCCGAAGGCGGCAGCGCGATGCTGCTGCTGACGGGCGTGATCCTGGCATCGGCCTGCATGGCGATGGTGACCTTGATGCTGTCGATCGCGCCCGAGAGCCGCCTGCGCAGCATGATTTTCTGGATGATCGGCGACCTGGCCGGCGCCCCCCTGCGGCTGTTGCCGTGGCTGGTGCTGGCCGGCGCCCTGCTGTTCGCCCTGTTCAGCGCCCGCTCGATGAACGTGATGGCGCTGCATGCGGAGAACGCGGCGACCCTGGGCGTGCGGGTGGGCCCGCTGCGCAAGAGCCTGTTTTTTATCTCCGGCCTGCTCACCGCCAGCGCCGTCACCACCGCCGGCAGCATCGGCTTCGTCGGCCTGATCGTGCCGCACGCCATCCGCTTTATCGTCGGCCCCGACCATCGGGTGCTCATTCCCGCGGCGGCGCTGGCCGGCGGCGCCTTCCTGGTCATGGCCGACACCCTGGCAAGAACGGCCATCGCGCCCCAGCAGTTGCCCGTCGGCGTGGTCACGGCGTTGATCGGCGCGCCCGTGTTCCTGTTCCAGTTGCACCGGCTGCGGAGATAAACCCACCATGATCAGCACACACCATCTTTGTTTGAAGGCGGGCCAGCGCGTGCTGGTCGACGACCTCAATTGGCAGGTCAACGACGGCGAATGCTGGAGTGTCATCGGCCGCAATGGCGCCGGCAAGAGCACCTTGCTGCGCACCCTGGCGGGCTTGCGCTCGATCGATGGCGGCCACGTCGCGCTGGACGGACGGACACTGGCCGACTGGCCGCTGCCGGAACTGGCGCGCCAGCGCGCCTTCCTGGCGCAAAGCCGCAGCGACGCGTTTGCCTACAGCGTCATCGAAACAGTGCTGTCGGCGCGCCACCCCTACCACGGCAATCGCTACTGGGAAGGGAGCGACGACCATGCGATCGCCCTGCGCGCGCTGCACGCGATGGAGGTGGCGGCGCTGGCCGAGCGCGATGTGCGCACCCTGTCCGGCGGCGAGCGCCAGCGGGTGGCAATCGCCGCCATGCTGGCCCAGGACACCCCGCTGCTGCTGCTCGACGAACCGGCCAACGCGCTCGACCTGGCGCACCAGGTGTCGATCATGGCGCTGCTGGCGGGCCTGTGCCGTGAACACAACAAGACCGTCGTCATGATCGGCCACGACCTGACCCTGGCGCATCGCGTCTCGACCCACGCCCTGCTGCTGATGGGTGACGGCCGCTGGCTGGCCGGTCCCAAGGAACAGGTGATGCGCGCCGATCTGCTGGGCGACTACCTGGGCCACCCGATCGACATCATCGAGCACGGCAGCCGCCGTATTTTCATTCCCTCCGAGGACCAAGCATGAGCCAACCGACCGCAGCACTTCCCTCCGCCGACACCCTGGCCTTGAACGAGCGCCACCGCGTGCGCATGGAGCGCAAAAAAGCCATCATCGACGCGAAGATCGCCGCCGCCGACAAAGCGATCGGCATCATCATCGTCAACAACGGCAATGGCAAGGGCAAGAGCTCGAGCGGCCTGGGCATGGTGATGCGCGCCATGGGCCACGGCATGAAAGTGGGCGTGGTGCAGTTCATCAAAGGCGCGCTGGAGACGGGCGAGGAAAAATTCCTGCGCCGCTTTCCCGACGAGGTGCAGTTTCACGCGATGGGCGAAGGCTATACCTGGAACACGCAAAACCGCGAGCGCGATATCGAAAAGGCCCTGCTGGCATGGGAGCAGGCCAAGCTGTTTCTGGCCGATCCCACCATCGGCCTGGTCCTGCTCGATGAGCTCAACATCGCCCTGAAATACCGCTACCTCGACGTCGACGTCGTCATCGCCGATTTGCTGGCGCGGCCCGTCATGCAGCACGTCGTCGTCACCGGCCGCGGCGCGCCGCAGGAACTGATCGACATCGCCGACACCGTCACCGAAATGGCCGTCGTCAAGCATGCCTTCAAGGCCGGCATCGGCGCCCAGGCGGGAACCGAATGGTGATGCCCGCGAGCGTCGAAGTGAAAGCGCTCCTGGTGACGGCAATGGCGTCCGGCCAGGGCAAGACCACCGTCACTGCGGCGCTGGCGCGCAAGCTGGCGCGTCAGGGCAAGCGCGTGCGTGTGTTCAAGTGCGGACCGGATTTCATCGACCCCATGATCCTCGAGCGGGCCAGCGGCGCGCCGGTCGAGTCGCTCGACCTGTGGGTGGTCGGCATCGACGCCTGCCGGCGCCTGCTGGCGCAGGCAGGCGCGCAAGCGGACGTCATCCTGATCGAAGGGGTGATGGGCCTGTATGACGGCACGCCCTCCTCGGCCGACCTGGCGCGCGCCTTCGGCGTGCCGGTGATGGCGGTGATCGACGTCAGTGCGATGGCGCAGACGGCTGGCGCGCTGGCGCTGGGCTTGCGCGACTACGGCCCCGTGGCGATGGCCGGCGTCACCGCCAACCGGGTCGCCAGCGCCGGCCACGCCAGCATGGTGGCGGCATCGCTGCGCGATATCCCCCTGCTGGCGACCCTGCCGCGCCAGGCCGCCTCGCTGCCGGAGCGTCACCTGGGACTGGTGGTGCCGGGCGAAGTGAGCGCCATCGACGCCCTGCTCGACAGCCTGGCCGAACAGCTCGCGTTTGACGATGCCGCATGGGACGCGCTGCCGCCCGTGCGCCTGCCGCTTGAGACTGCGCTGGCGGCGCCGGCGCCGCTGCTGGCCGGTCGCACCATCGCCGTCGCGCGCGATGCCGCCTTTTTGTTCATCTACCCCGCCAACCTGGCCACCCTGGAGGAGTTGGGCGCGACCCTGTGCTTCTTCTCGCCGCTGGCAAACCAGGCGGTGCCGCCCGAGGCAGACGCCGTCTACCTGCCGGGTGGCTATCCGGAACTGCATGCGGCGGCGCTCTCGCATGCGAGCGCGTGGCAGGCATCGATCCGCGCCGCGCACGCCGCCGGCTTGCCGATCGTGGCCGAATGCGGCGGCATGATGGCGCTGGCCGAGTCGCTGTCCGACCAGGCCGGCGTCGTCTGGCCGATGGCGGGCGTGATGGCGGGCACCGTGACCATGCAGGCCAGGCTGGCCGGACTGGGTTCGCAGGCACTGGAGACCGCGCACGGCCCCTTGCGCGGCCACACCTTTCACTATTCGACCCTGAGCACCAGCCTGGCGCCCGCCGCCAGCACGGTCAAGCACCCCTCGGGCGCTGCGGGCGAGGCCGTGTATCGTTGCGGCGCGCTGACGGCCTCGTATTTTCACGCCTACTTCCCGTCCAATCCGGCCGCCGTGGCAGCGCTGTTTTCCGCTGGCGCGCCATGAGGCGCACCCTGGTGCTGGGCGGCGCCCGTTCCGGCAAGAGCGCGTTTGCCGAGCGGCTGGCGATCGATTCCGGCAAGGAGGTCGTCTACCTGGCCACCGCCACCGCCGGCGACGGCGAAATGGCCGCGCGCATCGCCCACCACCGCGCCGCGCGCCCGCCCGAATGGACCACGGTGGAAGAGCCGCTGGCGCTGGGCAACCAGTTGCTGCGCTGGTCCTCGCCCGAACGCCTGATCCTGGTCGATTGCCTGACACTCTGGCTGAGCAATCTGCTGTTTAGCGGCGGTGACAGCTATCCCGACGTGGGAACGATCACCGTGCCGGCGCAATTTGATGAACAGCAGGACATGCTGGCGAGCGCCTTGGCGCGCTGCGCCAGCGACGTCGTGCTGGTATCGAACGAGGTGGGCCTGGGCTTGATGCCGATGGGGGCGATATCGCGCCGCTTCATGGATGAACAGGGCCGGCTGAACCAGACCATGGCCGCCCTCTGCGATGACGCCGTGTTCATCGCCGCCGGCCTGCCCCTGTACCTGAAGGGCGGCCCGTGCTGAGCGGCCTTGGCGTGAGCGCGCTGGCGCTGCTGCTGGCGGCCGGCGTGCTGCTCGATGTGCTGCTGGGCGAAGCGCGCCGCTGGCATCCGCTGGTCGGCTTTGGCAACTGGGCCATGTGGCTCGAGCGGCGCCTGAACCTGGGCCATGCCCGCGTCGCGCGCGGCGCGCTGGCATGGCTGCTGGCGGTGACGCCGCCGACCGCATTGGCGCTGCTGCTGGTGTGGCTGCCAACGGCGCCCTGGCTCAACTATCTTGCGCACGCACTGCTGCTGTATGTCTGCCTGGGCCTGCGCAGCCTGCGCGAACACAATTTGCCGATCGCCGCCGCGCTGGCGCGTCGCGATCTGCCCGGCGCGCGCCGGCTCACCGCCCGCATCGTCAGCCGCGACACCAGCGGCGCCAGCGAAAACGCGCTGGCCAAGGCGAGCACCGAATCGCTGCTGGAAAACGGCAATGACGCCGTATTCGGCGCCCTGTTCTGGTTCGCCGTGGCCGGCGCGCCGGGCGCGGTGCTGTTCCGCGCGGCCAATACGCTCGACGCCATGTGGGGCTATCGCAGCACGCGCTACCTGCAGTTCGGCTGCGTGGCCGCGCGCCTGGACGATCTGCTCAACCTGGTTCCGGCGCGGCTGACCGCGCTCTCTTATATGTTGCTGGCGCCCGGCTGGCAGGCGAAACGGCGCGCCTGGCTGTGCTGGCGCATGCAAGCGCCCTTGTGGAGCAGCCCGAACGCCGGCCCCGTGATGGCCAGCGGCGCCGGTGCGCTGGGCATTGAACTGGGCGGCGCCGCCAGCTACGATGGCACCATCGAGCAACGCGCACCGCTCGGCCACGGGGTCGCCGCCAGCGGCGCCGATATCGCCCGCGCCTGGGCCCTGGTGGCGCGCACCACCGCCCTGTGGATTGGCCTCGCGCTGGCCGGCGCGGCGCTGTTGGAGGTCCTCCATGCTTGAACACGGCGGCAATCTGCGCGAGGCCATGCGCCGCTTCGGCGGCGAACACTGGATCGATCTGTCGACCGGCATCAACCCGCACGGCTACCCGGCGCCTGTCGTGCCGGACGATGCCTGGCATCGTTTGCCGGAAGCCGATCCGGCGCTGCTGGACGCCGCCCGCGCCTTTTACGGCGCGCCCTGCCTGCTGGCGGTGGCCGGCACCCAGGCCGCCATCCAGGCCTTGCCGCGCCTGCGCGCTCCGGCGCGGGTGACGGTGGCGGCGCCGTCCTATGCCGAGCATGCCCACCACTGGGCAGGCCATGGCCACAGCCTGACCCAGGTGGCGTATGCCGAACTCGAAGGCGCGGTGGCGCACAGCGATGTGGTGGTGGTCTGCAACCCGAACAATCCGACCGGCGCCAGCGTGCCGCGCGCGCAGTTGCTCGCCTGGGCGCAGCAGCTGGCCGCGCGCGGCGGCCAGCTGGTGGTCGATGAAGCGTTTGCCGATACCTGCACGGACCACAGCATCGCCGCCTTTGCCGACCGGCCAGGCATCATCGTGCTGCGTTCGATCGGAAAATTTTTCGGCCTGGCCGGCATCCGTCTTGGCTTTGTCGGCGCCGAACCGGCCCTGCTGCTGCGCCTGGCCGATCTGCTGGGGCCGTGGACCATCAGCGGGCCGGCACAGCATATCGCCATTGCCGCCCTGCGCGATCAGCCCTGGCAGCGCGCCAGCCGCCAGCGCCTGGCCGGGTCCAGCGCCCGCCTGACACAGCTACTCGATGACCACGGCATCGAGGCCACCGGCACGCCCCTGTTTCAATGGTGGCCCGAGGCGCAAGCCGAAGCGTTCTGGCAGCACATGGCCGAACGGGGCATCTGGGTCCGCCTGTTTCAGCACGCCGCACGCGGCATCCGCCTTGGCCTGCCGCCCGACCCTGCCGCCTGGCAGCGGCTGCACACCGCACTTCATGAATGGAAGCACCGATGATCAAACCCTCCCCCATCATTTTGGCCGCGCTGCTGGCGCTGTTTGCCGGCGCCGCCCATGCCGACATCAGCGTGCGCGACGACGACGGCAATCTCATCACGCTCAAAAAACCGGCGCAGCGCATCATCGCCATGGCGCCCCATGTGACCGAACTGCTGTACGCGGCCGGCGGCGGCGACAGGATCGTCGGCGCGGTCAGCTACAGCGACTATCCGGCGGCGGCGAAACTGCTGCCGCGCATCGGTGACAACCGCCAGGTCGACCTCGAACGGGTGATCGCCCTGAAGCCGGACCTGATCGTGGTCTGGCTGCACGGCAGCTCCGCGCGCCAGGTCGACCTGCTGCGCAAGCTGAACGTGCCGATTTTTCACAGCGAGCCGAAAAAACTCGACGGCATCGCCGATAGCCTGATTCGCCTGGGCCAGCTGATGGGCACCGAGAATGTGGCCAATGCCGTCGCCGCCGACGTGCGCGGCCAGTTCGCCGCGCTGGCGCAAAAGTACGGCAAGCGCTCGCCCGTGCGGCTGTTCTACCAGGTCTGGGACAAGCCCCTTTACACCTTGAGCAATGGCTCGATCGTCAGCGACGCCATGCGCTTGTGCGGCGGCGTCAACGTCTTTGGCGCGCTGTCCGTCACGGCGCCGGTGGTCGGGGTCGAGGCGGTCTTGCAGGAAGACCCGGAGGCGATCTTCGGCACCAGCGAAAAGAACTATGGCGGCGTCAATCTGTGGCGCCAGTATCCTGGCATGCAGGCGGTCAAACGCGACAATCTGTTTACCCTCGACGGCGAGCTGCTCAACCGCGCCGGACCGCGGATGGTGCCCGGCACCGCCGCGCTGTGCGAAAAACTCGATGTGGCGCGCCAGCGCCGGGGGAACTGATATGCACTTTCCCTATTCCACGCTGATGGTGCAGGGCACCACCTCGGACGCCGGCAAAACCACGGTGGTGGCGGCCCTGTGCCGCCTGCTCAAGCAGGAAGGCGTACGGGTGGCGCCGTTCAAGCCGCAGAACATGGCCCTGAACAGCGCGGTGACCGCCGACGGCGGCGAGATCGGCCGCGCCCAGGCCCTGCAGGCGATGGCCGCCGGCGTGGCGCCCACCACCGACATGAACCCGGTGCTGCTCAAACCATCGAGCGACACGGGCGCCCAGATCATCATTCATGGCAAGGTGCGCGCCGAGATGAATGCGCGCGACTACCACCAGTACAAGACCATCGCCATGGGGGCGGTGCTCGAATCGCACCAGCGCCTGAGCGCGCAGTACGAGGCCGTCATCGTCGAGGGTGCGGGCAGTCCCGCCGAGATCAATTTGCGCGATCGCGACATCGCCAACATGGGCTTTGCCGAAGCGGTCGATTGCCCGGTGGTGCTGGTGGCCGACATCGACCGCGGCGGCGTGTTCGCCCACATCGTCGGCACCCTGTCCTGCCTGTCCGAGAGCGAACGCGCGCGCACCATCGGCTTTGTCATCAACCGATTTCGCGGCGATATCAAGCTGCTCGAACCGGGCCTCGACTGGCTCGAGGCCCAAACCGGCAAGCCGGTGCTGGCGGTGCTGCCCTATCTGCATGGCCTGTTCCTCGATGCCGAAGACGCGGTGCAGCCGGTGCAGGCGTCGACGGGCGCCTTCCGGGTGATCGTGCCAAGTTTGCCGCGCATGAGCAATCACACCGACTTCGACGCCCTGCGCGCGCACCCCGACGTCGACCTGCGCTTCGTGCGCCAGGGAGAAGCGATTCCGCCCGCCGATCTGATCATCCTCCCCGGCAGCAAGCACACGCGCGCCGACCTGGCCTGGCTGCGCGCGCAAGGCTGGCCGGAACGGATTGCCCGTCACCTGCGCTACGGCGGCAAGGTGATCGGCGTGTGCGGCGGCTTTCAGATGCTGGGCGCCAGCGTGCTCGACCCGCTGGGCGTCGAGGGCAGCGCCGGCGAATCGGCCGCGCTGGGCCTGCTCGACATGGTGACCGAGATGGGCCTGGAGAAGCGCCTGCAACTGGTCAGTGGCAGTTGCGCCTTCGACGACAGCGGCGCGCCGGTGACGGGCTACGAAATCCACATGGGCACCTCGCGCGGTGCCGCGCTGGCGCTGCCGGCATTTGTCATCGACGGCCGCGCGGAAGGCGCGCTCTCGGCCGACGGCCAGGTGCTCGGCACCTATCTGCATGGCCTGTTCGACACGCCGCAGGCGTGCGCGGCGCTGCTACGCTGGGCCGGGCTCGATTCGGACAACACCGTCGACACGGCGGCGCTGCGCGAAGCGAGCCTGGACCGGCTGGCCGATGCCAGCCGGCCCCTGCTCGACGCCCTGGTCGCGCTCAGGACAGCGGCGCGCGCTCCAGGGTAAATCGTTTTCTTATCGTGCGCGGTTGCGATGGCATGCAATTGCGGTTACCGTCTGCGTATGACGACCGAGACCGCAACCATCAGCCACGCCGACCTGCACGAAGAGATGCGCAACATCATCGAGGAAACCCGGGTCATCCTGCCCGGTATCCAGGCCCTGTTCGGCTTTCAGACCATCGTGGTGTTCAACCAGCGCTTCGCCGAGCTGCCCGAGTTCGCCAAGGACTGTCATCTGATCAGCCTGAGCATGGTGATCATCGCCGTCGCCCTGATCGTCACGCCGGCCGTCTACTACCGCTACGTGGGGCACGATTACGTCACGCCGCACATGCTGGTGGCGTCGACCCGCATGATCCGCACGGCGCTGGCCTGCCTGGCCATCGGCCTCGGCCTGGACATGTTCACCGTCATCTACACTGCCACGGCACTGGTGTCGGCCAGCGTGATCGGCGCCGTCATCACTTTCATCCTGCTAATCGTCATGTGGTTTGCGTTTCCGATGGCGGCGCGGCGGGCGGCCCGCCGCCGCGGCCCCACCAACGGCGCGCGCGCCGACGCCGTCAACGGCCAGCGCTGATCGTGCACAGCACGGCGCCGGCACGCTGCTCGAACGCGAACGCCACCGGCAAGAAGCGGCTGATAACGGCCGCGTTGGTGCGCGCGTGCGGCGAGATCGTCAGCGCCGAGAAGGCGCCGCCGCCCGCCATGGCCATCGGCAGCATCAGCTGGTCCGCCAGGTGCTCGCCCACCGCCGCCTGCGACGCGGTGTAGCGGCGCACATCTTTCAGCAAGCCGCGCGCCACCGCATCGGCGCGCACCATTTTTTCGCCAAACGCGACGAACACCTCCGTCACGTGCTCATGCTAGAGCGTGACAAGAACCGCATTGCCGGGCCCCTGGTCGCTGGTCAGTATGCAGGTGTGGAGACGCTCGCCGCTCCAGCCCATGCCGGCGCCGATGCATTCGAGTTCGCGCTCGGCGACGTGGGCAGCGACGCCAGCGATGATACTTTCGGCATAGCCGCCGATACGCGATCCCCGTTCGGTGAGCGCGAGTGGCTGGCGGCTGGTTCACGGCGCCACCGTCGCCAGCAGCTGGCCACCACCGGCCGGGTAAAAGCCCGAGCGCACAATGTCGATAGTGACCCGCGCCCCCATCCTGGCCAGCGCGCCGCACCAGGCGCGCTGCAGGAATTGCGCCGGCGGCGCCATCGGATTGTGCGTGCCGCCGCTGATGCGCACGGTTGATGGCACCGGCGCCATCAACAGTGCCGGTATCAGCGTTTGCAGTACCAGCGTGCAGCTGCCCGCCGTGCCGATGGCGAATTCATAGTCGCCGCCTGCCAGCGCGGTGGGCGCGAAGCTCAGCTCCTGCGAGCGCAGTTCGGCCCCGCTGAGCGTGGCGCCGCTGATTGCGGCGGCGGCTTGCACCGCCACCAGATGCTGGCGCATCAATCCCGGCTTAGGCCGCCCGGCGCGAATCTGGCGGATGCGAAAGGCCTGCCCCGTGATGATCGACAGGGTGAGCGCACTGCGCAAAATCTGGCCGCCGCCTTCACCGGCTGCGCCATCGAGTTCGATCATCGTCTGCTTTCTTGTGATGTCCATGTGGTCGCTGCCTTATCCTTTGACGCAAACCACCTGTTTCAAGGTGTGGACCACCTCGACCAGGTCGCGCTGGGCATGCATGACCGCGTCGATCTCCTTGTACGCCATCGGGATTTCGTCGATCACGGCGGCGTCCTTGCGGCACTCCACCCCCTGCGTCGCCGCGATCTGATCGGCCAGCGTGAAACGGCGCTTCGCCTCGGTCCGGCTCATGGTGCGGCCGGCGCCGTGGCTGCAGCTGTTAAAACTGTCCGGATTGCCCTTGCCGCGCACGATGAAGCTGCGCGCGCCCATCGAGCCGGGAATGATTCCCAGCTCGCCCGCGCGCGCCGACACCGCGCCCTTGCGGGTGACCAGCACGTCTTCACCGAAGTGACGCTCCTTCTGCACATAGTTGTGGTGGCAGTTGACCGCCTCGATGTGCGTCTCGAAAGGTTTGACAATCACCTTGCGCACCGCCGCAATCAGGTTTTGCATCATCACCTCGCGGTTCATCCGGGCGAACTTCTGCGCCCAGCCCACCGCCTGCACGTAGTCGTCGTAGTGAGCGGTACCTTCCTTCAGATAGGCCAGGTCCAGGTCGGGCAGGTTGACCAGGTGGGTCCGCATGTCCTGCTTGGCCAGCTCAATGAAGTGGCTGCCGATGGCATTGCCGACGCCACGTGATCCCGAGTGCAGCATGAACCATACCGCGCCCGACTCATCCAGGCAGATCTCGACGAAGTGATTGCCGCCACCGAGCGTGCCGGAGGAATACTGGATTCATATCACCACCGGCACCCACGTGGTCCAGATCTGCATGTTCCTGATGACGGAAGCGCGTTTTTTCCCCGGCCGCCTGGTGCAAACCTCGCCGCCGCGCCGCCAGGGCAGCAATGCGCCTGGCAATTACGCGCTGATCGACCTGGATTTATCGCGCTACGATCAAATTGCACAGCGCTTTTCATTGGAGCAGGCCGAAGGCGTCGCCTTTCTTAAATCCGGCATCGCCACCAGCAATCCCGCCTTCAATACGATGATCGACGAAATCGAGCGGGTCGCCATCAAATCGAAGGCGCCGCTACTGCTGATGGGGCCGACAGGCGCCGGGAAATCGTTTTTGGCCCGGCGCGTCTACGCACTGAAAAAAGCCCGTCATCAAGTTACCGGCAAGTTCGTCGAGCTCAATTGCGCCACCCTGCACGGCGATGGCGCCGGGTCGACCTTGTTTGGTCACGTCAAAGGCGCGTTCACGGGCGCCACCACCGATCGCCCAGGCTTGCTGCGCTCGGCCCACCGCGGCGTGCTGTTTCTCGACGAAATTGGCGAACTGGGCCCCGATGAACAAGCCATGCTGCTCCAGGCGGTGGAAGAAAAACGCTTTTTGCCGATGGGCAGCGATCATGAAGTCCACAGCGATTTTCAATTGATCGCAGGGACCAACCGCGATCTGTCCGATGACGTCGTCAACGGCCGCTTTCGCGAAGATTTATATGCGCGGATTAATCTGTGGACCTATGTGCTGCCGGGACTGGCGCAGCGCCCGGAGGATATCGCACCGAATCTGGCATTTCTGCTGGCGCAGCATGCCGCCGAGCACGGCAGCAAAGTGCGCTTCAATCGGGAGGCACGCGAGCGCTTCATGGCATTTGCCACCTCCGATGAAGCGCCCTGGACGGGCAATTTCCGCGACCTGGCGGCAGCGGTGACGCGCATGGCGACCCTGGCCAGCGACGCCAGCATCGGCGAGAGCGTCGTCGAGGCGGAAATCGGCCGGCTGCGCCAGTTGTGGCGCCACCATCAGCCACCGCATGGCAAAGAAAATGAACAATGCGAGGCCAATCTGGCAGCACTGGGCATTGGCGCTATCGACTTGTTCGATGGGGCGCAGCTCGAGCTCGTGCTGCGCGTATGCCGGCAATCCAAATCCTTGTCCGATGCAGGACGCAAGCTGTTTGCCGTCTCGCGCGATGCCAAGTCGAAGCCGAACGATGCGGACCGCCTGAAAAAATACCTGGCGCGCTTCGGGCTCGATTGGGAGAAAGTGGCCTAAGGTGAGTGCCATCTGGTGAACGCCAGACGTAAAAAAACCCCGCACATCGCTGTACGGGGTTTTCTCACTATAACTAGCCTGACGATAACCTACTTTCACACTGGTTGCAGCACTATCATCGGCGTAATATCGTTTCACG
>NZ_JAFCXL010000038.1:0-20294 GCF_049898325.1 Massilia sp. DWR3-1-1 | reverse complement strand
ATGCTCCGCTTGGAAATGCAGCTGAAATCCGGGATGCTGATCTCGACCTTCAGGGCACGGGCAAGCGAGTTCATGAAGCCTTCGGTCTGCCGCAACGCCAGATGAAAAACTTGGCGTATGAACAGCGCGGTCTCGATTGCCACATTGGAATACTTTGTTGGCCGGCCGCGCGCCCCGGTCTTCGCTGGGCACCACTCGGCAATCGCCTCCTCGGTAAACCACATCGTAAAGTCACCGCGCTGCTTGAGCGCGGCGTTGTACGCAGGCCAGTTCGTCACCTTGTAATGCGGCTTCTCGAATTGGTGGCGACGCTCTTCGCTGTGTTTGTACGGCACGGGCCTACCTGGAAAGAAATGATGCCAGATTGTACACTCCTGTGGCGACAGGTCGAATTATTCAACAACGCCGTGGGCGATCCGATTCCTGCCGCTGATTGAAAAACTGTCCCGCAAACACAAGCGTCTGGTCGGCGGCAGCTGGCGGATAAATGAGACCTACATCAAGGTCAAGGGCGTCTGGAAATATCTCTACCGGGCCGTCGACACGGCCGGAAAGACGGTCGATTTCCTCCTGACGGCAAAGCGCGACATGGCTGCGGCGAAGCGCTTCTTCGACAAGGCCATGCGCGAGAATGGCGTTCCGGAAAAGGTCACGATGGACAAGAGCGGCGCCAACAAGGCGTCCATCGATGCGATCAATGCCGGCCGGGACGTGCCGATCATGGTGCGCCAGGTCAAATACCTCAACAATATCGTCGAGCAGGACCACCGTGCCATCAAGCGGGTGACCAGGCCGATGCTCAACTTCAAATCCTTCCGCTCCGCCGGCTGCGTTCTTGCCGGCGTCGAGCTCATGCACATGGTCCGCAAGGGACAGTTCGCGATCGATAGCGCCGCTACCATGTCGTTCGCCGACCAATTTTATGCGCTGGCAGGACAGGTCCGTACTGTTTGAGGCACCGAAGTTCCTTTCCTAGACAATTTCGTCTTTTGATCAACAACGCGACAGAACCACCGCTCCTCGGTCGGCACGCTGGTCGAACGCACCACGCGTTTCGTGGTGCTGGCCAAGATGGACAACGCCGGCACCCGCTCCGTCGTCGACAGCTTCTCGGCGGTGCTCAACCGTCAGCCCGCCGAACTGCGCAAGTCGATGACCTACGACCAGGGCCGCGAGATGCATGGCCACAAAATCCTCACCGAGCGCACCGGCGTGCAGATCTACTTTGCCGACCCGCACAGCCCATGGCAGCGCGGCTCCAATGAGAACACCAACGACTTGCTGCGCCAGTACATGCCCAAGGGCTCAGACCTGTCGATTTATTCGCAGGACGACCTCGATGCCATCGCACTATCGCTCAATACGCGACCACGTCAAACGCTCGGCTGGAAGTCCCCGCTGGTGGTTTATACCGAACACATGGCTCGGCTACAATTGCAGGCCGATTTGATTCATTAACCCGGTGCTGCACTTGATACTTGAGACCGCCAGGTTTACATCTGTTTTTTCGAAAATCACTCACGCTGAACAGTCACAAAAACCTTTGCATTACCGTCCGCGTAAATGGTCTGATCGGGACCGTTCCGCGCCAAGATGCTTGCCATGCTCCCCTCCATCGGATGCGCAAAACACACAACAACTAATGTAGTACCAAAAAGGCGCGCATTGGTATTTATTTCTGCTATTCTGATGCATGAACTCAAAGATCGCAGCGGACGAACGAGCCAATTTCAGCAAAAGGCTGTGCATTGCCCTGTTGCGTGCCGAATGTTCGGTGAGTCCGACAGTTTTTGCTCAAGAATTCAACCTGAGAACGGATGGCTTTGCGATTACATCGCATGCGGCACGAAAATGGCTTCGCGGTGAAGCATTTCCAACACAGGATAAATTAGTCGTGCTTTCCAGATGGCTGGCTTTGTCGCCACAGTGGCTTCGCTATGGAGAAGAGTGCGCGACAGAGAGCGACTACGCGGCAAACGACCCCATGGGCCTGCCGCGCGATCACTTGGCCTTGCTTCACGACATGCAACTTCTTGATGACCGTTCTCGTGAAATTGTAAAGGACTTGGTCGCTTCCTTAATGCGCATCAGCCAGGGCGGACGAAAGCGCACCCCTCGAAATTAAAGCGGAAGTGGTGCGGCAAGCGGTGGCCGAGATTTGCACATTGCCAATCCAACGGACCAATGTTAGTGCATAGGTTGGCAGCCTCTAAAACCAAGTGCAACACCCTTTGCTGTAAGGTGTTGCCATGCCGAAAATCTATACCCATCTGACGACACAGGAGCGCGCCGTCGTGATGACCATGCGGGACGACCAGTGCAGTATCCGATCCATTGCTAAGCGCCTTGGCCGTGCTCCCAGTTCGATCAGTCGCGAACTTCACCGTGCGCCCGGTGGCAATGGGCGTTGTTGAATTAATCGACGCCAGGCAAAAATGTCCCCAGTTTCGGTCCGTTTTTAGATTTTTACCGACACCGGCATACCGAAGCTGGTCATCGTGTTCAGTGCGGACGCACTGATCCACGCCTCCGTTTTCTGACGTGCCAGAGCACGTGCTTTCATCGTGTTGCCGAAGATCCGCTTGTAGCGCTGCATCGCAAGTTCCACATAGCTGCGGAAATTGTAGCCGCTTATCCGCTGCCAGGTGGCGCGCCCTTTCTGAGCGATGGTTTCAATATGCTGGTCCCGCCAAGTCGTACCGATGTCGGAACGTACAGCGCTCTTGTGCGGTGGAATGATCACTTGCGCATCGGGCTGCCTCGTCAGCACCGCCTGCGCTACCGGCTCGCCGTCGTAGGCGCCATCGCCCATGAACATCTCAAATGGTGTTGTGATTTGATCGAGTAAATCCGGCACGGCCGTCGTGTCACCCACTTCCGGCGTCGTCAGTTCGCAGGCGAGAACCTGATGATGTTCGTCGATCGCCAGGTGCAGCTTGCGCCAGGTGCGCCGGGCCGGGACGTCATGCTTTTCCTGGTGCCATTCATCTTTGCCGTACACTTTGAGTCCGGTGGAGTCCACGATGACGAGGCTGCCTGGGTCCAGGGCTTTGCTCAGGGCATGTCTTGGCAAGCCGATGCTCCGCTTGGAAATGCGGCTGAAATCCGGGATGCTGATCTCGACCTTCAGAGCACGGGCAAGCGAGTTCATGAAGCCTTCTGTCTGCCGCAACGCCAGATGAAAAACTTGGCGTATGAACAGCGCGGTCTCGATTACCACATTGGAATACTTTGTTGGCCGGCCGCGCGCCCCGGTCTTGGCTGGGCACCACTCGGCAATCGCCTCCTCGGCAAACCACATCGTAAAGTCACCGCGCCACTTGAGCGCGGCGTTGTACGCAGGCCAGTTCGTCACCTTGTAATGCGGCTTCTCGAATTTGTGGCGACGCTCTTCGCTGTGTTTGTACGGCACGGACCTACCTGAAAAGAAATGATGCTAGATTGTACACTCCGGTGGCGACCGGTCAAATTATTCAACAACGCCGTGGATTGGGGTGGTGCTCGGCAAGTAATGGTCGGGCCCCTAATGCTTGTCGGAGAGCCGCTTCATCAACGTGGAGCTCCCACTTCGTCTTTCTCCTGGGGTGGTGTGCCGAAGTGACACGAATAACAACCTCCATAGAGATGCCGTTCATCACCATGAAAGTGATGGCATGGGCGGCGCCGACTGTCCGGAAATAGTTAACGCCAATCTCTACAATGAGATCCCATTGGGCGTGGTCTGACACGCGACGGTCGCTTCCTCTATGTAAGGCCATGTTTGCTCTCCCTAGGGTACCGACGTACATTTGCTGCATAGGTTAGAACGCGATAAATCGTTGAGGCCGGCACATCTAATTTGCTGAGGTACGTCCAGGCGGCTACACATCTTGCGGTACGCTGGATCGAAAGTGCATGAGCATCAGATCGGCTAGCTGATCATTTGTTCGTTCCTTGTTTCTAGCCCCTGTGGTTCCCATGATTTCGTCCGTGTCGATCGATTGAACAAGTACGATAGCACCGAGAGACATGTACGTCGCCAGATATTTACCCTGTCCGCGTAAATTTCAATGGTCGAGTTGCTTTTTCCAGAGTAAGCGTCTTCCCAGCACCGTCTGTACGTAGCCAACCTACTCTGCGAAAGTAGTTCCCGTTACTTTTTTGATGGGAACTACTGTGGACACTGTTGGCCAGCCGAACAACCGTAAAGGACGTCCGAATTATCCGGCCGAGTTCAAGCAGCGCCTGGCCAAGGCAGCGTGTGAACCTGGCGTGTCGGTATCAAAACTGGCGCAGCAACACGAGATTAACGTCAACATGTTGTTCAAATGGCGGCGAGACTTGCGCGCCGGCCTGCTGACGGAATCGGAATCGGGGTCGCAGCAGGCGCATTTGCTGCCAGTGGTGATACAGCGCGCACCTGCCCGCGCCACGCGCGTGAGCACCGCCTCTTCGACAAGCATGATTGAGATCGTCATCGCCGACGCCGTCGTCCGCGTTGGCGTCGGCACCGATGCCGCCTTGCTTGCACTTGTCCTCCACAGTCTGCGCACATGATCGGCCTGCCCGCTGGCACCAGGATCTGGCTTGTCGCCGGCATCACCGACATGCGTGCCGGGATGAATGGCCTGGCCACCAAAGTCGAAACTGCATTGGCCGAAGATCCTTACTGCTGCCATGTGTTCGTGTTCCGCGGTCGTCGCGGCGACATGCTCAAGGTGCTGTGGTGGTCCGGCGACGGCCTGTGTCTGTTCGCAAAGCGCCTCGAACGGGGCCGCTTCGTCTGGCCACAGGCGACCAGCGGCAGCGTCTGCCCGACCCCGGCGCAGCTGTCGATGCTGCTCGAAGGGATCGACTGGCGCCGGCCGGAACGCACCTGGCGGCCGACGTCAGCCTTGTAAACGTACGCTGCCTCGGGTAAACTCAGCCCATGCTGAGCGCCGCCGAGCTTCCCAACGATATCAATGCCCTGAAAGCATTGCTGTTGGCGCGCGACGAACAAATCCTTGGACTGCAAGCACAGCTGAAAACGCGCGCCGCCGAGATCGAGCATCTGAAATTGTGGATCGCCAAGCTGCGGCGCATGCAGTTCGGCCGCAAGTCCGAGAAGCTCGACCATCAGATCGAACAGCTCGAATTGCAGCTTGAGGACTTGCAGGCCGATGATGCCGAGGCCGAACGGGAAATGCCGCCGATGGACAAGGCGCCGCGTCAGCGCGGGCCGCGCAAAGCGCGGCCCGCGCATCTGCCACGTGACGAAAAAGTGTATCTGCCGGCGACGACAGATTGCGCGGCCTGTGGTGGCACATTAAAGCAGCTTGGCGAAGACGTCGCCGAACAGCTTGAGTTCGTGCCAGCGAGCTTCCGCGTCATCCGCCATGTGCGCCCGAAATTGGCTTGCGGCTGCTGCGACGCCATCGTGCAGGCGCCAGCGCCGAGCCAACCGATCGAACGTGGCATCGCCGGCCCTGGCTTGCTGGCCCATGTGCTGGTCGCCAAGTTCGCCGACCACTTGCCGCTGTACCGCCAATCCGTGATTTATGCACGCGAAGGCGTCGATCTGGACCGGGCACTGCTGGCGAACTGGGTCGGCGCTGCCAGCTCGTTGTTGCGCCCACTGGTCGACGCGGTCCGCAAGCATGTGCTGACAGCACAGAAACTGCATGCTGACGACACGCCAGTGCCGGTCCTCGCGCCAGGCAATGGAAAAACCAAAACGGGGCGGCTATGGACATACGTGCGGGACGACCGACCTTCCGGTGACTTGAGTCCACCTGCAGTCTGGTTCGCCTACTCGCCAGACCGCAAGGGCATCCATCCGCAAACGCATCTGGCCAAGTTCGAGGGCGTGCTGCAGGCTGACGCTTACGCCGGCTTCAACGCCCTTTACGAAGGTGGAAAAATCGACGAAGCGGCATGTTGGGCGCACGCGCGTCGCAAGTTCCACGACCTGCACGTGGCGCGGCTATCGCCGCTCACGACAGAAGCGCTACGCCGCATCGCCGAACTGTATCTGATCGAGGCCGAGATCCGCGGAAAACCACCGGACGAGCGCCGGTCGGCGCGACAGGCGCGTGCGCGACCGTTGCTTGACGACCTCGAGCAGTGGCTGCGCGCCTCGCTTGAAAAGCTATCGCGCAAATCCGACACCTCGGCTGCCATCCTGTACGCACTGAACCTGTGGCCAGCGTTGCTGCGCTACTGCGACAACGGCATCATCGAGATCGACAACTCGGCTGCCGAACGGGCACTGCGTGGCATCGCCATCGGCCGGCGCAACTACCTGTTTGCTGGCGCAGACAGCGGCGGCGAACGTGCGGCCGCGATCTACTCGATGATCGGCACTGCCAAGCTGAGCGGGGTCGACCCCGAAGCCTGGTTGCGTCATGTGCTGACGCAGATCGCCGACCACCCCGTCAACCGCGTTGACGAGTTACTGCCCTGGAATTGCCCCCAGCAGATCAAGCCTACTTGAGCAACACGTCGCTTCCCAGAGAGGTGAGGCCATCATCAATTAAAGCGGCACGCCGCTCAAGACGGTGGTGGGACGACGCTTACTTTCCAGACGCTAGAATCGTAACTTCTCGGGTCTGCTTGTTGTAACGATAGTCAGATTCTTGAACCTGAAGGAGTTCAATGTGGACCGCTCTATTTTTGACTGCAAAAAAGTTTGCCTGCGCCTCGACCCAAAGCAAAATTAATGGTAACTATTCAGCCGCTACGCAGCCGGCATGATCGGATCGCCGGCAAATGCGCGGCGCAGCACTTCGAGCATGCTGTGCCCTTGTTGGTTCTGTCGCATTAGCGAACGCCTGCGGTCCGGTCGAGTAAACTGCGGTGCCCGAATCCAGGACGAATCGACATGGTCAACTTCAAAAGTATGCGCTTTCCGGTCGACGTGATCCTGGTCTACATCCGCTGGTATGCGGCCTACCCGCTGAGGCGTTGTTGAATTAATCGACGCCACACAAAAACGTCCCCAGTTTCGGTCCGTTTTTAGATTTTTACCGACACCGGCATACCGAAGCTGGTCATCGTGTTCAGTGCGGACGCACTGATCCACGCCTCCGTTTTCTGACGTGCGAGAGCACGTGCTTTCATCGTGTTGCCGAAGATCCGCTTGTAGCGCTGCATCGCCAGTTCCACATAGCTGCGGAAGTTGTAGCCGCTTATCCGCTGCCAGGTGGCGCGCCCGTTCTGAGCGATGGTTTCAATATGCTGGTCCCGCCAAGTTGGGGTGTACTGTCAATAGCGGACACTCTTGTTTCAGGCCGCCTGTCGTTGTTCTCTGTATTTTTCAGCGAACAACGCGGGCGCAATATTGCCGAGGCGCGAGTGGCGCCGCTGGCGGTTGTAAAAGCTTTGGATATATTCCTGTATGGCTGCTCGCGCATCGGCCCTGGTGGCGTACCGTTGATGATGGACGAGCTCATTTTTCAGGCTACCCCAGAAGCTCTCCATCGGCGCATTGTCGAAGCAGTTTCCTCGGCGTGACATGGACGCTGTCATACCAAATTGCTTCACCAGTTTTTGATAGTCGGGAGTGCAATATTGGCTGCCGCGGTCGGAGTGATGAATCAGCCCCGGCGCGGGGCGCTTGTTGCGCACGGCCTTCCATAACGCCGTCGCCGTCAGCGTTTGCGTCATGCGCTCGTCCATCGCGTAGCCCACCAGCTCACAGGTGAAGACGTCCTTGATGCCGGCCAGGTAAAGCCAGCCTTCGCCGGTGGCGATATAGGTGATGTCAGTGACCCAGGCTTTGTTCGGGCGGGTCGGCGCGAAGGTTTGGTTCAGCAGATTCTCTGCCACCGGCAGGTCATGGTTCGAGTTCGTCGTCGCCTTGAATTTGCGCTTCTGCTTACAGCGCAAGGCAAGCTCGCGGCGTAGCCGGATGATGCGGTCCCGGCCAGCGGCAAAGCCCTGCGCCGCCAATTCGGGTTGCATGCGCAGCGGGCCATACGTCTGCCGGCTCTGCTCGTGCACAGCCTTGATGGCGACCTTCAGGCGCGTGTCGTCCTGCGCGCGTTGCGACGGCTTGCCGTCCGCCCACGCATAGAAGCCGCTACGCGAAACGCCAAAGACGCGGCATAGAACGCTGACGGGATATTCGAGTCGCAATGTCTTCATGACCGCGTACTTGGCAGCGACTCCCGCGCAAAGTACGCCGCCGCCTTCCTAAGAAACTCACTATGCTGTTGGGGGCTGAGGTTGCAGCGTGAATCCAAATTGCGCCGCGCGGCGGTGTAGCTGCTTGACGACGCGCTCCCGATACTGTTGCTCGTAGTGGTCAGCACCCGGATCTCGGTAGTCCATTCCGTAGCGCATCGCGTTGTAAAACAGCACGGCTATCTTGCGTGCGGTCGCCGTCACCGCCTTGGCATTGCCGATACGGCCCGCAAGGCGCCGGCAAAATGCGCCAAGCGCGGTGTTGCTCCTGCCGACCGTCACGGCCGCGAACCGGAGCAGCACAGTGATGCGGCTGCTGGTCTTGCGCGTGTGCGAGGAGAGCACCTTGCCGCCGCTGATTTTGCAACCGGGGGCGAGGGTCAGCCACGACGTGAAGTGCTTGGCGGTGCGCCATTTGCTCAAATCCGTTCCGCATTCGCCGACCAGTCGCAGCGCGAGAAACGGACCGATGCCGTGAATCTGCGTCAGATCGGTCCCCGCAAGCTGGTATATCGCGGTGCGTACGTCGAAGTTGGGATCGCTGGGCAACTTGTTGCGATGCTTAGCCTTTGGCAGCGGCAGTTCGGGTAGTGGCGGGCGAAGTCGAGCACGGTGTCGTTGCCGCGTGGCTCGTAGCGGTTGGCGTCGGCGATCATCGCCTTCGGGTTGTCGGGCACGATGAGCTGCGTCACGCCGCCGTAGAAGGCCAGCGCACGCACCGTCGACCCGAGCCAGTCGGCCATCGTCTCGGACGGCGTGGCGCAGGCGAAGGTGTAGCTCGAAGCGCCCAGCGCCGCCACGAAGATGTGGGCACGGCCGCCGTCGGTGAGGGCGATGGTGGGGCCAGCGTAATCGATGAACAGCTTCTCGCCGGCGCGGTGGATCTGGCGCATCGAGCGCTTGAGCTGCTTGGCGAAGCGGCGGTAGTTGTCGCAATACTGCGAGTACGCGTAGGTCTGGCAGTGCGCGTGGTCGGCGCGGTGCTCCTCCCACACCAGCATCAACGTCATGCCCTTGCGGCGCAGTTCCTGGTGCACGCGAGCATAGTCCGGTTGCACATAGTCGCGCACTTTCTGTGAGCGCACTAGCAGACGCTGCTCCAGCGCCGCTTCGTCCATGCCTTGCACGGCAGGCCAGTCCAGGCCCGCTGCGGCGGCCAAGCCGACGTACTTCGTGACCACGCCCTTCGACAGGCCCAGCGCATCGGCGATCTGCTGATGCGGCAGTTTGGCGTCAAGCTTGAGCCGTAATACGTCCTTGATTTTACGCATATTGATCCTTGGTGCGGGCACGCTGGTTCCAGTCAAAAAACTGGGAGCGTACCCGTTCAGTTGCAAAATGCGTAACACCATTACTGCGCTGTACGACGTCATTCCGGCATCGTGACCACTGATTCCGGTATCGTGACCAGTAATTCCGGCATCGCGACCGCTGATTCCGGAAGATGCCCGAAATCGGTCACGTTCGTCAGGAATGGACAGTCACGTTCAAATGGAATGACTGGTCACGATGCCGGAATGACTGGTCACGTTCGTCCGGAATACCCATCCGGACTCACGGCGACGACGTGAAACCGGGATCCGATATCGATCCCGGCCGCGAAAGGGTGAACGATCGGCAGACCCGTAGGCTTCGGTCTCGTTTTACTGTTTGACATGGTCGACCTCCTGGATAGTCAAGCGCAGGACGGGGAATCGGATAAAATCAACTTCGTAAACGGGGTCGCCCGAAAGCGCCGCCACAGATGAGTCCGCAGCTTCCCCTGGGCCAGGTTTTTTGACGGGGTTCATGCCTCCAAGAAGCTTACGGCCACAGTCTCTGCGTGCCATAAGTGTACTCGCCTGGAGTTTCTATACATAAGGGCCGCGGGTGCGCGCGTGGGGCGGTTTTTTACGATATCGCGCTCCATGCGGGTCTCTGCGAGCTCTTTGCGCAGCTTGGTGACCTCGGCTTCAAGTTCAGGAATGGAGCGGCTACCAGGGGCCACTTTCGACGATGTACCGTGCCTTGCAGCCACCACCAGTTGGCCAGCGTCCCTTTCGGAATAGTCAGGCGCACTGCGGCATCCTCCAGCGTCAGGCCCTGCGTCAAGACCAGCTTTACCGCTTCTTCGCGAAGCTCCGGCGTGTATGTTTTTGAGCGTGTCATAAGTTCTCCAGTTGGTGAAGTTTACCAAACAAGAGTGTCCGAAAAAATCAGGTTACCTCAGGCAATCCCACCGCACGGCGACTGACCGTCGTGTGATCGGGCGCAGAGATCGTCAAATTCATCAACGTCATTTCCGACGCCATCGAGCCTTCTGTTTGTCGCAGCGCCATCTTGAAGGCGGCGCGCAGCATCAAGCACGTCTCAATGGCGATACCCTGGTAGCGTGCCTGCCCACGCGGCCCAACGCTTTGCCACTGGGCCAGTGCAGCATCTTCAATCCATAAAGGCAGGCTGCCACGCCGCCGCAGTCCCGCTTCATATTCCGGCCAGTTCTGAACCTTGAATTTCATCTTCGGAATGTGATGACGGCGGTCGGTGTTGTGCTTGTTCGGAATCAGAAGATCTCAGAAAAAATGGATCAACATCTTACCAACAACCGTTTCGCGGGCCCGAAGTGCACCAACGCCGTATCCCCCTATGTCAGCATAGTTGTCGCGTCATCTGATTTATCTTAACCGTACTGGGGGCGGAGTAAAAGAGCAGCAGTGAAGCACTATTCAGCAGAGCGCAAGGAAGCACTTTTGCGGCAGATGATGCCGCCTACGAACAAGCCCATCTCGGCACTGGCACGCGAGAATGGCATCTCGGAACAGACCCTCTATACTTGGCGACGAAATTTAAAAGAGCAGGGAGTGCCGGTGCCAGGGAATGGAAAAAATGCCGAGGAATGGTCCTCGAAGGACAAGTTCGGCGTTGTGCTGGAAACGGCAGGATTGAACGAGGCCGAGCTGGCCGAATACTGCCGCCGAAAAGGACTGTTCATCGAGCAGATCGCGGTTTGGCGTGCTGCGTGCCAGGACGCGAATGCGCACAGTGCGGACCGGTCACGAGAGCAGCGCGAGCAGAGCAAGGGTGACCGCAAGCGGATCAAGCAGCTCGAGAAGGAGTTACTGCGCAAGGACAAGGCACTGGCGGAGGCAGCAGCGCTGATCATCCTCAGAAAAAAAGCCCAGGCGATTTGGGGGGATCCCGAGGAAGACTGATCGGGACCCCAGATCGCCTGCTGGTAAAGGACTTGGTTGAAGACGCCGTTGGCAGTGGTTGCCGGCGTGCTGTTGCCTGTGAGGCCTTGGGCCTCACTTTGCGGACCTATCAGCGCTGGACCCGCGAAGGCCGTGCCGGCCTCGACGACGGGCGCAAAGATGCATGCCGGGTCGCCCCTGCCAACAAGCTGAGCGAGGAAGAACGGGCGCGCATTCTGGCGCTGGTCAACAGTGCCGAGTTCGCCAGTCAGCCACCGAGCCAGATCGTGCCCACGCTGGTCGACCGCGGAGAGTACATGGCGTCGGAGTCGACCATCTATCGGATCATGAAGGCAGCGGCACAGCAGCATCACCGGGGCCGGGCTAGCAAGCCACGCACGCGCGTTGTGACGAGCCACTGCGCGAGCGAACCGAACCGCTTGTGGTCGTGGGATATTACCTGGCTGCCGACGTCCGTGAAGGGCCTGTATTTTTACTGGTACATGGTGCTCGATGTGTACAGCCGCAAAATCGTTGGCCATGAAGTGCACATCGCCGAATCGGCCGAGTTAGCGGCGCTGCTGATGCGCAAGGCCAGTCTCGTGGAAGGCCTGGCCGGCCGCAAAGTGGTGCTGCACTCCGACAATGGCAGCGCAATGAAAGGGGCAACGATGCTGGCAACGTTGGAAAAGCTCGGTGTGGTCCCATCGTTCAGCCGGCCGCGCGTCAGCAACTGCGTATTCCACGCAAACTGGACACCTGTTCCGCCGCAAACTGGACAGTCATTCCAGCGCAAACTGGACACCTGTTCCACGTCAAACTGGACACTCTGGGCATAACGGCGCGGGGGTGAGGTGTGGTTTTACTCCGGACTGGCCGAGCTTGTCAAATTTGCCCGCTTTTTCCGCAGAGAATCTCCTTTCAAGTTGAGCTGATGGGCGTTGTGAACCAGGCGGTCGAGGATGGCGTCGGCCAGGGTGGCGTCGCCGATGGCGGCGTGCCAGTGTTCAATCGGCAGCTGGCTGGTGACGATGGTCGAGCCGCTGCCGTGACGGTCGTCGAGCACTTCCAGTAGGTCGCGCCGGTGCGCGTCGTCAAGTACGGCAAGCCCCCAATTGTCAATTACAAGTACGTCAATTTTGGCCGGGTGCTTGAGCAGTTTCATGTACCTGCCATCGGCGCGGCCAATGGCCAACTCGTCGAGCATGCGCGGCAGACGTACGTAATAGGCGCTGCGGCCCATGCGGCAAGCCTGGTGCGCCAGCGCGCAGGCCAGCCAGGTTTTGCCCACGCCGGTTGGACCGGTGAGCAGCACGTTCTGCTTTTCCTTCAACCACAGGCCGGCCAGCAGCCGTTGAAACAGCGCCTTGTCGAGTCCACGCGCGTGGCGGTAGTCAGTGTCCTCGGCGGCCGTGTTGGGTTTAAGCTTGGCACGATGCAGGCGCAACGCCAGCGCTTTGCCATCGCGCTCGCTCACTTCGTGCTCGACCAGCAGGCCAAGCCGTTCTTCGAAACCAAGATGGTCCAGGTCCAGCGCGCTCTGCTCGGCGAACGCGCGCGCCATGCCAAACAGTTTCAGGCGCGTCAGCTTGTCGTAGGTCGGGTGGTTCAACATAGGTCATCCTTAGGTGGTGCTGCGTCGCCAGTGGCGGCGCATTGAGTTTTCGATATAAACCGTATTTATGATTTATTTTAATTAATGAATCTGGGTCGACTGGTAGTAGGCCGCGCCACGCAAATTCTCGTGCTCGGGCAGGTCGAGCGTGCGTTGCGTGTCCTGCGGCTGCAGGTCCAGTCCATTTTTGAGGATGGCCTGGACGCTCTTCCAGCTGACGGCGCTGTACTTGAGCGAGCGGGCGCAGGCTGCCTCCAGCCGGTCAATGCCGTACTTCTGACCCAACGACAGCACGCCCAGGCAACTGCGGAATGCCTGCTGCGGATGCTGCCGCTGACCGAACAGCCGCTCTACCAGTACCGCGCAGCGCGGCCCCACGGCTTCGGCTCGCGCGGTCAGCGTTTGCGCATTCCAGCCTGCCACCTCGCGGTGTGCCGGCGGCATGTGAGCATCAATGGTCGTGTGGCGGCCCTTGAAGGCGCATTGGAGGTGACTGGCGATGCGCTGGCCCCATTGAAATACCTCTACTGTCGTGCGCGTTATGCACACCCTGACTTGGGCCCGTGCGTGCTGGCACGGCACCGAGTAGTAGTGGCCATCGACCTCGACGTGGTAGTCGATGCCGACCCGCGCCACTTTCCATTCGGCGTACTCGTAGACCAGCACGGGCAAGGGCCGTAAGGCCGGCTGGTCCATCTCGGCGAAGGCGCTGGCGCGGCTGCCGGGCAGTTTCTTGAAGGGCCGCCCGTTCAGGTCGGCGAGCAGCGTGCGCAGCGACCGGTTCAGCTCGTTGAGGCTGAAGAAGCGCTGGTGGCGCAGGCGCGCCAGCACCCAGCGCGTGACCACCAGCACGCCGTTCTCGACCTTGGCCTTGTCTTTGAGCCGGCGGGCGCGTGCAGGCAGCACCGCCACGCCGTAGTGTTCGGCCAGGTCCTGGTAGGTGGGATTGACGTCCGGTTCGTAGCGCGAGGCCTTCGACACGCCACTGCGCAGGTTGTCGGGCACCCATAGCTCGGTGCATCCGCCGAAGAAATCAAGCGCACGCACATGGCTACCTATCCAGTCCGGCAGTTGCTGGCTCCAGGTCGCCTCAATGTAGGTGTAGTTCGAGGCGCCCAGCACGGCCACGAACACTTGGGCGGTGCGGATTTCGCCGGTGCTGCCGTCGGTCACATCGACGGTCTGGCCGGCGTAGTCGACGAACAGCCGCTCGCCGGGCGTGTGGGTTTGCCGCATCGACGTGGTCAGTTGCTGGCGCCAGCGCCGATAGTGCTCGCAGAATGCACTGTACTGGAAGCCTTCCGGCTGCTCGGACTTGTACTCCTGCCACAGCAGCTCCAACGTCACCCCCTTGCGGCGCAGCTCCTTGTGCACGGTCGGCCAAGCTGGCGTGGGCCGCTGCACCGACGATGGCTCGCTGGGCGGGAACAGCAAGCGCTCAAGGACTGTGTCGTCGCAGTTCGGCGGCAGTGGCGGTGACAGGCCGGCCAGCTTGGCGCGGGCCACGTAGTCCGAGACGGTGGAGGGAGAAACGTTGATGATGCGGGCGATTTCCCGCTTGGAGCGGCCCTGCTCGAAATGCAGTCGCAGCACTTCATGGATTTTGCGCATGGATAACCTTTTATTGGTCAAGCAACCCTCCGGATAAAAATCCGGCAGGTTGCCACAGTTATCCCCTTGCCGTTGGCCCTACTCAGGCCGCTTCAAACTGTCCAGTTTGGAGCGGAACCGGTGTCCAGTTTGCGCTGGACTGGGTGTCCAGTTTGCCGTGGAATGAGTGTCCAGTTTGCGCTGGACTAGGTGTCCAGTTTGCCGTGGAATGGGCGTCCAGTTTGGCGTGGAATATGCATCAGCAACGACAACCCGTTCGCGGAGTCGCTGTTCCGCACTTGCAAATACCGGCCGGACTACCCGCGCAAGCCGTTCGACAGCGTTGAGCAGGCCCGGACGCGGACGCAGCAGTTTGTGCAGTGGTACAACCACCAGCACAAGCACAGCGGCCTCAAATTCATCACCCCCGCACAGCGCCACGATGGGCTGGCCGATGCGATCTTGCGGCGTCGTGAGCAGGTCTACGAGGCTGCAAAGCAACGCTGCCCGGAGCGCTGGTCAGGCGCCACGGGCAATTGGAAACTGAAGGACGAGGTGTGGCTCAATCCAGAAAGGGCTGCGCCTGAATTATTGAAGCTGGCTGCATGAACTGACGCGACATCTTTGTTGACAACTACCGGTATCAGGAGCGAAATTATTTTGTACAAATGATCCAGAAAGGAAAATCTGCCGTGGCAGTGCCAGTGAGGCCGGTCGATTCGCTCCTGATCGTATCGCTTCTGTACAAGCAGATTCGTCTGAATGATCCACACCTAGAAATTGAACACATTCAGGCGTTCGCGCACAAGCTTGCGCGGATGGCCAATATTCCACCCACCTAGACACCTAGTGTAGTGCGCGAGGCGATATGGTTAAGCCACCAGGGTCACTGCTGCTTGTTGACGCTGATCGCACCAGATTCGATAGCGAACTGGAAGATGTCTTGTGGTGTCGGTTCGCCCCAGTGCCTTACCGCGAGCCATGAGTAGAGCGGTACCATAAATCTCGCCCCCTGCTTTTCGACTTCTTCGGGTATGCGAGTCGCACTATTCGTTTGCAACTCGTTGTACTCAGCAATGACCGCATCTCGATCATCGGCCGGCATTTCTTTAAACATCGCTTCAGCCTCCGAAGTGCGGTGGCGTGTAAAATTTGATTGAATTTCGCGCATGCTCTTCACATCTTGGCCAGCCGCCGCCGGCGCCGGTTCGGCAGACTCCGGTGCGAACTTCCCTTCCAGAGCACGTTTCATATATGCGCCGATGTTTTTGATCGCTGTTTGACTCTTATCGGCGACGCGTGTCATCGTGAAACGCCAGGTCGCTTCGATCACAGCGGTCGAATAAGCGCTCATTATTTTCTTTCGATCCCTCACGCCAATTCCCATCTCTTCCAAGCGGGTTTCCCACTCCGCCTTCTCTCCAGAGTCTGCAGGGGCTTCTATCCGAAAAATCGACTTTTCTTCGACCCTAAATTGGAGATACTTGACACTGCGACCACCGTCCTTGTTCTCGATCAGCTCGATCGTCAGATCCGATTTTTCGTTGATCTCCTTTATGGCGGGTTTGAGCTTCTCTCGCTTAAAAAGCTTGAATTCGTTAAGAACTGACTTCTCGTTGACCTCGCCGTAAATCACCCAGCGCCAGTCTTCCCAGATCATCTCGTTTGTGAGCTTTGATGGGTTCGTACGGAAACGGTTGACCCATTCATACAGCGCTGCCGATGAATCCAACTTAAACGTCCGCTGAATTCGCAAATCCAGACGGGCATAAATTTTGGAATCGAACAGCATCGGCTTGATCTGAGGCGAGTACGAGTAGTACACCCTGTCGCGATCAAAGCCGACGAACGGCAACAGGACACAGGATGCCCACATTGCGTCACCATCCTGTTGCAGGAAGTCCCACTGCACGGTCAGCTTCTGCATCTGTAGAAGCGCGTCTTTTAGGTGCTTCCTGTTTGGCGACGTGTAGTCGATGATCCTCATCAACTCGACACGCGAAATTGAGTAGCTATCGACGTTCACGCCCGGGTTCTTGGCGTGCTCTTCCAGTGCGTGCTTCAACATTGCGTTGAATGCCAAGCGCTGCGTTTTATTTTGAATTCCACCTGTAATTGCCATGTGGATTGCTTGCACCGGCTTCTTGAGAATTTCAGGTTGCTGTTCAAACAGCAACGCCAGCGCCATCTGCGAGCCAGCGGTTTCATCATTCGGCATGAGCAATCCAGGGAAAGGGTAAGAATAGTTGAGCATTGTTCCCCTTTGCGATCGGTAAGTCAACCGAGAACGCAACCGGACCCTATCAGAAACGCTCACCTTTCCCCCCCAAAGGTGAGGTTTTTGGTCGGTTCAACGTCATGCCCCCACTGTGTTTGCCTCTCAGTCGAGTGGTATGGAGGCTTTTTACATCAAGATGCAACGAAAAAGTTACTTGGCGTACATTTTAAGACGGGTTGCCTATCAAAAACGCTCACCTTTAGCATCCGAATTCGATCCGCCTATCAAAAGACATGCACTTTCGGCCCTGCCCCTGTCCAGGTCTATCAGAAAGGGTCACCTTTCAGGAATCGACAAGGGAAAACTATCAAAAACGTTTACCTTTCCCAGTGCAAGCGTGGCACATTCGGGTCCTAACCTTCAGCGTGACTCGCCAATCATTCTTTTCTGACAACCCAAAAGCGCTCATTTATAGCTTATGACTTGCGATGTGCTGGCCTCAGCTCATGATGTAGAAAAAAAGTCGCGATTTTTCTCAATCCGAGCGACTTATCCACAGCCACTATCAAAAACATTACCCTCAAAACATATACACAACCCCTACCTATCAGAAAAGTTCACCTCAAAACATATACACAACCCTAGCCTATCAAAAAAGCTCACCTGTAAACATATCCACAACCCTAAACCTCTTGAAATGATTGCTACAACTGGGTTTGGTCGCGTTGAAGGTATACAGAAGGTTTTTGAATGCTATTTTGAATTTATTGTTGAACTACTAGGCACACACCCTGGCTGCGCTAAAGCTACCTCTTCGTTGAAGAAACGCTTTGCTGCTAGGTTTTTCTCTGTATTTTTGATTTTTCCCTTGCGCGGAGTATGTTTCTTTGCAAGACTAGGGGAATTACATGATCATGAGGACTTTAATTTATGCGCAAGCCATTCAAAGTACAGGCAGTGGCAACTCTGCTCGGCATCAGTGTAGATGCAGTTCGACGAGATTCAGACGATGCTGGTTTGCAAATCGAACGCCAAGCCGGGGATGGTCCCAAGACCAGGCTGTTCAGCGCCGAGAACATCTTTGACCTTGCTGCATATAGAGCCAAAAAGTACGGGATCACCGCGAAGATCAAACGTATCGTTACCGTCTACGCACCCAAGGGTGGCGTGGGAAAAACGACGAAGGCCTCGAACCTTGCGGTGACCTGGGCGTTGATGGGCCTAAAAGTTCTAGTAATTGATCTGGACTTCCAAGCCAATCTGACAATTTCCTACGGCTATGATCCCGAGTTGACCCATGACGAGGCGGCAGATTCCAACTTGCCTCTTTCCACTTGCGTTGACTACCATTTCGGCCATCTGTTGCCGCAGTGGCAAGGCGATGGCGGAGGGGCCACACTCGGCCAGGTGATCAAGAAACCTTTTGGCGAAAACGGTCCGCACCTCATTCCGTCCGAAGTTACTCTCGACCGGCTGGAAGCCTTGTTCACTGTCGACGCGATCATGAGCAAAAAACCAGAACTGGCGATTGCTCGCTGGCTTGCAAGCAGCCGGACGGGAATAAATAAGGACATAGACCTGTCTAGCTACGACATCATCATGTTTGACGCGCCCCCAGCCAAAAACCAGACCACGCGCGGCGCTTTGCTCGCGAGCGACTTTGTGATTGCTCCTGTGTCGATGGAAAAGTACAGCACGAAATCGGTCTCATACTTGGCCGGCGTTCTGGCTGAGATGAATTCGGAACACGGTAAGTACCCTGCGCTGATCATCCTCGGAAATTTTTACGATATGACTCGAGTCCGGGTAGCAGCTCAGGTTCTCACGCTGACCAAACAATATCCCGATGCCTGGCTCAACAAGCAGGTGAGTTCAAGCGAGGAGTTTCGCAAAGTTCTCTCCGACGAAGAGGGCATGCCACTTGCACTGGCTCGCCCGAGTAGCACTGCGGCGCATGAGATACGGGACGTTACCAAGGCACTCACCGAAAAGATGGGGATCCTGTGATGGCCAAAAAACATGAGTCCGAAAATGCGTTCAATGCAACGCTAGCGGCGCGATTGACCGGTGGCGCCATCGGCGCGGTACCGCCGCAGACCACCGTGACCGGCGCGATGCATATGACGGCTGCGCCGAGTGGTCCGTCGAAATCATTGGAGGCCTTGTTGGAGGGCGAGCCGCCAGCCTCCGAACCGTTCTCGGCGCTGAGTCAGAAACCTGTTACAGCTGCCTACACCGAACAATCACGCGACACGATCGTCCGCATCCCTGTACAGCAAGTCATCGACTCACCATGGCAGCCACGGGAACGCTACGACGAAACCGAACTGCAGGCGCTCGGTCAGGCTATGAAGGACCGCGGCCAGGACGAGCCGATCAAGGTTCGCCAGATGCCATCCGGTCACTATCAGCTCATTTACGGGCACAGGAGGATTCGCGCGGCGCGCTTGATCGGCTGGGCGGATATCAAGGCGACCGTTGTTAAGATAGGCGATAAAGATGCCGAGGTAGCGACCTTGGTTAGCAATGAAAGCCAGGTGACACTCAGCGACTGGGAACGGGCCCGCGCGTACAAACAAGCACTAGATCACGAGCTGGCAAAAGACCAGAAGGATGTGGGTCGGTTGTTTTCGTGTTCCCAGTCCCGCGTTTCCCAATGCTTGGCGCTGTATAAGCTGCCAGATGCAATTTTGCAGCTGCTTGACAAGTACCCTGCGCTGATCAAGTATCGCCACGCAAAGGTCGTTCTGGAGCTTGTGAAGGATCACCCATCTGGCTTAGACGCCATCGTAAAGGCAGTCGAAAGCCTGATCGACCAACCTGATCTAGAGCCTCTGGAGTTGCGCATCCAGGTTGAGCGAGCGCTCGCTCCCAAGCGTGCGCGTCCAAAAAACCTGGAGCCGCGTACGATCACCGACAAAAATGGATCATCCGCATTTTCCGTCAGAGTATCTGAGCGCCAGATCGTCATCAACATCGAGGAAGGTGTTGATCCAGAGATGGCAACAAAGCGTACGCTGGCGGCACTGCGCGAGTATGCGCAGACCATTGAGCTACCCGATAAAGAAAGTTCTTTAAAATCAATGACTTAAATTTTAAAGAAATCGCGATTTTTCAAAAATATCGTTTAAAATCATAGGCTTAACGAATTTTATTAGCGGTTAATATTCCGGCGCCATGAGCGCCGGGATTTTTTGGAGTCTCACTCTTTAGTGAGACTCAACCGCGCTGCGCAGACTCATCCAAAGACATTGGTTGGACTTTAGGTAACGTTGCAGGAGACCGGAGTCGGGAGAAATTGAAGATATAGCGCACAAAAGACAGCATTGATTTCTACGAAGCGGACCACGACTTACAGGGCTACAAAAACGGTTCTGTCGCGTTGTTGATCAAAAGACGAAATTGTCTAGGAAAGGAACTTCGGTGCCTCAAACAGGACGGACCTGTCCTGCCAGCGCATAAAATTGGTCGGCGAACGACATGGTAGCGGCGCTATCGATCGCGAACTGTCCCTTGCGGACCATGTGCATGAGCTCGACGCCGGCAAGAACGCAGC
>NZ_JAFCXL010000037.1:0-27034 GCF_049898325.1 Massilia sp. DWR3-1-1 | reverse complement strand
CTTAACAAGATGTGTCAGGAAAGACTCTATGACCGTTAAAGGCATATGTCAAGTAATTGCGAGATCAACCCTATCCTGACGGCCTGCGTTGTGGTCGTCTGACATCAGGTTAGGGTATACCCAATACTGACGAAGTTTGTTCTCGATGCTGTAGGGAGGATGGGTACAGAGCAGAAATTATGTCAAATCGCGAAGATGAGCAAGAGCTTAGGGGAATAACGCGTTCAACACATTGAATGCGATCTAAATAGAGGTTGTTTATTTCCAACAAGAACCTTTTATTTTAGAAACTTTTTCGGCGTCGGGTTATGATTGCTTGGTTGCCCAACAAAAGGAATCCTTATAATGTCACTTAATCAACTTGTCTATATCAGTCAGGCCGTACGCAAGATGTCACCGGCCGATCTAACTTCGATCCAGGAAACCGCGAAGAAAAATAATGCCCCGCGGGATGTAACGGGAAGTTTGTTTTACAACGGTGGTTGGTTCTTGCAAGTGCTAGAGGGTTCACCGTCAACACTAGACGAGCTTTATAAAAAAATAGAGCTTGATCCTAGGCACAAGAATTCCCGTGTACTGTATAACGAGCCTGCAAAATTCCGGACTTTTCCACGCTGGAGCATGAACATGACCAACCTGAACGACCGTCAAGCTGACAAATATGATGAACTTGTTGAGGTACTGGAAGCTGCTCAGGCGAATCGCCGAATCGGGTCGGTAGCCCCGGCAGTTGCATTATTGAAAATATTCGCCAGCTGAGTTTTAGGTGCTGTCAAATTGCTGAACTGTGAGGGCGAGTGGCAGAGATCCACGCGAAATCGCCGCAGACCGGGTGCGGTATCCCGAATCAAGGAGACATGCCCGTATGGGGATCAGGACCGAAGCTGCCTTCACTAGCGATTCCCTGCGAAGCACGCGCAAGCTACATGCCTTTTCTTGCCTTCGGCTGGCCGCCTCCAGTCGTGTACCGTTCCGTGGCGTCTCCCTTGTGAAGGTGCCATACTGATCAGTATCGAATCCAGTAACAAGTTCGATGGAGCAACCCAGGCCGGGCTCAAGCACAGGTGCGATCACACGTTCCTTTTCATGCTGGGTCAGCAGGGCCACCCGACTTCCTTTGTATTAGGGGATGTAAGCCGGAACCCCCGATTTTTCCGTCACCGTCCTTTTTGCCAATTTTTGCCCATCGCAAAACACCTGTTTTCCGACCGGCCGCTTTCGGCCAGAAGCCGCCATTCAGGATCGCCTTCGTGAGTCGATTGGCCAGCATTGGCTAGCTACGTATAGTGATATCGAAATGGACCTCACCGTTGCTGGGGGTTTAAGATTTGCCGCATAAGATGTTACATCGAAGACTCGGCGATAATTGTTTTTGTGGAAACTCGCGCAGCGAGTCGACCAAAACAGAAATCGCGGGCTCCCTGAAGGACCAGTTCGGACAAGCGCGGCCGACATCCGCATCGGGTGTAGGTAGCAGCCATCCGGGTGCAGATCAGTGTCGGCCGCAACCAGCCGGCGGCGAATCTTGGCAATCCCGTCGATGGATGCTGTGACAGTGCAGAGTGAAGAGACATCCCAAGCGATCTTAAAATTGCAGCAAACAGATGTAGTTTAGTAGGAGCATAACGATTTCGTTGAAATTGTACGCACCGCTTGCCGTCAGGTAGCGGCCTCGATGATCCAATCTGCTAATTTCCCATTGGCCTGCCTTGGCAATTGGCGTCCGAAAGAAAACGCCATTGGCCGGGAGGCACTATCAAGGTGCGCGCGACCCCAGGCAACAAGTTGCGCTTCGAGCTGCTCGCGATGGTGTTGCGGGTCCAGGGGCACGATAAATGCCTTAAGCCGGCTGCCCTCATCAGCACGCATCAGGCGAACAGAAACGTCCAGCACTGCAGGGTTTTCGCGCAACACGGCTGCAACCCGAGCCGGGAATACATTGATCCCACCTACCTGCACGGCCTGATCGATTCGGCCTGCGGGTCGAAAGCTGTGTTCATCGACCCACTCCAACTCATCCTGCATTGCGTAACGGGCACACGCGCCGTCCGGGAGCGTGCGCTCGAGCATCCCCGCGTTGCCATCGACCCGCCGCCAGTAGGGGAAACGCAGATACGGCGACGTCGCCGACGCGCGCCACCCCACACCGCCGGTCTCGGAACTGCCATACACCTGAACCAGTTTGTCCAAACCTGCCACTTCCAGCGCCCGCGCCAACTCATCCGGACAAGCGGCGCTCGACGTCACGCCGATCACCCCGCCTGCGATTGTCGGCTGCAGGCGAAGGAACGCGCGCCAGAATTCCGGATGCCCCACGACCAAGTCGCCGTCGCGCAATTCGCGTGCCAGGCGGGCCGGAGAGCTGCCTCGCAAATCGATCACTTCAAGGTCGCCCACACCGGGTGCCTGGGGTAACAGCACCGTAAAGAGGAATCCGTAGATATGATGACGGGGGACGGCGCTGAGGATGCGCCGACGGCCCGGCAGCAACGGCACCAGTTCGGCTACTTCTTGCCACAGCGTCGACGTGGGATGCGTGCAAGCTTTCGGCACGCCCGCGCTGCCCGACGTGCGGAACGTGAGTTCGCAAGAAAATTGGCGCAGGCTCTGGCGGGCAATCGCTACCCAGTCTTGAATTTCCAGTCGCCCCAACAAGTAGTCGTCAATTCCCGAACGGTGCAAATGCAGCGACTCGGAGAATGCGGTCGCGAGCGCGAGCAACTCCAGCGAATCGACAGCGAGATCGCGCCCAATGTGGAGCGACTCAGCCCAAGGCAATGGCGTGTCAATGCGGCTGCGCCGCATCATCGACAGCTCCCCGTCTATCAGGTCGCAAACGAAATGCAGCAGGTGCTGATCATGCTCCCACCAGGCGGGATTCACCGGCCGTTCAAGTGTCATCATGCTTTCGATTGATCAGTTGCGCTTCACAACGGTCCCGCACGAGGCTGCGCTGATGGCGCCCCTCAGGTGGGAGATAGCCGTTTTGCCGACGGCCGGAGCGTGTCAAACTATTCTCCAAATTTACCACAGACGCAGCCTGCACTAAAGAGCAGACTGCGGCTCAACTATTGCCAATTTACTAGCAATGAACACTACGTCAGAATATCTTCATTCAAACTATTCGCTTATGACAAGTTTGACGCGCTTAGCCGTAGAGGCACCATGCCTTGTCGCGAATTCGCTTGAGCAGCAAGTGCAAGTCGGTATCGAGACGCCGGTCTTCCAGGATTGGCGCCACGTCGTTAGCGAGCGCGGCCATCATGGTTGCAAGCGGTGCCGACAGCATCAGCGCTGGATTCGACTCGCAGCGCAGTCGCACAGCTTGCTGAACGGCGACCAGCAAGGCTGCTCCCACCTGCTCGGTCAGCTCGATCACACGCAGGCAGTCGCGGGCCGCGATGGTGCCCATGCTGACCTTGTCCTGGTTGTGGCACTCGGTCGAGCGCGAGAAAGCCGACGCAGGCATGGTGAGCTTGAGCGCCTCTGCGGTCCAGGCCGAACAGCTGATCTGTAAAGCCTTTAATCCATGATTGATCGCCCTGCGTTCACCCGTCGCGCCGGACAGGTTCGATGGCAGGCCGTTGTTGTAGCGCGTATCGACCAGCAGCGCGATCTGCCGGTCCATTAAATCGGCGAGGTTGGCGACGGTGTTTTTCAACGTATCCATTGCAAGGGCAATATGGCCGCCATAAAAATGACCGCCGTGCAGCACGCGCTCACCGTCTGCGTTGACGATGGGATCGTCGTTGGCGCTGTTGAGTTCATTCTCGATTAATTGGCGAAAGAACGGCAAGCTGTCCTCCAACACCCCGATAACGTGCGGCGCGCAGCGGATCGAATAGCGGTCTTGCAGGCGCGCGCCGTTGCGCTCACGCTCAGTAAACGGTAGGTCGCCCCGGATGCGCGCAGCTACCCGCTGCAAGCCCGGATGCGGTTTGACCGAAAACAGGATGTCATCAAAATGGTGGGCGTTGCCGTCGAGGGCGACCGACGCCATCGCTGTAATCCGCGTCACCAGTTGGCCCAGGTAATCGGCACTTCCGTAGGCGAGCACGGCAAGTCCGGTCATCACGGCAGTGCCGTTCATGATCGCCAGCGCTTCTTTCGGGCGCAGGCGCAGCGGTTCAATGCCGGCGTCGCGCAAGGCCTGAGCGGCGGTAACCGTTTCGCCATCGCGCCAGGCCTCTCGTTCGCCGCACAGCACCGCAGCGAGGTAGGATAAAGGCGTCAGGTCGCCGCTGGCCCCGACCGAACCTTCTGCGGGGATCAGCGGCAAGATCCCGGCGTCTAGCAGCCGGACAATCTGTTCGAGCAGCTCGATGGAGACACCGGAATAACCCTTGCACAGCGACGTCAGGCGCGTTGCCATGACCGCGCGGGTTTGCGCCGGAGTCAAGAACGCTCCCAGGCCGCAGCCGTGATAAGTGTATAGTTGGCGGGGCAATTCGGCCACCAGCGCCGTCGGCACGGGGACGTTGCATGAGTCGCCGTAGCCGGTCGTGACCCCATAAATTACGCCTTCCTCCTTCAGCAGGCGATCGAGAAATGCCGGGCCGCGCCGGATTGCGTCGCGAAAATCCGGGTCGGAGGAAAGAATGGCGCGGGCGCGGCCATCGGCGACGACGGCGATATCCTCGATTCTGAGGCGGTTTCGGTCAAAATAGACGGTGCGCCCAGTCAAGGCGGACGTCGTTGTGTGAGGCTTGAGCATGAGGTCAACATAACAGAGTGGCGTCGGCAGTGGGGCTGTACAAAAATTATTCGTCGATCTGCACACTCGCCATCGACAAACATTGACCGGGCCGCTCAAATATGGGAGCATAATTTCCAGGCGGCAACAATGTATTGTACAACGCTGTCAAGCATGTAGCGTTAGATGCTGGTTCCGTTTTCCAGGAGTATTCTCAATGATAGACGTAATTCCCACATTTAATCAGTCCGACCTCGAGTCGCGTCTGGCCGCGCTCGATGCGCAAGGGCTCGACGCGCTCGATTTTGGCGTAATCGGTTTCGACAATGAGACCGTGGTTCGGCGCTACAATGAATTCGAGTCGAAAGCGGCCGGGCTGTCGCCCCATCGCGTGCTTGGGCAACTCTTGTTCACTGTCGTTGCTCCGTGCATGAATAACTTCCTCGTAGCGCAGCGCTTCGAAGACGCTCTCGAATCAGGTGCAGTGCTTGATGCGACGATCGACTATGTGCTCACTTTTCGCATGCGTCCCATTAAAGTTGCGCTGCGCCTGCTCGCAGCGCCAGGGGCTGCGACCCGCTACGTCCTGGTCAATCGTACATCGTGACTGATCAACCTTCGCCTGAAATCGGCGACGAACTCGAAGCGCTGATGCAGTTTCTGTATCTCGCGCCTGTCGGCCTGGTACAAACGGCGCTCGACGGCACAATCTGCATGATCAATCCAGTGTCAGCGCAGTTGCTGATGCCGCTCTCCCGAGACGGCAATCTGACCAATCTGTTTGCTGCCCTGGAAGGGGTGGCGCCCGCACTACGTCATTTGTGCGCCGATTTCCTCCCATCGCAAGGCGTGGTCTGTGATGGTATGTACATTCCCCTCAGCGCCGACAAGGGCCGTAAGTCAACAAGCAAGGTTCTTTCGCTGACCGTCGTCAAGCTTGGCGATACACGGTTGATGGCGGTACTGAGCGACGTCACTGTGCAGGTACGGCGCGAACGCGAACTCAAACAGACCGATGCCTGGCTTAACTCCATCCTCACCAACATCACCGATTACGCCATGTTCCGCCTCGACGGCCTTGGCCGGATCGCGGTGTGGAACGAAAGTATCGGGAGAATGATGGGATACGCGCCCGAGGCGCTGGTCGGCCAGCCTTACTCCATTTTCTCCCCCCCTGAGGCAACCACGCCGGAACATCTGTTGGACCAATTGCGTGAAGCGGACGAGAATGGCTGGAGCCTGAGCGAAGGCTTCCGCCTGCGCGCCGATGGCAGTCAATTCTGGGGCAGCGCCATGATCTCGCCTTTGCCGGATCAGGGGCCATCACCGGGCGACCACGGCGAACGCGAGGGCCTCGCCCCCGCCTACTGCTTGATCATCCGCGACATCAGCGACAAGCGGGACGCGAACGAGCGGCAGCGCAAGGCGACCTATTGCGACTACCTGACCGGTCTTGCGAACCGTCGTGCGTTCTTTGAAGCGGCTGAACTGGAGCTTGAGCGCAGGAAGCTGTCGACGCGGCCTACCGCGATGATCCTGTTCGACGCCGATCATTTTAAGGCCGTCAACAACCGTTTCGGCCACCCGGCCGGCGATGCCGTTCTGTGCCACCTGGCAGCGGCTTTGAGCGCGACATTCAGGGAGGTCGATGTTGTTGCGCGCGTGGGCGGCGAGGAGTTCGCGGTATTGCTGCCGTCGACCGATCTTGCCGGCGCAGCGGCGGTGGCTAACCGCCTGCGCACGCTCGTGGAAACGACAGCAGTCATGGTCGACGGCGAGCCGATACGCTACACGGTGAGTGCAGGGGTGGCGGCAATGGATTACAGCTTGACCGGGCTGGACGGCTTGATGAGGCGGGCCGACCAGGCGCTGTACGCTGCCAAGGCACGCGGACGCAATCGGGTCGATTGCTGGACGCCCGATCGCCCGACGTATAAGGATCATCTCAGCGGGGCCATCAGTGCAGCCTGATACAGTCGATGCGTACGAGTCGCTGATCCAGTTCCTGTATCGGGCTCCCATCGGACTGGTGCAGATCAGCGCTGATGGGGCCATCGAGCTACTCAACCCGATGTCCGCCAGCTTGCTGATGCCGCTGGCCAAAGATGGCGGGCTGGAGAACCTGTTTCACGTGCTGGCGACAGTCTCACCACAACTATCCTCGATGGCAGCCGACTTCGCCGCGCCTAGCGGCGTCGTCTGTGAATCCTTGCGCATCGACCTGAGCGCCGCCGGCGGCACCGACGCGGGACCGCAGTTTCTGTCGATCAGCCTGTTGAAGCTCGATGCTAACCGGCTCATGGCGGTGCTGGGGGATGCCACGTCCGAAATGCAAAGGGAACAAGCGACTTTGACGCGGCGCCTGAACAGCGCCGCGCGTATGGATGGCTTAACGAAGATGCCGAACCGCCGGGCTGTTCAGGAACAGGTCGAGCTCATGCTGGCGCGCTCAATTGCATCCGTGCACGGCGATTTTGCCGTGCTGTTCATCAATGTCGACCGCTTCAAGCAGATCAACGACACGATGGGCAATGCGGCAGGCGATCAGGTGCTCACTACCATGGCCGAACGCCTGCAAGCGGCCTTGCGGCCATCCTCGAACCGCATCGGGCTCGTTGGCGGACCGAGCCAAATGGCGGCGCGCATCGGCGGCGACGAATTCGTGGTCGTACTCGACGGCATGCGTCGGGCCGAAGACGTGGAAGCTATCGCGCTGCGCCTGTTGGAAGCGCTCGGCAAGCCCTTCCGGATGTCCGGCCATGAACTCAGTTGCAGCGTCAGCATCGGCGTCATTCTGGGCGCCGGGGCTGCCGGCGACGCCGATTCAGTCTTGCGCGATGCGAGCATCGCCATGGCGGAAGCCAAACGGGAAGGTGGCCGACGTTACGTCCTGTTCGAGACGTCAATGCGCGAGCGAGCCGCCCGCCGTGGAGATATTGAAGGCGACTTGCGCCGGGCACTGAACGAGGGCGAGCTGTTCGTCCTGTATCAACCGGTTGTCGGGTTCCTCGAAGGGGGCGGCAGCGACCATTCAGCTGGCGTCGAAGCGCTGGTACGCTGGCAGCACCCGACACGTGGTGTCGTCCCTCCGCTGGAATTTATCGAAGTGGCGGAGGAGTGTGGTCTGATCGGTGCGCTGGGCGATTACGTTCTGTCGAAAGCTTGCCGCGATTTCGTTCAGTGGCAAGAGGAACTTGGTGACGGCGCCCCGCGCCTGTTGGCGGTGAACTTGTCCCGCGCTCAGCTCGCGCAACCGGGATGGACCGATATTGTCATCGAAATTCTGCGTTCCAGTGGCATGCATGCTCAACATCTGCAGCTGGAAGTCACCGAAACCCTGGCGGCGCAAGATCGGCAGGTGCAGCAACGTCTGCACGAGTTGAAGGCGCTGGGCATCAAGCTGGCGCTCGATGATTTCGGCACTGGTTACTCCTCGTTAGCGAGCTTACATCTGCTGCCCGTCGACACGGTGAAAATCGACCGCTCATTCGTCTGCCAGGGCGACACCAGCGATCATCACCGGGTACTCATCGAGGCGACGGTCAAGGTGGCGCGCAGCCTTGGCATGGACACGGTTGCAGAGGGCATCGAAACGGCAGCGCAAGCCGGCGTGGTGCGTGAACTCAGATGCGACAAGGGCCAGGGATATTTATTCAGCAGGCCGTTGGCGGCTAGTGCGCTGCCCCATTGGCTGGCCGCACAGTCGACTACCCAAATAACGTTGGTGCCGCCGCCTGATTGACCGAGGCGGCCGAAATTCGTTGACCTAGGCGAATTCGCGCAAGCTCAGGCCGGAACGTGTCAATGAATTTGAAACACCTGAGTTAGGTTTCGAGAGTCCAAGTCTCATTTTCAAGCAGTCTTTTTCTCCATTTTTGGCGGGTTGATCCAAGCCGCCGTCGGCATCCGATGGGGCTGTGGCAAGCGGTTCTTGAAGCGATTTGGGGTGCGCTCGAAGGCGTTTTGCAATGTAGCCTGCCGTTGCCGGTGGACCTCTTGAGCACGACCGGTGTGCACGCTTTCCGGTGTCATCATGCCGATGCCGGAATGCCGATGCACCTGGTTGTACCAGGCGAAGAACGGTGCGCAGTGGGCTCGTGCATCAGCGAGTGATCCGAACCGTGCCGGGAAGCCGGGCTGATATTTCAAGGTCTTGAACTGCGCCTCCGAGTACGGGTTGTCATCCGAGATGTAAGGCCGGCTGTGCGACTTGATGATGCCCAGATCGGCCAGCAGCGTCGCCACCGGTTTGGAGCGCATGCTGCTGCCACGGTCGGCATGCAGCGTCAGCTGACCTGACGTGATGTGCTCCTTCATCGCGCTGTCGGCGATGAGTTGCTCGGCCAGTTCGGCGCTCTCCTTTTCTGCGACCATCCAGCCAACCACGTAGCGGCTGAAGATGTCGAGGATGACGTAAAGGTGGAAGCACGTGCCTCTGATCGGGCCCTCCAGTTTTGTGATGTCCCAGCTCCACACCTGGTTGGGCGTGACGGCAAGAAGCTCGGGCTTGGCATACTCCGGATGGCGGCGCTGGTCGCGTCGTTCACGCACCGCGGAACTGCCCTGCAGCAGCCGGTACATCGTGCGCACCGAGGCGACGTAACGCCCTTCATCGAGCAACTGTGCATGGATCGCCGCCGGGGCGCAATCGACGAAGCGAGGGCTGTTGAGCACCTCCAGGACGACACGTTGTTCGTGCTCGGACAGCGCCAACGGCGGCCGCCGTCGTGGCGCCGGAACCGGAACCGGCACCGGCATCTCGCAGGGCCTGCGTGAAGCGCGATCGCGATACACCGCGCTGCGCGGCATGCGCAAGGCACGGCATGCGGCGGCAACGCCGACCTCGTCGGCCAGGCTGACGACGGCGCTCATTACTTCGGCTCGCCGGTGGTGTCCGACGTGCTCAGTCCCAGCAGGATGGAAAGTTTTTTTTGGACGTCAATAATCAAATCGGCCTTGGCCAGTTTGCCGCGCAGGCGTTCGACCTCGCTCTGCAATTGAAGAACCAGTCGGTCCTGGGCCGCGGCCGGGTTGACCTTCGGACCGCGCTTGCCTTCGACAAGCTGGGCCTGGCCGGCGACCTGCCTCTGCTTGCGCCAGGTCGCAAGATGCGACGAATAAATGCCCTCACGGCGCAGAAGTGCGCCAATTTCGCCAGGGGCGGTACACGCATCTGCCGCTGCCAGGATGCGCAGCTTCTCGGCCTTGGAAAAGCTGCGGCGTTTGGCCGTGGCCACTACCTCGGGATCGGGACGAACTTCGTCTATGGTGGAAATTTGCTGCTTTCGGTTGTGCATAAAAGGATCCTGCTGCTGTACTCTAAATTAGTTGGGCAGGTGTCTCAAGTTATATTGGCACAGGGGGGGCGCAATGCGGCTGCCGTCGGCGGCGCCAGATGCAGACACGGTCGGCGCGACGGGTCAATTTGGCGTCGGCGTCAACAACTGAGTTTAGACAGCAATTGGAAGACTCAAAAAATACTGTTCGTTAACCCAGTGTTGCACTTAGAACTTGAAACCGCCCTGCTATGACCGGTTTGGGGCGATAGGGGTCGTTAAAGTAGCTCATACATGTGACGCTCTGCAGCCAGCGCGACGGCATCCTGACCGGAGAACGCCAGTGCTGCAATGTGGCCCATCGCTGTGAGAAGCAGAACCGGTCGATGAGATGATCCGACAACCACACGCGGCAGGCTATGGCCAGCCAGAGGACACGGGACGTGCGCTTGACGCTGATTTGATGCCCACTTGGTCAAGCGGTTAATGCCCAGGCAATTGAACAGGCGATAGCAGGTCTCGCATAGGCCAGCGTAGCCCGCAGCGATGTTGCTAATTTCTTATGTTACCATTCGGCACGGTTACTATTCAGGCATGTCGGATGATGGCGTTAATAGGTTGCATTGAATGTGGGCGACAGATTTCGAGTCTCGCCGCCTCCTGCCCCGGTTGCGGAGCACCCACGGTCCGGATGCCGGTAGCGTCGCCTTCGCCCGCCCAAGACGACACTGATCCCGTAGGCAACACCTCCGCCCCGGCGAAGACTCGGGTAGAGCGAACCCCGACTTTATTTGAATGCCTATGTGTAGCGGCTCGCGTTTGAAACCGCCCGTGCTCGCATTCGACACCAGTTTCGGCTCGAATTAACTGCAAATGACGGTGGGCACATGCTCACACTATCTGCAAACGAGTTTGCAATCGATGGCGCCGGCTCGCATTCCACCGCCGTCGGCTCACGCTAACTGCAAATGATGGCTCATATCGGCAAGCCCGCTGCCAGCATGCGCTCGCGGATCTCGGCCGTGCGCTTCGGTTCTAGCTGGTTGCTGAACATTGCACGGATCTCCGCTGCCTTAGCGTCGAACTGTTCGGTCATATCCTTGAGCCGGTAGCCGTGCCGCGCCAGTGTCGGCTCCAGGTCGTCGAGCTGGCGCGACAGCACCGTCTCCACCAATTCCGCCGTGACCGGTTTTTCGCCCGTCTGATAGGGGAGAACAGGGAAAACGGAAAAAATAGCACGCTAAGGTTTTTCAAGTGTTCGTAGCGCTCGAAATTTGCCCTCATCGATCTTCCGGTTCTGACGCCACACATAGTCTCCGGTCAGGTTGATGTGCTCCCAGCCGAGCGGCGCGAGGTACTGAAGCAGGGAATCGTCTTTCAGACGCCCGGTGTCCCGCAGCGCTTGAGTCGCCTGCTCCAAATAGACTGTGTTCCATAACACGATAGCCCCTGTAACCAAGTTCAGGCCGCTGGCCCGGTAGCGCTGCTGCTCAAAGCTCCGGTCCCGGATCTCGCCCAGCCGGTGGATAAAAACCGCCCTGGCTAAGGCGTTGCGCGCCTCCCCCTTATTCAATCCGGCATGCACGCGCCGGCGCAGTTCCACGTTTTGCAGCCAGTCCAGGATAAACAGCGTCCGCTCAATGCGACCCAGTTCACGCAACGCGACTGCCAGGCCGTTCTGGCGCGGATAGCTGCCAAGCTTGCGCAGCATGAGCGAGGCTGTCACGGTACCGTGCTTGATTGATGACGCCAGCCGTAAAATTTCATCCCAATGAAGGCGCAAGTGTTTGATGTTCAAGGTGCCGCCAACCATGGATTTTAAGCTTGGATAATCCGCGACAGCGCCCGGAATGTACAACTTCGTGTCGCCCAGGTCTCGGATGCGCGGCGCGAAGCGAAACCCCAGCGTGTGCATCAGCGCGAACACGTGGTCGGTGAAGCCGGCGGTATCGGTGTAATGTTCCTCGATCCGCAAGTCCGACTCGTGATACAGCAGGCCGTCGAGCACGTAGGTCGAATCGCGAACACCGACATTGACCATCTTAGTGTTGAAGGGCGCGTAATTGTCGGCAATATGCGTGTAGATCATCTTTCCTGGTTCGGCGCCGTACTTCGGGTTGATGTGACCTGTGCTTACGGCCCGGCCGCCGGCGCGAAAGCGCTGCCCATCCGATGACGATGTACTGCCATCGCCCCATTTCGCGGCGAACGGATGGCGCAACTGGGCATTGACGAGATCGGCTAGGCCCGCCGAGTAAGTCTCGTCCCGGATATGCCAGGCCTGCAGCCACGAGAGCTTGGAATAGGTCGCGCCGGGGCACGATTCCGCCATCTTGGTAAGACCAAGGTTGATCGCGTCGGCCAGGATCGCCGACAGCAATAGCGTCCGGTCCTGAACTTGTTCGCCGCTTTTCAGGTGTGTGAAATGGCGGGTGAATCCCGTCCAGGCGTCCACCTCCATCAGGAGTTCGGTGATCTTGATACGCGGCAGCAGCGCGCTGGCCTGGTCGATCAACGCCTGCGCCGACTCCGGCACCACCGCGTCCTGCGGCGTGATCCTCAGACCGGTATCCGTGATGATCGCATCCGGCAGCCCTTTCGCAAGGGCAAGCCGGTTAACCGTGGCAAGCTGCTGGTTGAGCAGCAGCACGCGCTCAAGCAGATATTGGTCGCAGTCGGGATTGATCGCTACGGGCAGCGTCCGTGTTTGCCGGAGCGTGCTGAATTTTTCCTGCGGCAGCAGGTATTCTTCAAAGTCACGGAATTGGCGCGAACCCTGCACCCATATGTCGCCCGAGCGCAGCGCGTTTTTTTAGCTCTGACAGTACGCATATTTCGTAAAAACGACGATCGATTCCCTCGTCGGTGATGACGAGCGGCTTCCACCTCGCTTTAACGAAGGCGACGGCGGTATCGTCCGGCACCTTACGAGATCCGGTCAAATTCAGCTCACGCAGCACATCGATGGCATCAAGAACCGCCTGCGCGGCCGGCGCCGCCTTCAGCTTGAGCACGTCTAAGAACTCAGGCGTATACCGGCGCAGCGTACTGTAGTGCTCCCCGATCAGGTGTAGATGATCGAACGTCTGTGGCTGGGCAAGCTGTGCCGCTTCAGTGACGCTTTGTGTGAACTCATTCCATGGGAGCACTGCCTCGATGGCAGCATACGGGTCAGCGCCCGATTCTTTAGCTTCGACCAGCGCGCGGCCTACCCTCGAGTACAAACGCACTTTGTCGTTAAATGCCTTTCCCTGCTTCTGGAATTCCTGCTGATGTTTGTTTTTGGCGGCGCTGAATAGCTTGATCATGATCCGGTCGTGCAGGTCGACCAGCTCGTCAGTGACGGTGGCCATGCCTTCGATTGCTAGCGCGGTCAGGGTCGCGTAGCGTCGTTCATCCTCGAACTTGGCCAGGTCGCGCGGTGTCATTTGCGCGCCTTCCCGCGCCATTTTCAGCAACCGGTTCTGGTGGATCTGGCGACCGATCCCGTCCGGCAGGGCGAGCGACTGAAAGATCTTGAGGCGCTCGATGTGCTCCCGCATGTACCTGGAGTTCGGCTTCAGCGGCGATTGACGCAACCAGACCAGCCAAGTGATATTGAGGTCCGGTGCAACGTTGAGCAGATTATCTAATCCCCGCAGGTGATGCGGCTGTAGCGGCTCCAGCAATGCCCGATAAATGCGCCGGTTGGCGCGTGTCACGGCTTCCGCGCATGCCCGCTCAATCACCGCCAGAGTCGGTAGAATGATATTGCGCTGCCGTAATGTCTCCAAGGCTTGGGCTGCAAGCACCAATCCTTTATCGGTCTGCATGGCGAGATCTGCAAGGCTCTGCGCCAGCTTGCGAAAATCCGGCAGGCCGAACGCGGACAGGCTGAGGTAGACGCGCAATTCCTGAAAGTGTTCGCGTCGGGTCTGATCGCGCACGCCATACTGCGACCAAGCGGCGGCATCGCTTTGTATCTGGCGGGATATCCACTGGATGATCTGGTCCGGCACCAGCATGTTGACCGCCAGCGGATAGCCTGGATAGCGCAGCAGGCACAACTGGACGGCGAAGCCGAGCCGGTTGGCGTCGCCTCGACGCTGCCGAATCAAGGACAAATCGGACTCGGTGAAGCTGTAATGCTGAATGAGGTCGTCCTGGCTTTCTGGAAGTGCCAGCAGGCTGTCCCGCTCCGTCGCGGAAAGTATGGAGCGGCGCGGCATGCGTTACGTTGTCCCGGTTCCGCCGATACGTGCGATCGTTTCAATGAGCGTGGTGCGCTTGACTCCGAAGGTTCGACATACAGCAGCCTTGGACATGCCACCGTTCAGGGCGGCAACGATGGAGTCCAGTTTCTCACCGGTGATCGTTGGCGGACGGCCACCGACACGGCCGCGCCGGCGCGCGGCTGCGAGCCCGGCGGTCACGCGCTCCTTGGTCAAGGCGCGTTCATACTGGGCGAGCGCGCCGAACACATGGAACAGCAATTCGCCCGACGCTGTCGTGGTGTCCATGCCTTCGGTGAGGGAACGAAAGGCAACCTGTCTGTCTTTCAGCGTGTTCACGATGGTGAGCAAGTGCGGCAATGAGCGTCCAAGCCGGTCTAGCTTCCAGACAACGAGCACGTCACCAGGCCGCACGAATTCAAGCGCCTGAACCAAGCCGGGCCGATCATCCTTAGCACCGGAAGCTCGATCTTCATACAGGTGCCGGGCATCGACACCCGCCGCCAGCAGCGCGTCGCGCTGCAAATCAGTGTTTTGACGGTCCGACTCGGACGAAACGCGCATGTACCCGACAAGCATATACGGAAAACCTGTGCAGTGTAGTTGGCGTATGCTACACCATGACGACATAGTTTTCCGCACATTTTTCGCCCCTTTACGTGTAAGCTTCCGGTGTCGCCTGTCGATCTGTCGCCAAACAACTGTTTCCCGACAGGGCGCTTTCGACCAGAAGCTGTAATCGCACCCTTCAGCTAGTGAGTCGTCGTGTTAGTGAAAGGTCCGCATGGTAGGCGAACCGGTTCATCAATTTACAGAATCGGCCAAATTCGTGTCGAAACGATCCAGGTTCATCACCTTGGTCCATGCCGCCACAAAGTCGTGCACAAACTTCGTTGCCGCATCGGCGCTGGCGTATACCTCGGCGATTGCGCGCAGCTGGGCGTGCGAGCCAAATACCAGATCGACGCGGGAGGCGCTCCACTTGTGCGCGCCCGTCTTTCGATCACGCCCTTCGAAGCGGTCCAGGGTGCGCGAAACCGGCGCCCACTGCGTATTCATATCGAGCAGTTCGACAAAGAAGTCGTTGCTCAGAGTGCCTGGCCGTTTGGTGAACACGCCGTCCTGACTGGCGCCGACATTCGTGTCCAGCACCCGCATACCACCAATCAGTACCGTCAGTTCTGGCGCGGTCAAGGTCAGCAGTTGCGCTTTATCGACCAGCAGTGCCTCGGCGGGCACGCTGTAATGCGTCTTCTGGTAATTGCGGAAGCCGTCGGCAATCGGTTCGAGCGGCTCGAATGACTGCACATCCGTTTGCTCCTGGGAAGCATCGGTGCGGCCTGGGGTGAACGGCACGGTGACCGCGTGGCCAGCATTCTTTGCTGCCTGCTCCACACCAACATTTCCCGCCAATACGATCAGATCGGCCAGTGATATGTTCTTACCACCGGCGTTGAAAGCCTGGGCAATCTGCGCCAGTGTGCCGAGCACCTCGCTGAGCTGTTCCGGCTGGTTGACAGCCCAGTCCTTTTGCGGCGCGAGGCGAACCCGGGCGCCGTTTGCGCCACCGCGCTTGTCGGAGCCGCGGAAGGTCGATGCCGATGCCCACGCCGTGGCGACGAGCTGGGCAACCGTCAACCCGGATGCCCGCAGCTTTTCTTTCAGCGCCGCGACGTCCTGGTCATCGACTAGAGCGTGATCGACGCGGGGGACGGGGTCTTGCCAAATGAACACTTCTGTTGGCACTTCGGCGCCAAGGTAACGGGAACGCGGGCCCATGTCGCGGTGGGTCAGCTTGAACCAAGCGCGCGCAAACGCATCGGCGAACTGGTCCGGGTTTTCAAAGAATCGCCGGGAGATTTTTTCGTACGCCGGGTCCATGCGCAGCGCCAGGTCAGTTGTCAGCATGGTAGGGCGATGGCGCTTGCTGGCGTCATGTGCATCTGGGATGAGTCCGTCGCCGCCGTTGGCGACCCACTGATGTCCGCCAGCCGGGCTCCTAGTCAATTCCCATTCGAAGCCGAACAGGTTCTCAAAATAATTGTTGCTCCACTGCGTAGGCGTGCTTGTCCACGTCACTTCGAGGCCACTAGAAATGGTGTCGCCAGCTTTGCCGTTGCCATAGCTGTTGGCCCAGCCAAATCCTTGCGATTCGATACCCGCTGCTTCCGGTTCAGAGGAAACGTGTTCTGCAGCGGCTGCACCGTGGGTTTTGCCGAAGGTATGGCCGCCGGCAATCAGCGCGACGGTTTCTTCATCGTTCATCGCCATGCGAGCGAAGGTATCACGAATGTCGATGGCAGAGGCGAGCGGATCTGGCTTGCCGTCCGGCCCTTCCGGGTTAACGTATATCAATCCCATTTGCACGGCTGCCAATGGATTTTCGAGATCTCGCGTATGTGGCACTTCGCTATCGTCGTCTTTCGGCAGCACGGCGTGGCCTTCGTCGACGCCGGGAGAGCCTTGCGAGTAACGCACGTCGCCGGCCAACCATTTGTTTTCTCGACCCCAGTACACATCCTGGTCCGGTTCCCACACGTCCGGCCGGCCGCCAGCGAAACCCAGCGTCTGGAAACCCATGCTTTCCAGCGCCACGTTGCCGGTCAAAATATACAGATCGGCCCAGGAGATCTGCTTGCCATATTTCTGCTTGATGGGCCACAGCAGCCGACGTGCCTTGTCCAGGTTAACGTTGTCGGGCCAGCTGTTCAGTGGTGCGAAGCGCTGCTGGCCACGGCCTGCACCGCCGCGGCCATCGCCTATACGGTAGGTGCCGGCGCTGTGCCATGTCATTCGTACAAACAGACCGCCATAGTGCCCGAAGTCGGCAGGCCACCAATCCTGTGAATCAGTCATTAAGGCGGTGAGATCCTGTTTCAACGTTGCCAAATCGAGCGTTTTGAATGCCGCCGCGTAATCGAACTCTTGGGACATCGGGTCCGATTTCGACGAGTGCTGGTGAAGTAAATCGAGGCGCAACTGCTGCGGCCACCAGTCCCGGTTAGTTGTGCCAACACCCGCTGCAGCAATGAAGGGGCATTTAGCTACTATTTTTCCTGTACTCATCGCTGATCCTGTCTTTAAAAAAGTGGGAGATTGCACCATAGTCCGAAATCAAAATATATGTTACTAAGTATAAGAATCGAAGGTTGATTGTTAAAATCAATTTTATTTATCGACTTGGTAGAGTATAGCTATAAAAGATGATGTTCATTTTCGGAGAATGTGCGAGCGGTAATGATAGCGCTCGGTTGAACGTGGCCGACTCAAGATTCATGTAATCAACCTTAGCAAGCTATCTTTTCCGTTTTCCTTCTTCTCCCCAAGTACGAAGCGAGCGGCAGTTCCAAGGCCGCAAAGTTACTTACCAGATCGTCCGCAGCCTGGCGGCACATTCTGCTCAACTGCCACTACACCTTCCCGATCTGCGGCAAGATAATCGACCTAGCCGCACTCCTGGACGGGCTAGAGTTGGGGTGACGGAAATTCCGGCGGTTCCGGCTTACAACCCCAATATGCCAATCACGCCGAGGCCAAGGCCGACATCACCGATTACATCGTCGGCTTCTACAACTGCAAACGCATCAATTCAGCATTGGGCAATCTGTCGCCCGCCGTCTACGAACGGAAAATGGCAGCACGCGAACCTATCGTCGTGTCCGAAATTACTTGACCACAGCAGTCCATGGCTTGTGCACACGGTGTCCCATAGGGACATGTCCATAGCTAGAAGTATGGGCCTGGGGGTGCGCGCATCAAGCGATCAAGCGCGCGCGTGCGTCACTCAAATCAATTCCCTCGAGCTGGCGTATGAGCCGGTCGCGCGTGGGCTTGACATGGCGCAGGATGCTGCTGACCAGCGCCGGCACATCGAACGGCTTGACGATGTAGTCATTCATTCCGGCGGCAGTGGCCCGTTGGCGCTGACTCCTCAGCGCGTCGGCTGTTACCGCGATGATCGGCAAGTCTGCCAGCCCAAGTTCGAGGCGAATTCGTCGTGTCGCCTCGTGGCCATCGAGCACCGGCATCTGTAAATCCATGAGCACCACGTCGAAGGCGCGTGGTTCGGCCTGGAGACGGTCGAACGCTTCCTGCCCGTTGCTCGCGAGCCAAACCTGCGCGCCCTCCAGTTCGAGAATGTACTTTGTCCCGTCCCGGTTGATGGTGCTGTCGTCGACGACCAAAATGCGCACGCCAAGCAGGGCGTGTTCGCCAGGCGCAGCCGAAGAAACCGCTAGACGCGCCAGCGCTTCCGGCGCGGCCATCGCAAAGTCCAACACGACCCTGAACTCGCTGCCAGCACCTGGCGTGCTGTCCAGTCCCACCTCGCCGCCCATCAGCTTGACCAATCGCTGGACTATCGACAGGCCTAGCCCCGTGCCACCGAAGCGCCGCGTGATCGATGAATCGGCCTGAGCAAACGGCGCGAACAGCCGTGCCCGCACTTCGGGCGCAATGCCGATGCCGGTGTCCTGCACGACGAAGCTAAGCGTTATGTGCGTCGACGTGGCAGCGAGCCGGCGAATCCGCAGCTTGACGCCGCCGCGCTCGGTAAACTTGATTGCATTGGACAGCAGGTTGGTCAGGATCTGCTTGAGGCGAGTGGCATCGCCTTCCAGCACCCCGGGGAGGTCGTCCGGTGCGTCGATCTCGAAGGCGATTGCCTTGCCCTCCGCGTGCACCGCCATCACGTCGGTCAGTTCATTCAGCAGGCTGCGCAGGCTGAATGTGGCGCGCTCGGCGATCAACTCACCCGCCTCGATTTTCGACAGGTCGAGAACGTTGTTTAGTATCTCGAGCAGCGACTTGCTGGCGAGCTTGATCTTCGCGAGATATCCCACCTGCTGTTCGTTCAGTGACGTCCGCTCAAGCAGGTAGCACAGGAGGGTCACCGTGCCCAGCGGCGTACGAATCTCGTGGCTCATGTTGGCGAGGAACTCGCTCTTGGCACGGCTTGCCTGTTCGGCGTTGTGCGACGCCTCGCGCAGGGACTCCTCGTATTGCTTGCGCTCTGTGATGTCGCGCAGGATCACGGTGTAGAGCTTCTGGCCACCCACCTCGATCTGCGAGATCGCGGCTTCGATCGGGAACTCCGTGCCGTCTGCGCGTAGCGCCATGAGTGCTTCCTGCGAACGCATCGAGCGCGAGGTCACCCGGATGCCGGCGCGCCCGAAGGCATGCACGTGGCCGGCATGCGCGGCGCGCGAACGCACGGGCACGAAGCGTTCGAGCGTCTGCCCAAGTGCCTGTGCTGACGGGCACGCAAACATTTTCTCGGCCGCCGCATTGAACAGCACGATGCGCTGCTCGTCATCGATGCTGATGACGGCGTCCATCGCCGAGTCGACGATTCCGGCAACCCGGCGCTCGTGCAAGGCACTTGCCTTGAGCAGCGCTTCTTCCGCCCGCTTGCGAGCGGTGTTGTCGGTGCCGATCAGCAAGTAACCGATGATTCCGCCGGGGGCGTCGCGCAGGGCCGTGACCGAGACGACTGCAGGGAAGCGGCTGCCATCCTTTCGGATGTAGGTCAATTCGTAGATGTCTTCGATGCCGCGCGAGGCCTTGAACACCAATGCATCGAAGCCCGGCGCAATCGAGGTCTCGAGTTCGAGACTCAGTGCTTGGGCGCGCGCGATCACTTCCTGTGGATCGGAAATGTCGGCCGGCGTGATCTTGTTCATCACCTCAGCGGCCGTATAGCCCAGCATGCGCTCGGCGCCGACGTTAAAGATCTGGATCACGCCGCTTGCGTCGGTGGCAATGCTCGAGAAATTGGCGCTGTTAAAAATCGCGCTCTGCAGGGCTCCCGCCTTGAGCAGCGCCTCTTCCGCCCGCTTGCGTTCGGCGATCTCCTCGGTGAGCGCCGCGGTTTGCGCCTGGAATTCCGTGTTCTTCTCCTCCAGCTTGGACACCAGCCGCTCGCTGTGTTCCTTGAGCACCTCGACTTCCTGCAAGGCCTCGGGGCGCGGCGCGGCATGAGGCATGGCGATGGCCTCGTGCAGCGCGGCGACGATGGTTTCGAGGGAGACGGGTTTCCTGATGTATTTGTCGGCGCCCACGTCGAATATCAGTTTCTCGTCGGCGGGCGAGATGTATGTGGACGAGTAGATGATGATGGGCAGGTCGTGCAGGTGCGCGTGCTTGCGGATTTCGTAGCAGAGCCGGAAACCGTCCATGTGCGGCATGAGGATGTCGGAGATGACCGCGTCCACGCGCTGCCGCTCCAGCAGAGCGAGCGCATCTACGCCGTGATGAGCCTCGAAGACCGCGTGGCCTTCGGCTTCGAGTTGCGCGCGCAGCAGCTTCAGGTTGGTGGGGGTGTCGTCAACGATGAGGAGGTTCATGGTTCCTTTTCCTTCGCCTGCTAGTTGACCGGGTCGCCTACTTCGGCGACGGCGGTGAGTTAATCGGACAGTTCAAATGTGTCGATCGGCTTCAGAAGGTAGGCATCGCACCCGGCAGCATGGGCGGCGTCCTTCGGATATTGTTCGGGATAGAAGGTGACAGCGACGACGCAAATGTCACGCGTGTCGGGCTCGGCCTTGAGCTTGCGGGCCAGCGCGAGGCCGTCCACGCTCGGCATGTCGAGGTCTAAGAGGATGAGCTGCGGGCGGTCTTCTTTGATGGCGGTGAGGGCCTGCTCGGCGGCCTCGACTGCAGCGACCTCGTGGAGGGCGGTGCTCAGGACGAGATTCGAGAGCTTGATATCCGCAGCGTGGTCTTCGATGACGAGGACTTTCATGCGGCTTCCTCGTGATTGCCCGCTTGCGCGAGCCAGATACCCGGCCACCTGGTCGGGCAGCTTGCGCGTGTCAATGGGCTTGGTGATGTAGCCGTCGCAACCAGCGTCGAACGCCTTCTGATCGTCGCCTTTCATGGCGAAGGCCGTAAGCGCGACTATGCGGATGCCGCGGGTGCGCTCTTCGGCCTTGAGTTTGCGCGCGAGCGTGAGCCCGTCCATGCCGGGCAGGGCGATGTCCATGAGGATGAGGTCGGGCAGGGTGGTGGCGAGGACGACCTGCGCCTCCTCGGCGTCCACGGCCTTTAGGATGTTGTAGCCCTCGAATTCGAGCACGTCGGAGGCGAGCTTGAGATTGGTGGGGTTGTCGTCCACGACGAGGATTGTTGCGCTCACACTGTCTCCCTTTCTTCTGTCATCACCGGCAGGACGACGATAAACACACTGCCCTTGCCCGGTTCGCTTTCCACGCCGATGTGTCCGCCCTGGAATTCGATGATCTTCTTCGTCAGCGCCAGGCCGAGTCCCGTGCCCTCAAAGCGCCGCGCAGTGCCGGAATCCAGTTGCTCGAACTCGGTGAAGAGCCGGTTGATGTCCTCCTCCTTGATGCCGATGCCGGAGTCGCGGACCTGCACTTCGAGCCGGTGCGGGTCCAGGCGGCGCACGTGGATGTCCACCTGGCCACCTTCGTCCGAAAACTTCACCGCGTTTGACAGCAGGTTGTAGAGCACCTGCTTGAATTTGTGCTGGTCGAGCGTGACGGCGTCGAGTCCCTCGCCGACCTCGATGCCCAGCGCGATGCGCCTCTTTTGGGCGACGCCCTTGATGACAGCGGCGACTTCCTCGACGGCCTTGTGCACGGGGAAGGTCTCCGGGTGCAGTTCCATCTTGCCGGCCTCGACCTTGGCCAGGTCGAGCACGTCGTTGATAAGCTGAAGCAGGTGGCGCGCGCTGGTGAGCACGTCGCTCAGATAATCCTTCTGCTTGGGGCGGAGCGGGCCGGGCTTCTCGTCAATCAAAAACTCGGTGAAGCCGATGATGCCGTTGAGCGGCGTGCGCAGCTCGTGCGACATGTTGGCGAGGAACTCGCTCTTCATGCGGTTGGCATACTCCAGCTCTATGGCCTGTTTGCGAGCGGTGTTATCGGTCCCGATCAGCAGGTAACCAATAATTGCGTTTTGAGCATCGCGCAGGGCCGTGACCGACACCAGCGCCGGAAAGCGGCTGCCGTCGTGGCGGATGTAGGTCAGCTCGTAGATGTCCTCGATCCCGCGTGAGGCCTTGAACACCAGCGCCTCGAAGCCCGGCGTAATCGGAGTGCCCAGCTCAAGGCTCAAGGCCTTGGCACGCGCGATCACTTCCTGCGGATCGGAAATGTCGGCCGGCGTGATCTTGTTCATCACCTCGGCGGCCGTGTAGCCCAGCATGCGCTCGGCGCCGACGTTGAAGATCTGAATCACGCCGTTCGCGTCGGTGGCGATGCTCGAGAAATTGGCGCTGTTGAAAATCGCGCTCTGCAGGGCTCCCGCCTTGAGCAGCGCTTCTTCCGCCAGCTTTCGCGCGGTATTGTCGGTGCCGATCAACAGATAGCCGATGATAGCGTTTTGAGCGTCGCGTAAGGCCGTGACCGATACCACCGCCGGGAAGCGGCTGCCATCCTTGCGGATATAGGTCAGCTCGTAGATGTCCTCGATCCCGCGTGAGGCCTTGAACACCAGCGCATCGAAGCCCGGCATAATCGGAGTGCCCAGTTCGAGGCTCAAGGCCTTGGCACGCGCGATCACTTCCTGCGGATCGGAAATGTCGGCCGGCGTGATCTTGTTCATCACCTCGGCGGCCGTGTAGCCCAGCATGCGCTCGGCGCCGACGTTGAAGATCTGAATCACGCCGTTCGCGTCGGTGGCGATGCTCGAGAAATTGGCGCTGTTGAAAATCGCGACTTGCAAGGCTCCGGTATTGAGCAAGGCATCCTCCTGGCGACGGACCTCGCTGAGGCATTCCACTTGGGGCATAGTCGATTTCTGAAAAGGAAGGATCAGTCTGACGGACGGGGCAACGGGCTGATGGAGCAATACGCGGCCTACTTTTTTTCCCATTTTGGCGCGCTTACGTCGATGGTGACAGGCGCACCGAGGCAGGAAGCCAACCTGTCACCACTTATTTACTCACATAGGCCGCAGATGTGCGAAGCAATCTTGACGACATCGCATCATACCTTTGTTTTGTCGTACATACTTTTTTTGGGCATGTTTTTTTTGCAAGGACGGTCATGATCCCACGAAACTAAATACTTAACCCGGTTTTCCGTTCCACTGCACCTCAAACCCCAATACTCAAGCATTCAATTGTGATTATTTCGATCGTTGCCCTTTCGGCAATCTCTTTATGCGCCGTGGTCGGGTTTGTCGTTACCCGTGGTCTTTTGCGCCAACTTGGTGGTGAGCCCGCCATGGCTGCCGAAATTGCCAACCGCATCTCAGACGGCGAATTGACAACCGAAGTGAACCTTGCGGCTGGAGACCGCTCGAGTTTGATGCATTCAATTGGCAAGATGCGCGACAGCCTGAACGTCATCGTCGGCCGTGTCCAGCTAGGCACACATTCGATCGCCTCTGCTTCTGAGCAAATAGCGCGCGGCAACGAGGATCTTTCCAAGCGGACCGAACAGCAGGCTGGTGCCCTTGAGGAAGTTGCATCTGCAATGGAAGAGCTCACCGCTACAGTGCGAGAAAACGCCGGGAATGCGCAGCAAGCGAATCTGATGGCTAAGTCAGCCTCCGAGGTCTCCGTAAAAGGAGGCGAACTGGTTGAAAAGGTCGTGGCAACGATGCGCTCGATTGATGAATCCTCGCGGAAAATCGTCGATATCATTGGGGTGATCGATAGCATCGCATTTCAAACGAACATTCTGGCCCTCAACGCTGCAGTGGAAGCGGCACGCGCGGGTGAACAAGGCCGCGGCTTTGCTGTCGTGGCGGCCGAAGTGCGCAACCTTGCACAACGCTCAGCCGCTGCAGCCAAGGAAATCAAGGCACTCATCGACGATTCCGTCGACAAGGTGGAGATCGGCAGCTCGCTCGTGGCAAATGCCGGAACGACGATGCAAAATGTCGTTATCAGTGTCGGTCGCGTGACGCAGATCATGGCTGAAATTAGCCGCGCTAGCATGGAGCAATCCGAAGGAATTGAGCAGGTGAATCGTTCGATCGTCGATATGGACGCGCTGACTCAGCAAAACTCCGCCATGGTGGAGGAAGCTACGGCGGCAGCACAGGAAATGCGCGAGCAGGCAGGCGAGCTCGCCGCTGTTGTCAGCGTATTCAAGCTCGCCGTGGTAGGTGCTCCAGTGGTAAAACCCTCACGGTCTTCCATGCGGCCGGCGGCGTCACGCCTGATGATCGATATGACTTGAGCCAAGGGGAAGCATTGATTGATTCGGCCGAATCTTCCCTACCGAGGCGCCCACTCTTGCAAAAAGTTTCTCTGTCGTCGAATACGTGTAGCTGTAGCGGCTCGCGTTTCAAACCGACCGTGCTCGCATTCGACGCCAGTTTCGGCTCGAATTAACTGCAACTGACGGTATTGGTCCCCGTAGTTGCGCACGATAGGCGCGACGCAGGCGTCAGTCAGATCATACGGCACGCCGATGCGTACCTTGCCCGCGGCGGTCGTCTGCGCCATTGACGTTCCAGATTTCGTTATTTAACGCGAGCAGGCGGCGACCTTGAGTTTGAACCCGCCCCCTGTGTCAAAGTATCGTGAGACAACTTCATCAGGCTAATTAAAGAAGTTGCACACATAGGCACCAAATGAAAAACACCAAACAGCAGCAGGCAGCAGCAACCGCGGTACTTTTGAAGGACGCCTCGCAGGGCGCCCAGGGGGCGAGCGCATAGGCGCCCTCCAAAAAAGCTGATGCAGAGGTCGTCGCGGTGGCGCGTCGTCGCAAGTTTTCACCAGCTTACATGCAGCGCATCGTCCGCGAAGCCGACGCCTGCAGCGCGCCTGGCGCTATCGGCGAATTGTTGCGCCGAGAAGGACTCTACAGCTCGCATTTGAGCACCTGGCGCAGCGCCGTGGCAGCCAGTGACGCCGCGTTACTGAGTCCGAAGCGTGGCCCGAAGCCGGACCCTGCTAAAGCGGCCGACCGGCAGCTCGCCCGCTTGCAGATGGAAAACGAAAAGCTGCGCAAGCAATTGGGTCGGGCCGAACAAATTATCGACGTCCAAAAAAAACTTTGCGATCTGCTGGGCTTGCCCACGGCCGGGGAAGCGCCGTGATGCATGCGACCATCGGACTCGCCGAGCAGCTGGGCGCGCGCGCCGCCTGCGCTGGCCTGGGCGTGTCACGTGCCAGCCTGCATCGTGCCTGCCAGGTGCGCTTGCCACAGCACACGGTGCGTCGCCCCCGTCGCTCGCCGCTGGCCCTGAGTGAGGCCGAGCGCGAAGTCATACTGGCGCTGCTGCACTCGCCGGAGTACGTCGATGTCGCACCGCGAACCGCCTATGCCATGCTGCTCGACGCCGGCATCTATCTGGCCTCGGCGTCGACCTTTTACCGTCTGCTGCACTCCTGCAGCGGTACGCGTGGCCGCCGCGATGAACTCAAGCACCCCGCCTATGCACGCCCCGAATTGCTGGCAACCGCGCCGCGTGAGGTGTGGTCTTGGGATATCACCAAATTAAAGGGGCCAGTAAAGTCGGCACACTTCCATTTGTACGTCATTCTCGATATCTTCAGCCGCTATGTGGTCGGCTGGATGATCGCCGACTGCGAGTCCGATGCCCTCGCCGAAAGCCTAATCGGTACCACCTGTGACCGCGAAGGGATCGTCCCAGGGACACTGACATTACATGCTGACCGTGGCGCCGCCATGCGTTCGAAACTGGTGGCGGACCTGCTCGTGGACATGGGTGTCGTCAAGAGCCATAGCCGACCCTACACCTCGGATGACAACCCGTATTCGGAGGCGCAGTTCAAGACGATGAAATACCGTCCTGAGTTTCCCGAGCGCTTCCACTCGCTGGCCGAAGCACGAGCATTCTGCCAAGTGTTCTTTGGCTGGTATAACGACGAGCACCGTCACTCCGGCATCGGCTACGTGACCCCAGCGGCCATGCACACCGGCGTCGCATCGATCATCTACGCGCAGCGCCATCTTGTCCTGGAAGACGCCTTTGCGCGTCATCCCAACCGATTTAAACACGTCCGCCCACAGCCGCCGGCAATACCAACCGAGGCCGGTATCAACATGCCAAAAAACTCATCCGGGGAAGACGCTATCGCCAAAATTACTCACTAAACTATTTATAAAATATGTCTCAAATAGTTTGACACTTTCCGCCGTTCGCCCGCGGCCCTTAGACGCAGCGCGCCGGTCGCGCAAGAACAGCGGGCAGTTCAGCATCTCCTCGAGCCGCTTAATTTGGTTCTGTCCCTCCGAATGCTCCGCAGGTGCTCGATGATGAGCGGCGATTCGGTCGGATTGGGCCAGGGAGGTATTTCGATTTCCTCTGCCGTGCCGATGGCGATCCTCAATACAGGGTAGTTTATTCATTGCAAGAGTATAGTGGACCCACGATTTGAGACAGCAGTTTAAGCTATGGTCCTCACTGGAGGATTGCAGCAAATGGCGGAAGCGAAGAAACGGAAAGTGCATAGCGCGGAGTTCAAGGGGAAGGTCGGTCTTGAAGCCGTGCGCGGATTGAAGACAGTGAATGAGATCGCGCAGCAGCATGGCGTGCACCCGGTAATGGTGAGTCAGTGGAAGAAGGAAATATTGGCCAGCGTGGGCACGCTTTTCGAGGGCAAGCGCGGTCCGAAGGCAGTGACGGCGCAGGACGACGAGGATCGGCTGTATGGCGAGATCGGGCGTCTCAAGATGGAATTGGACTGGCTTAAAAAAAAGTCCGGCCTGTAAGCGGCGCGGTGCGGTTGGCATGGGTCGAGGCCGGTGACGAGATACCGCTGTCGCGCCAGTGCGAGCTGGCCGGCGTCTCCAGGGCGACGGTTTATCGCCCCCGAGCCCTAACGCTCCCCGACGACGAGTTGAATCTTTGCTCGCTGATAGACGAAGAATTCACGCGCCACCCGTTGTATGGGAGCCGGAGGATGG
>NZ_JAFCXL010000036.1:0-28329 GCF_049898325.1 Massilia sp. DWR3-1-1 | reverse complement strand
TGATGGTCAAGGCCTTGGGGGCAATCGTCGCTGCCGCCGTCTGGCCGCTGGCCAGACTGTAGTTGCTGGCCAGGCCGCCGTTGCTGCCGTCGGCCAGCGCGGTGCTGTTGACGGTCACCAGATTGGCGTTCAGTACATCCTTGCTGTTAAACGTGGCAGAGCCGGTGGCGCTCACCGTTTCAGTGCCCACCAGGCCGCCCGTGATGCCCACAATTGCTGCGGCGGTGGTGGTGCCATCGTAGGTTTTGTTCGACGCGCCAGCCGTCGCCGTCAAGGTTTTGGCGGCAATCGTCGCTGCCGCCGTCTGGCCACTGGTCAGGCTGTAGTTGCTGGCCAGGCCGCCGTTGCTGCCGTCGGCCAGCGCGGTGCTGTTGACGGTCACTTGCGTCGCGCCCAAGACATCCTTGCTGTTGAAAGTAGCCGCGCCGGTAGCGCTCACCGTTTCAGTGCCCACCAGGCCGCCCGTGATGCCCAGGATCGCTGCGGCGGTCGTGGTGCCATCGTAGGTTTTGCTCAATGCGCCAGCCGTCGCCGTCAGGGACTTGGCCGCTATCGTCGCTGCCGCCGTCTGGCCGCTGGCCAGGCTGTAGTTGCTGGCCAGGCCGCCGTTGCTGCCGTCGGCCAGCGCGGTGCCGTTGACAGTCACCAGGTTGGCGCTCAGGACATCCTTGCTGTTGAACGTGGCAGCACCGGTAGCAGTAACTGTTTCCGTGCCCACCAGGCCACCCGTGATTCCAAGAATTGCTGCGGCGGTCGTGGTGCCATCGTAGGTCTTGTTCGACGCGCCAGCCGTCGCCGTCAGGGCCTTGGCGGCAATCGTTGCTGCCGCCGTCTGGCCGCTGGCCAGGCTGTAGTTGCTGGCCAGGCCGCCGTTGCTGCCGTCGGCCAGCGCGGTGCTGTTGACAGTCACCAGGTTGGCGGTCAACACATCCTTGCTGTTGAACGTGGCAGCGCCGGTGGCGGTGACTGTTTCGGTACCGACCAGGCCACTGGCAACCGTCAGTCCGGCGATAGCAATTGCACTGCCATCGTAGGTCTTGTTGGACGCGCCAGCTGTCGCCATCAATGCTTTGGCGGCAATCGTCGCAGCTGCCGTCTGGCCGCTGGCCAGGCTGTAGTTGCTGGCCAGGCCGCCGTTGCTGCCGTTCGACAGGACGGTGCCGCTGACAGTCACCCGATTGGCGTTCAGTACGTCCTTGCTGTTGAACGTCGCGTCGCCGGTGGCAGTGACTGTTTCCGTGCCCACCAGGCCACCCGTGATGCCCAGAATCGCTGCGGCGGTCGTGTTGCCATCATAGGTCTTGTTGGCCGCGCCAGCTGTCGCCGTCAATGCTTTGGCGGCAATCGTTGCTGCTGCCGTCTGGCCGCTGGCCAGGCTGTAGTTGCTGGCCAGGCCGCCGTTGCTGCCGTTCGACAGGACGGTGCCGCTGACAGTCACCCGATTGGCGTTCAGTACGTCCTTGCTGTTGAACGTCGCGTCGCCGGTGGCAGTGACTGTTTCCGTGCCCACCAGGCCACCCGTGATGCCCAGAATCGCTGCGGCGGTCGTGTTGCCATCATAGGTCTTGTTGGCCGCGCCAGCTGTCGCCGTCAATGCTTTGGCGGCAATCGTTGCTGCCGCCGTCTGGCCGCTGGCCAGGCTGTAGTTGCTGGCCAGGCCGCCGTTGCTGCCGTCGGCCAGCGCGGTGCTGTTGACAGTCACCAGGTTGCCGCTCAGGACATCCTTGCTATTGAACGTGGCGCCGCCCGTGGCGGTGACTATTTCATTAGCTACCAAGCCGCCCGTGATGCCAAGGATCGCAGCGGCGGTCGTGGTGCCATCGTAGGTTTTATTGGATGCGCCAGCCGTCGCCGTCAGGGCCTTGGCGGCAATCGTCGCTGCTGCCGTCTGGCCGCTGGCCAGGCTGTAGTTGCTGGCCAGGCCGCCGTTGCTGCCTTCAGCCAGGACGGTGCTGTTGATAGTCACCAAATTGGCGGTCAACACATCCTTGCTGTTGAACGTCGCGCCGCCGGTAGCAGTGACTGTTTCCGTGCCCACCAGGCCGTCCGTGATCCCAAGAATCGCTGCGGCGGTCGTGGTGCCATCGTAGGTCTTGTTCGACGCGCCAGCTGTCGCCGTCAATGCTTTGGCGGCAATCGTTGCTGCCGCCGTCTGGCCGCTGGCCAGGCTGTAGTTACTGGCCAGGCCGCCGTTGCTGCCGTTCGACAGGACGGTGCCGTTGACAGTCACCCGATTGGCGTTCAGTACGTCCTTGCTGTTGAACGTCGCGTCGCCGGTAGCAGTGACGGTTTCCGTGCCCACCAGGCCACCCGTGATGCCCAGAATCGCAGCGGCGGTCGTGGTGCCATCGTAGGTCTTGTTGGACGCGCCCGCCGTTGCCGTCAAGGCTTTGGCGGCGATCGTCGCAGCTGCCGTCTGGCCGCTGGCCAGGCTGTAGTTACTGGCCAGGCCGCCGTTGCTGCCGTTCGACAGGACGGTGCCGTTGACAGTCACCCGATTGGCGTTCAGTACGTCCTTGCTGTTGAACGTCGCGTCGCCGGTAGCAGTGACGGTTTCCGTGCCCACCAGGCCACCCGTGATGCCCAGAATCGCTGCGGCGGTCGTGGTGCCATCGTAGGTTTTATTGGATGCGCCAGCCGTCGCCGTCAATGCTTTGGCGGCAATCGTCGCTGCCGCCGTCTGGCCGCTGGCCAGGCTGTAGTTGCTGGCCAGGCCGCCGTTGCTGCCGTTCGACAGGACGGTGCCGTTGACAGTCACCCGATTGGCGTTCAGTACGTCCTTGCTGTTGAACGTCGCGTCGCCGGTAGCAGTGACGGTTTCCGTACCCACCAGGCCGCCCGTGATGCCCAGAATCGCTGCGGCGGTCGTGGTGCCATCGTAGGTCTTGTTCGACGCGCCAGCTGTCGCCGTCAATGCTTTGGCGGCGATCGTCGCAGCTGCCGTCTGGCCGCTGGCCAGGCGGTAGTTGCTGGCCAGGCCGCCGTTGCTGCCGTCGGCCAGCGCGGTGCTGTTGACAGTCACCAGGTTGGCGCTCAGGACATCCTTGCTATTGAAAGTCGCGCCGCCCGTGGCGGTGACTGTTTCATTGGCTACCAGGCCACCCGTGATGCCAAGGATCGCTGCGGCGGTCGAGGTGCCGTCATATGTCTTGTTGGACGCGCCAGCCGTTGCCGTCAAGGCTTTGGCCGCAATCGTCGCTGCTGCCGTCTGGCCGCTGGCCAGGCTGTAGTTGCTGGCCAGGCCGCCGTTGCTGCCGTCGGCCAGCGCGGTGCTGTTGACCGTCACCAGCTTGGCGTTCAACACGTCCTTGCTGTTGAACGTGGCAGCGCCGGTGGCGGTGACTGTCTCAGTGCCCACCAGGCCACCGGCAACGGTCAATCCGGCACTAGCGGCCGTGGTGCCGTCGTAGGTCTTGTTCGATGCGCCAGCCGTTGCCGTCAAGGCTTTGGCCGCAATCGTCGCTGCTGCCGTCTGGCCGCTGGCCAGACTGTAGTTGCTGGCCAGGCCGCCGTTGCTGCCGTCTGCCAGCGCGGTGCTGTTGACGGTCACCAGCTTAGCACTCAGTACGTCCTTGCTGTTGAACGTGGCAGCGCCGGTGGCGCCCACCGTTTCGGTGCCCACCAGGCCACCCGTGATGCCAAGAATCGCTGCGGCGGTCGTGGTGCCGTCGTAGGTCTTGTTCGATGCGCCAGCCGTTGCCGTGAGGGCCTTGGCGGCAATCGTTGCTGCCGCCGTCTGGCCACTGGCCAGGCTGTAGTTGCTGGCAAGGCCGCCGTTGCTGCCGTCTGCTAACGCGGTGCTGTTGACGGTCACCACGTTAGCACTCAGTACGTCCTTGCTGTTGAACGTGGCAGCGCCGGTGGCAGTGACCGTCTCAGTGCCCACCAGGCCACTGGCAACGGTCAATCCGGCACTAGCGGTCGTGGTGCCGTCGTAGGTCTTGTTCGATGCGCCAGCCGTTGCCGTCAAGGCTTTGGCCGCAATCGTCGCTGCCGCCGTCTGGCCGCTGGCCAGACTGTAGTTGCTGGCAAGGCCGCCGTTGCTGCCGTCTGCTAACGCGGTGCTGTTGACGGTCACCACGTTAGCACTCAGTACGTCCTTGCTGTTGAACGTGGCAGCGCCGGTGGCGCCCACCGTTTCGGTGCCCACCAGGCCACCCGTGATGCCAAGAATCGCTGCGGCGGTCGTGGTGCCGTCGTAGGTCTTGTTCGATGCGCCAGCCGTTGCCGTGAGGGCCTTGGCGGCAATCGTCGCCGCCGCAGTCTGGCCGCTGGCCAGGCTGTAGTTCGACGCCAGGCCATTATTAATGCCATTGACGCCATCGACCAGCGTGATGCCGTTGACGGTCACTGCACTGGCCGCCAGCACGTTCTTGCTGTTGAAGCTGGCGCTGTTCGTGCTCGAAAGCGTTTCTCCATCGACCAGGCCAAGCAGGCTCAGGCTCGCCGTCGCGACGGCGTTGCCGTCATAGACTTTATTGAGCGCCGTCGCCGTCGCCGTCAGTTCTTTCGCGGTGATCTTCGCCACGGCCGTCTGGCCGCTGGCCAGGCTGTAGTTCGACGCCAGGCCATTGTTGACGCCATTGACGCCATCGGCCAGCGTGATGCCGTTGACGGTCACTGCACTGGCCGCCAGCACGTTCTTGCTGTTGAAGCTGGCGCTGGTCGTGCTCGCCAGCGTTTCTCCATCGACCAGGCCAAGCAGGTTCAGGCTCGCCGTCGCGACGGCGTTGCCGTCATAGACTTTATTGAGCGCCGTTGCCGTCGCCGTCAGTTCTTTCGCGGTGATCTTCGCCACGGCCGTCTGGCCGCTGGCCAGGCTGTAGTTGGACGCCAGGCCATTGTTGATGCCATTGACGCCATCGACCAGCGTGATGCCGTTGACGGTCACTGCACTGGCCGCCAGCACGTTCTTGCTGTTGAAGCTGGCGCTGTTCGTGCTCGAAAGCGTTTCTCCATCGACCAGGCCAAGCAGGTTCAGGCTCGCCGTCGCGACGGTGTTGCCGTCATAGACTTTATTGAGCGCCGTCGCCGTCGCCGTCAGTTCTTTCGCGGTGATCTTCGCCACGGCCGTCTGGCCGCTGGCCAGGCTGTAGTTCGACGCCAGGCCATTGTTGACGCCATTGACGCCATCGGCCAGCGTGATGCCGTTGACGGTCACTGCACTGGCCGCCAGCACGTTCTTGCTGTTGAAGCTGGCGCTGTTCGTGCTCGCCAGCGTTTCTCCATCGACCAGGCCAAGCAGGCTCAGGCTCGCCGTTGCGACGGTGTTGCCGTCATAGACTTTATTGAGCGCCGTTGCCGTCGCCGTCAGTTCTTTCGCGGTGATCTTCGCCACGGCCGTCTGGCCGCTGGCCAGGCTGTAGTTCGACGCCAGGCCATTGTTGACGCCATTGACGCCATCGACCAGCGTGATGCCGTTGACGGTCACTGCACTGGCCGCCAGCACGTTCTTGCTGTTGAAGCTGGCGCTGTTCGTGCTCGAAAGCGTTTCTCCATCGACCAGGCCAAGCAGGCTCAGGCTCGCCGTCGCGACGGCGTTGCCGTCATAGACTTTATTGAGCGCCGTCGCCGTCGCCATCAGTTCTTTCGCGGTGATCTTCGCCACGGCCGTCTGGCCGCTGGCCAGGCTGTAGTTCGACGCCAGGCCATTGTTGACGCCATTGACGCCATTGACGCCATCGGCCAGCGTGATGCCGTTGACGGTTACTGCACTGGCCGCCAGCACGTTCTTGCTGTTGAAGCTGGCGCTGTTCGTGCTCGCCAGCGTTTCTCCATCGACCAGGCCAAGCAGGCTCAGGCTCGCCGTCGCGACGGCGTTGCCGTCATAGACTTTATTGAGCGCCGTCGCCGTCGCCATCAGTTCTTTCGCGGTGATCTTCGCCACGGCCGTCTGGCCGCTGGCCAGGCTGTAGTTGGACGCCAGGCCATTATTAATGCCGTTGACGCCATCGACCAGGGTGATGCCGTTGACGGTCACTGCACTGGCCGCCAGCACGTTCCTGCTGTTGAAGCTGGCGCTGTTCGTGCTCGCCAGCGTTTCTCCATCGACCAGGCCAAGCAGGCTCAGGCTCGCCGTCGCGACGGCGTTGCCGTCATAGACTTTATTGAGCGCCGTCGCCGTCGCCATCAGTTCTTTCGCGGTGATCTTCGCCACGGCCGTCTGGCCGCTGGCCAGGCTGTAGTTCGACGCCAGGCCATTATTAATGCCGTTGACGCCATCGACCAGCGTGATGCCGTTGACGGTCACTGCACTGGCCGCCAGCACGTTCTTGCTGTTGAAGCTGGCGCTGTTCGTGCTCGAAAGCGTTTCTCCATCGACCAGGCCAAGCAGGTTCAGGCTCGCCGTTGCGACGGTGTTGCCGTCATAGACTTTATTGAGCGCCGTTGCCGTCGCCGTCAGTTCTTTCGCGGTGATCTTCGCCACCGCCGTCTGGCCGCTGGCCAGGCTGTAGTTCGACGCCAGGCCATTGTTAATACCATTGACGCCATCGACCAGCGTGATGCCGTTGACGGTCACTGCACTGGCCGCCAGCACGTTCTTGCTGTTGAAGCTGGCGCTGTTCGTGCTCGCCAGCGTTTCTCCATCGACCAGTCCAAGCAGGTTCAGGCTCGCCGTCGCGACGGTGTTGCCGTCATAGACTTTATTGAGCGCCGTTGCCGTCGCCGTCAGTTCTTTCGCGGTGATCTTCGCCACGGCCGTCTGGCCGCTGGCCAGGCTGTAGTTCGACGCCAGGCCATTGTTGACGCCATTGATGCCATTGACGCCATCGGCCAGGGTGATGCCGTTGACGGTCACTGCACTGGCCGCCAGCACGTTCTTGCTGTTGAAGCTGGCGCTGGTCGTGCTCGCCAGCGTTTCTCCATCGACCAGGCCAAGCAGGTTCAGGCTCGCCGTCGCGACGGTGTTGCCGTCATAGACTTTATTGAGCGCCGTTGCCGTCGCCGTCAGTTCTTTCGCGGTGATCTTCGCCACGGCCGTCTGGCCGCTGGCCAGGCTGTAGTTGGACACCAGGCCATTGTTAATACCATTGACGCCATCGGACAGCGTGATGCTGTCGACGATGACGCCATTGAGTGTCGACACGTCCTTCGTGATGAAACTGGCGCTGTTCGTGCTCGCCAGCATTTCCGTCCCCACCAGACCGTGCATCTCCAGGCTCGCCGTCGCGACGGCGTTGCCGTCATAGACTTTATCGGGCGCCGTCGCCGTCGCCGTCAGCTCTTTCGGGGTGATGTATGCCTGCGCCTTCTGACCGCTGGCCAGGCGGTAGTTACTGGCAAGGCCATTGTTGCCGTTCGTCAAAATAGTGCTATTGACGGTAACCAGGTTGGCGCCCGCCACATCCTTGCTATTGAAGGTGCCGGTGCCGCTGGCGTGGAGGGTTTCGCCGACGGCCAGCCCGGCCACGATCGCGAAGCCGACATCGGCGCTGGTGTTGCCGTCGTAAGCTTTATTCGAAGCGCTGGCGATGCCCGTCAAGGTCGATTTATTGACCGCCAGCACGCCGTCGGCATAGGTGATGGCGTAACCATCCTGTGTCGAGTACAGCCCGCTCGCGCTGATGCCGTACCCACCGGCATTCTTGGCGCCTTGCGCATTGCCGGTGTAACTGATCCCGTCGAGGCCCAGCAAGCGGCCATCGGTGGCCGTCGAATAGCGCACGCCGTTGTTGCCGGCATAGGTCAGGCCGTCATACGATTTGCTGACATTGACGGCCGATACGGTCAATGCCGTCATGAAAGAGCGCAGCAAGGGCGCGGTGTGGCCGTCGTAGATGATCCAGGTACTCGTCAGATCCCACTCGCGAGCGGTGAAACTGGCAAGGCTGTGCATGTCGGCCGTCGACATGCCGACTACGCCAGCAGAGTTGATCTGGCCAGACGTCGTCGTGTCCCAGAAGCTGCCGCTCACCGAGCCGTTATTTGTCCCGACCAGGCCGCCGACTTCGTGAGCACCGATGACTGCGCCGGTAGAATAGCTATTGCTGATCTGGCCCTCGTGATTTCCGACCAGGCCGCCGACCTGATAATTACCGTTGACCGCGCCAGTGGCGTAGGTGTTGCTGATGGTGCCCTGATTCGTTCCGATGAGCCCGCCGACCTGGTATTGCGCGTTGACGGTGCCGGCGGCGTAGCTGTTTCTGACGCTACCATCGTTTTTTCCGACCAGGCCGCCAACATTGCTCATGCCGCTCACCGCGCCGCTGGCGTAGCTGGTGCTGACAGCGCTATCGGAGTAATTCTGGCCAATCAGCCCGCCGACGTTCTCTTGCCCGCCCACCGTGCCGCTGGCGTGGCTGCTGCTGAGCGTGCTGGCACCAAGGTAGCCGGCCAGTCCAGCCACATTATTGCTGCCTTCCACCGCGCCGCTGGCGCCGCTGTGGTCGATCGTGCTGCCATCGACAGTGCCCAGCAGCCCGCCCACGTTGGACGTGCCCGTCACCGCGACGTTGGCGTGGCTGTTGCTGACCGTACTCCCGTCGAGATTGCCAACCAGGCCACCCACATTGATCATGCCGCCCTTGACCAGACCACTGACAGTGCTGTTGCTGATCGTGCCGCTTTGCAGCAAGCCGACCAGTCCGCCGGTATTCTCGCGCCCGGTGACGCTGAGCCCGACCAGGTCGACATTGCGCACAATGGCACCGTCGCCGGCCTGGCCGAACAGGCCCGCATAGTCGGTCTTTGGCCGGGTGATGGTCAGGCCGCTGATGGTGTGTCCCTGGCCATCGAAGGAACCGGTGAATTTGCCCGCCTGGCCGCCGACCGGGACAAACGTGTCCGACCACACATCGGTGGCGCGGCCGGTGCCGGCGGCGTCGATGTCTTTGGCCAGCGTGTATTGGGCGCCCAGGTCCATGCTCATCAACTGCAGTTGGTGGGCATTGCTGATCGTGGTGGCATACTCGGACGCCAGCATCGGGCGCGTGGCGCCCAACATCGAATTGCTGTTGTTGAGGGTGCCATCGACATTGACCAGTACCCAGTCATTGCCGCCATTAACGGAGGCGCCATGGGTATCGATGAAGTTGAAACCAGTAAAGTTGCCATACGTAAGCATGGCGCTCGAAGTCAGCCCCGACGTGCCGGACACGTCGCCTTCACCGACCCCGTTGCCACTAAAACCGTCAGCATTCCAATAGCCGTATTGAATAGTGGCTTCAGTGGCGGATCCCACCAGTCCGCCAGCTACTGCACCAATGCTCGACACCGCGCCAGAGGCATAGGTTTGGTAGATGCCGCCCTGGCCGTCGAATCGGCCAACCAATCCACCGACGCCGTCGTTGCCCGCCACGGCACCGGTGGCGTAACTGTTGCTGATCGAGCCACTCTGGCTGTGTCCCACCAGTCCGCCGGCGTTGACGCCGGTCGCCGTGACCGCGCCGCTGGCGTAGGTGTTGTTCAGATTGCCGAGAGTATTGTTACCCAGCAGTCCACCGACCTCGCTGGCCCCCGTCACCGCGCCGCTGGCGTAACTGTTGCTGATCGTGGTGACGTTGGCCGCGCCGTCAACCCATTCAGAATCACCGATCAGGCCGCCGACCCGGCTCTGCGCGCCGCTGACGGTGCCGCTGGCGTGGCTGTTGCTGACCACGCCATAGCGGTTGTATCCCATCAGGCCGCCCACCGTGCCGCTGCCGCTGACGGCGCCGCTGGCGTCGCTGCGGTCAATGGTGCTCTGACTGCCGTAGCCGACCAGCCCACCGATCTGATCGCCGCCGCCGATCACGGCGCCGGTGGCATGGCTGTTGATGAGAAAGCTGGAATCGACCGCTCCGATCAGGCCGCCGATGCCGTCATGCTGGCCGCTGACGCTACCGCTGGCGCTACTGTTGGCGATGACCGCAAAAGAATCGACTATCCCAAGCAGCCCGCCGACGCGGCTGGTGCCCGACACCGTGCCGCTGGCGTGGCTGTTGTAGACGGCGCCACCGTTGCTGTAACCGACCAGTCCACCGACACCTTCAGACACGCCGCTCACGGCCGCCGAGCTGGACGTATTGCTCAACATCGCCGACTTGCTTTGTCCCGCCAGCGCGCCGGTGTTGTAGGCCGCGCTCATGCTGCCGCCCACCAGCCCGACGTTTTGCACGATGGCGCCGGTGCCAAGCCAGCCGAACAGGCCGACACTGTCGCGCTCAGGCCGGCTGATGGTCAGCCCGCTGATGGTGTGCCCGAGGCCGTCAAAACTGCGCTGGAACCGCCGGTAATCGAGCGTGACATCGGCGCGGCCGCCCACGGGAACAAAGCCGCCATCGAACCAGACGTCGGCGCTGGTGCCAGTGGCGGCCGCATTGATATTGTTTGCCAGGGTATAGCTGGCATCAAGGTTCATGTTCATCAGCTGCAACTGGTGCGCATTGCCGATCCTGGTCGTGTATTCCGATGCCAGCATGGGCCGCGTGGCGCCCACCATCTCGTAGCGATTGTTCAAGGTCCCGTCGACATTGACAAGCACCCAGGCATTGCCGGTCGCCCCCGGCTGGGTGCTGAACGCAAAGCCCGTAAAGCTGGCGGCGTCGCGCATCTGCGTGCTCGTCAGGCCCCGACTGTTCGAATCGATCGTTTGCATGTTGATCGCAGCGATCTCCAGCGACGGATTGACGGTGCTGTCGAAATAGCTGTTGGAAATCGTGCCAAAGTTGCCGCCCACCAGACCGCCAACCGTGCTGGTGCCGCTCACCGTGCCGCTGGCGTAACTGTTCGTCAGCGTCGCCAGGCCGGTGCCCCGCGCAAACGTTCCCACCAGGCCACCGACGGCACTGCCGCCACTGGCGTTGCCGGTGGCGTAGACATTGCTCAGGGCGCCGCCGCTGACGAGACCCACCAGGCCGCCGATGTTGTTGACCGCGTCCCTGTTATTGCCAATGGTGTAGCCGCTGGCAGTGCCGCTGGCATAGCTGTTGTTGATGGTGCCGCCGACGCTGATGCCGACCAGCCCGCCAACAGTGGCCAGTCCGCTTGCCGCGCCGCTGGCGTAGCTGTTGCCGATGGCGCCACCCAGGTTGGCGCCGACCAGGCCGCCGACCCGGCTCGCCTCGTTGCCGACCGTGCTGCCGACTGTCCCGTCGGCAAAGCTGCGATCGACCACCCCACCCTGCATCGCGCCGATCAGGCCGCCAATATTGGCGCCCACGCCGGTCACGCTGACACTGGCATCGCTGTTGCTGATGCTGCCATGGTCGCTGTAACCGACCAGGCCGCCAACGTTCTGATCGCTACCGCTGAGCACGCCGCTGGCACCGCTGCCCGTGACCAGGGCCTCGTCGATGCGCCCGGCCAGGGCGCCGGTCGCCTCGCCACCGCTGATATTCACGGCGGCCAGGCGCAGGTTTTGCACGATGGCGCCCTTGCCGAGATAGCCAAACAGGCCGGTGTTCTCGATGCCGGGGCGGTTGATGGTCAGTGCACCGATGGTACGGTCGCCGCCGTACAGGGAGCCCGTGAATTTTTTGTCGGCATTTCCCAGCGGTACAAAGCCGCTGCCCAGCCACACGTCCTTGCCGGCGCCCGTGGCGGCGGCGCTGATGTCGTTCGCCAGCACGTAACGCGTGGTCAGATTCATGCTCACCAACTGCAACTGGTGGACGTTGTTGATGGTCGACGCGTATTCCGAGGCCAACATGGGCCGGGTGGCGCCCAGCGCCCCGCCGGCGTTGTTCAAGGTGCCGTCGACATCGACCATCACCCATTGATTGCCCATCGCGCCAGGGATGCTGGTAAATTGAAATCCCTCGAAGCTGGCGGCCGTGCGCATCTGCGCCGTCGTCAAGCCGGTGCCGGCCGCACTGCTGCTCTGGGCGGAGGTACTGCTGCTCTGGCCGGAGGCGCTGATGTCCCAGTAATTGTTGGCGACGGTACCGTTGTTGGTGCCCGCGAAGCCGCCCACAGCATTGTCACCGCTCACGGCGCCGCTGGCATAGCTGTAGATGATGACGCTGGCATTTTCGCCCGCCAGCCCACCCACCCTCTCGTTGCCGTGCACCGCAGCGTTGGCGTAACTTTCGCGGATGATGCCTGCATTGATGCCGACCATGCCGCCGATTTTTTCGCTGCCACTGACGGCGCCGGTGGCGTAGCTGCCGGTGATCGTGCCGGCGTTGGTGCCGACCAGGCCACCGACGGCGCTGACGCCCGCGACAGTGCCGCTGACGTAGCTGTTGCTGATCGCGCCAGAATCGTTATAGCCGACCAGGCCGCCGACAGAACCGGCACCGCTCACGCTGGCGCCCACCAGTCCCACGTTTTGCACGGTGCCGCCCTGCAAGCGGCCGAACAGGCCCGTTTCGTCGCCGGCCTGCCTGATCGTCAGGCCGCTGATGGTATGGCCAATCCCGTCGAAGCTGCCCGCGAACGGCGCCGGGACAATGCACTGGCACGTACCCTGGTCGAAGTACGCCCCTTTGATCGGCACGAAGCCGGCGCTGCCCCAGACATCGGCGCCGCTGCGACCGCTTGCCGAGGCATCGATATTGTTCGCCAGCGTGTAGCTTGCCGTCAGATTCATGGCCATCAATTGCAACTGGTGGGCGTTGCCGATGCGCGTCGCGTATTCCGACGCCAGCATGGGCCGCGTGGCGCCGAAGGCGCCGGCGCTATTGTTCAAGGAGCCGGCGCCATCGACCAGCACCCAATTGTTGCCAATGGCGCCAGGGGTGCTCGTAAACACAAAGCCGACAAAGTTGCTGGCCGTTTGCATCTGCCCGCTGGTCAAGCCGGTGGCGGCGACAGTGATATTGTCGGTCTGGGCGCCGGCGGCGCCCAGACCGGGATTGACGCTGGAGTTGAACACGCCAGCCAGGTTGCCCTTCGCCTCGCCAGCCATCGCGCCGACATTGCTCACGCCCGTGACCGCGCCGACCGCGTACACTGTGTCGACGACGCCATAATTCGTTCCGACAATGCCACCCACGTTGCTTCTGCCTATGACATTACCGGCGCTATAACTGGCGCTGACAGTGCTGTTGAGCACAGTGAATAATTGACCGCCCTGATCGCCATCGATCAAGCCCACCAGGCCGCCAGCGTTATTGCCCGAACTGATGACATCGCCGGTGGCGTAGCTGTTGACCAGGCTGGCGCGATCGTGCATCGCGCCGATCAGGCCGCCAACATCGGCGCCCGTCGCCGTCACGGTGCCGGTGGCGTAACTGGTGTTGATGGTGCCGCTGATCATCTGGCCGACCAGGCCGCCAACACCTGTGCCGTTGCCGGGCGCCGTCACGGTGCCGGTGGCGTGGCTGGTGCTGATGCTGCCGCCGGCACTCGAGCCCACCAGTCCACCAATGGCATCGCCGCCACCGCCGCTGACGTTGCCGCTGGCGGCGCTGTTGAGGATGGTGCCGCCATCGTTCGATCCGACCAGCCCCCCTGCCTTCCAGGAGCCGCTCACCGCGCCGCTGGCATCGCTCGCTTCGATGAAATTGGAGTTCGCACCCACCAGCCCACCGACATGGCTGTCGCCCGTCACGACGGCAAGCGCATGGCTATTGGTGATGGTGCCATTGCTGCCCCCGGCCAGGCCACCAACGCTGCTGGCGCCAGTGACCGTGCCGGTCGCCCTACTATCGCTGACAATGCCACGATTACTGCCCACCAAGCCACCCACATTGGCAGCACCCGTGACCACGCCGCTGACCTCGACGTTGTGGATGGTGCCGAAATTTCTGCCGGCCACGATGCCCACTTCGCCCCTGTACTGGGGCATATCATCGAGGTTGCCCGTGATGCTGGCGCCCACCAGGCGCAGATTTTGCACGACGGCGTTGCGATCAATTTCACCAAACATGCCGATCGGCCTGCCGCTCGTCTGCCGGTTGATGGTGAGATTGCTGATGGTATGGCCCAAACCGTCGAAGGTGGTCTCCAGGCGCGAGAAAGGCATGAAGCCTGCGCCGCCCAACCAGCCCGCAGTGGCGCTGGCGTCGATATCGGCCCCCAATACATAGTTGACGGAGGTGACGCTATCCGGGGCATAGGGCTGCATGCCCTGCAAATCGGTGCCAGTGGCGCTGCCCGCCTGGCCCAGGCTGGTGAGCACGGTGTACGCTTTGACGGGGCCATCGACCCCCAGCCTGGTGGTGAAGTTGCTGGTGCCGGCGGGCAGGTTGATGGTGCCGCCCGTGAACACCACGCGGCTGGCATTGTGCGGGTATGCTGCCTGCTGGCCAAATTCCAGTGCCAGGCTGGCGTCGGCCGACGCGTTCAGGTTGGCGTTGACGTTGATGTTGTTTTGGGCATTCAAGGTCAGCTTGTTGGCGCTCCAGGACACGCTGTCATTGATATGGATATCGCCTGCGCCGGGATTGAGGTTGTGACCGGCCACGCTCTCGATGATCACATCGGTAGTGAGCAACTGGGTCGCCAGCTGGGCGCCAGTGATATCGCCGCCCGCTGCGGCGATGGTGTAATCCTGCGGGTCGATCAGCCAGCGGCCGGTGGCGCCTTTGGCCGCGCTGGTCGTCACATGCAGCTCGTCGGCCATCTTGACGCGGGCCGCCGAAGTCTCGATGAAGCCGCCATTGCCGCCCTGGGGGGCGCTGGCGTCGAGCGTGCCGCCCGCCGTGACTGTGCCGCTTTGCATATCACCGAGCAGGCGGATGCCGCCCTGGTGTTCCTCGATGGTGTGCGCCTGGATCACGCCGCTGTTGTTGACGGCCGTGTGCAGCAAGTCGCCCGCCGCCTGCGCCGTCAGCAGCACCTGGCCGCCATCGGCCTGGACCAGGCCGCCGTTCTCGACCAGCGCGTCGAGGGCGCCGCGCTCGACCGACACGTTGATCAGGCCATCGCCGGCCACGTCGAGCGTAATGGCCGTGCCGGCGGCCAGCGCCACCGTGCCCAGCCGGGCGTTGATGGTGCCCTGGTTCGACACGGCCGCGCCCAGCAGCGCCACGTAGCCGCCGTCGGCGTTGATGCTGCCCTCGTTGCGCACTGCGGCGCTGCTGGTGCCGGAAAATTTATAGCGCCCCGCCAGAAAATCGCTGTCGGACAGGTTCAGCGTCGACGCCACCAGCCCGCCCACGTTGACGGAGGCGCCGCGCCCGAACAGGATGCCGTTCGGATTGACCAGGAACACCTTGCCGTTGGCGGACAGGCTGCCCAGGATGCTCGACGGGTCCGCGCCCAGCACCCGGTTGAGCGCCACGGCCTGGCTGTTGGGCTGGACGAAATTGACCGCCTCGCCCTTGGCGATATTAAAACTTTGCCAGTTCAGCGCCACGTTCTGGCTGCCCTGGGTGATCGTGGTGGTGCCCGCACCACTGCCGATGGTGGCGCTGCCGGCCACCACCACGCCACCGACGGGCCCGGCGAGCGTCTGCCCGCCGAAGGCCATCAGCAGCGACGCCGCCAGCGCTTTCAGGACAAAGCCCGCCCCCACCACCACGCCGCCACCACCGGTGGCGCTCTTGCCGCCGTTGTTGGTGTTTTCCGAAACTGCGACGAAGGTGCCGGTCTTTTCACTCCAGATCGAGCGGTAGATGTGGTTCATGGTGGTAGTCCTGGTAACTGGTGGGTGCGATGACGTCGGGGTGAGCGCTCACGGCCGCGATGGCGGCGGTGAGGATGGCGCGATCAGAAATACGTGACGGCTTGAACCCAGATACGGCGGCCCGTGTCGGGCGCCGAGGTGGCGGGCGAATTGCCCAGTTTGCTGGCGATGCTGGCGCTCAGGGCCAGCCGGCCGAACGCGGCCCAGGTCAGGCCCAGCCCGGCGCCGGACAGGCTGCGGCGGTTGTTGCCGCTCGTCCAAGGCTGCTTGTTGGCCATCACGCTGCCGTGATCGACAAAGCCGATCACGGTGAGGCGGCCCGGTACGCCCGCCACCACCGGCAGCAACGCGCGCGCTTCCAGGTTGAGCACGTAGCCTTGATCGCCGTAGGCTTCGCCGGACGGGTAGGCGCGCACGCCGCCTGTGCCGCCCAGGCCCATTTTTTCGGACGCGTCGAGGTTTTTCGAGGCCACCTGGCCGTTCACGGCCCCATACAATGCCACGCTGTCGCTCAGTTGTTGCAGGTGGGTCGCGCTCAGCGACAGCTTGTTGTAGCGGCCATCGGTGCGCACCGTCGCCGCGTCGGCCGCCCGCGCCGCCGCGCTGGCGATGTCGACGATGCCGCGGTTCCAGGAAAGCGTGTAGCTGGTCGCGCCGCCTTCATCGCGGGCCTCGCCGTTCAGACTGGCGATGGCCACGCGGGCATCCTTGTCCGTGCGCGTGCCTGCCGCGTCGGCGCGGTCGCGAAAGCGCTTGTCGTCCAGGTGCAACTGGGCCGTCAGATTGCTCGTGCGCGAGCGCAGCAAGGGGTAGCTGCCATACAGGCTGGCAATGGTGGCCACGCCGCTCGCCTGCAAACTGGCGAAATCCTGGCCCAGCCGGTAGTCCATGCGCGAATAGGCCAGCCCTGCCGTGGCGCGCCCCAGGGGCCGCTGGTAGGCCAGGCGGCCGTAGTGCATGTCCGCCGCCGACGTCAGGGCGCGCACGCTGATCACGTCGCCAGCACCGCTGGGATTGTTGATCTGCAGCGAAGCGCCCAGGCGATTGGCGCCCGTGTAGCGGTTGCCCTGGTTGTCGGCATCGATGCTGCCCGACACCCGCGGGCCCGGCAGCAAGTCCACGATCAGGTCGGACGCCCCCACCGAGGCGCCCGGCACCAGCGTCGATTTGACGATCACGCCCGGCAGGTCGCCCAGCAGCAGCACCCGGCTCTCGAGCGGACCGATGGCGACGGCGTCGCCGCGCGCCAGGCCGACCAGCAGCTTCTTCGCCACGTCATCGCCGACGGCGGACTGGTTGCGCAGGCTGACGTCGCCGTAGCGGCCCTCGAGCACGGCGAAGCTCACCACCCCGTCGCGGATATCCTGCGCCGGCAGATAGGCCTGGGCCAGGAAATAACCGTTTTGGCGATAAAAGGCGGACATCGTCGAGGCCATCGCCCGCAGTTCGGCCAGGGTCAAGGCCGTTTCGCCCCGCCAGCCGGTCACGGCCAGCAATTGCGCTTCCGAAAACAGTTGCGCGCCCGTGATGCGGAGTGCCTTGACGACAATTTTTTGCCCGGCCGTGGCCGGCATGGCCGGCGCGCCCGCCTGCTCGACGCGGATGTCCGGCGCCGCCCTGGCGGTGGCAAGGGGCCGCTCGCGTTCGATCTGCTGGGTCAGCGAACCGGCGGTGGGCGCCGTCTGCGCCAGGGCGGCACCACACACGGCCATGCCGATTGGCAGCAGCGCGCCAGAAAATAGGGATTTCATTCCACTGACTCTCAGTATTAATTCTTAACCAGTAATATTAACACTTACTATTAGGAAACAATCTGAGTGAATCTGAGCACTCGCCCGTGTCAGCACCAATAAAAACACGCGCTGGGGCGGCCTGTCCGATGGCAGGTCGGCGGAAAAAATGGCGCTTTCACCATGACCGTGAAAGCGCCAAAAAATCCGGTTGCGAGGCGATGCGATCGATAGCGCCAGCGCCGGCCAGTGCCGCCCACCTACCGCGGCCCGGTCGACGAGAACATCAAGCGATCGATCTGCTTGCCCGCGCGGCCAGCCACGCAGCCGAGCACCTGTCCGGCCGACGCCTGGTACGTGCCTGGGCTGCCACCGCCACCGCCGTAGGGGCCGAAGCGCCGGCCCTTGTTGCTGATGAAGGTCAGGGCATCGACGCGATCACCGCTGCGATAGTCCACGCGGGTGATGGTTTCGCCAGCGGCCAGCGTGACCGTGCTGCGCCAGTCGCCGTTGCCGTTGCCCTGCATGGGGGCCCAGCCGTTCGCGCCGTACTGGAACTGCACGGCGCCCACCTGGTCGCCCCATTTCAGGCGGAAGCCTGTCACGTGCTGACCCGCGCACTGCGTCACGTCGCTCCAGGCGCCGCCGCCATCGCCGCCCAGCAACTGCGCGCCATAGATCGGCCCGGTCACGCTGGTGGCGGGAGCGGGATCGCGGCCTTCGCCTTCGCCGGAATTCATCCAGTGGTCGAGCGCGTCCGGGAAATTATCCTTGCCGAAGGCATTTTGCAGGTCGCTGTAACGCTGCAGATAACTGGCAATGCTGACCTTGGCGCTGCCCTGGCGCCCTTCTTCGATGCCTTCATCGAGCCAATGCTTGAGCACGCAATCGTAGTCGGTGGCGCTGCAGCGTTGCTGCACGTCGAGATAACGATCGCGGTAGAAGCGGGCGGAAAATTCCGGCGCGCCCTGGCGGCCTTCGCGAAATCCGTGCTCTTGCCAGTGGGTGGGCAGGTCGACGCCGGCCTTGACCACATCGGGATAGTTGTCGTAATAATAATCCCAGTCGAACACGGAGGCGGCAAACCTGGGATCGGGCCCCTTTTTGTGTTTCTTCTTCTTGCCGATGCCCTTGAAGGCATTGCCCGCATCGTTGAAGGCATGGCTGGCGCCGTTGGACACCGTGCTGGCGCTCTTGCGGGCCGCGTTCTTGGTCTGGTTATAGGCGTCCGTGGCGGCCTTCTCGGCTTGCCTGGCCGTGTCGTCGATCTGTTTCAGGGCCGCTGTCGCGTTTTTGGCGCCGAAACCTTCCATCGATTTGTACTCGTTGGCGACCTTGTTGAGTGCCTTTTCCAGGTCCTTGCCTATGCAGTTCTGCAACTTGGACGGATCGACGCTGGCGCCGCCCTGCCCTTCCATGATGTCGGCGATGTCCAGGGTGGGTGTGATGGTGACGCGGGTCTTGATCTCGAAGGGATTGATGCAACTGGCCGACAGTTCGACCGCCAGCGAGTCGCCCGAGAGCACCAGCGCCAGTTTTTGCCCGGCCAGATTGCCCACCAGGCTGACGTTCTGCTGCCTGGCACCGATGTCGGCAACGGCCAGCATCTTGATACGGACCTTGCCAAGCGGACCGAGCTTGACGGCGATATTTTCTTCCGCCGTGCCGTGAAAGCCCGCCTTACCGATTGTCAAGTCCATGCTGCCCATGGTTTGGCCGAGGATGTGCGCGTCGCCAGCGACATGCAGCAAGGGGCCGCCGTCGGCGGCGGGTCCCAGCACGAGCACGTTGAAGGGCGCGTCCGTGGTCGGGAACGGCTTGCCGGGATCGCCCACCCGGTAAGGCGTGAGGGGCGGACTGGGATTGCGCAACTGGAACACGGACAGCGGTTTCACCGCCGTCAGCAGGGGCTTGGCAATGTCCTTGATCTTGCCGATGAATCCGCCACCGTAGCGCTCGAGGGACGCCTTGGCCTGCCCCGGCGGCATCTCCGGCGGCATCTGCATGCCGATGGCGATGCGGGCAGCGTCCTCCAGGGTGAAGGTCTTGGGCGTGGCCATGCGGAAGGAGAAATCGAGCAGATCCATGGCGCCGGCCGGGTCGAGCGGGGTTTGGAACTGCAGCAGGATTTCCTTGTCCACGCCGGGAAAGCGGGTATTCGCCTTGTAACCGAAGGTCAGCTCATTGTCGATAAAGAAGGTCATGTCCGTCGTCGTCATGGCCGGCAGCGTCATCCACGTCCTGGCGCTGGGATCGAGCGCCAGCTCCACGAACGCGCCCGGCTCCATGGCCTTGGCGCCCGCCTGTTTCATGGTGTCGCCGTCCTTCATGGCGCCTGCCAGGCCCACGCCCATGCCGGCGCCGCCCACCAGGTCGGTCGGAATCGGCATCACCACCCCGGCGCGGATGACCATTTGTTTCACCAGCACGCCCAGCTTGAACATATTGGCTTGCATGATGGGCCCCATGCTCGCCTGCGCCGTCATTTGCACGCCGGAGGCGAAGCTCAGCCCCGGGGCATTGAAATAACTGTCCTTGAGCACCTTGCGCAAGTCCGGCGGCATCTTCGCCGCGTCGAGGTCGAAGTCGGCCGTGGAGATGGAAATGATGGGATCGCTGATGGCCGTGCCGCCCAGGATTTTCTGCACGTTCGGCTTGAGCAAGGGCGGCATGCCCATGCGCTGGTTCAACACCAGCAGGAAGGTCTGCTGGGCCGTGTTGCTGGTGAAAAAATACAACTGCAAGGGACCGGACTTGGCCATGTAGCAGCCTTTCAGGCCGCCACCGCAACTGCTGTTCTTCAAGGCGCCGACCATGGTCTGCACGTCGTCCTTGATGCCGGCGATCGGCAAGCCGCCCAGCATTTTCTTGATGGCCGGTGAAATTTCCGGCATGCCCTGCGCTCGTACTTGCGGCGTCATCAGCAGCGCACAGGCGCCGAGCAGGGAGAAGGTGGCCTTGGCCAGGTGCTGGTTCATCGTGCTCCCATGGGAAGGCCGGGGCGGCCGTCGAAAAAGGTCAAGCGATGACCGATTTATATTTAACCTTTAGACTATACGAGATTTAGTTGCCCAACAACATCTTTTTATTGTCGCCAACGACAATGTTGGCGCATGATCGATGCACCGATTCTCTTTGCCGATGGAGCAGCACACCATGATGTCCAGCCTTCCCGACCAGTTCCACGCCCTCGTGATCGGCGCCTCCGGCACCATCGGCGCCGCGTTCGTCGAGCTGCTCGCGGCCTCGCCCCGCTGCGCGCGCGTGGTCGGCCTGCAGCGCCAGGCGCCGCCCCACCTCGATTTCGCCGACGAAGACAGCGTCGCCAGGGCCGCGCAGGCACTGTCCGCGGGGCCCCGCTTTCACCTGATTATCAATGCCGCCGGACTGCTGCACAGCGAACAGTTCATGCCCGAGAAACGCCTGGCCGACCTCCACTACGCGCAGATGCAGGCGACGTTCCAGGCCAATACCTTCGGCCCCGCGCTGGCGCTGCGCCACTTCGTGCCGCTGCTCGATCGCGAACGGGCCATCATGGCGCTGTTGTCGGCCAAGGTGGGCAGCATCGGCGACAACCGGCTGGGCGGCTGGTACAGCTACCGGGCGTCGAAGGCGGCGCTCAATATGCTCGTCAAGACGGCCGCCATCGAAGTGGCGCGCAGCCAGGAACACAGCGTGCTGGTGGCGCTGCACCCGGGCACGGTGAACTCGAACTTGTCACGGCCATTCCGCGGCGAAGCGATCGGCCGCCCCGCCGCCGTCGCCGCCACCGAGATGCTGCGCGTGCTCGACTCCCTCACGCCCGCCGACAGCGGCACGTTTCGCTCGTACGACGGCGCCACCCTGCCCTGGTAAGAATGCGGCGCCCTGGTCGCCCTATGCGGCCGATGCGGCCGATGCGGCCGATGCGGCCGATGCGGGCAGCATCGAGCCGGTGGCGGCGTAGCGCACATGCCATGACAGCGCCTCTTCCAGCACGTGCGGGGTGTGGCCGCCGCGCAGCGTGGCCGCCGCCACGTAGTCGCGCAGCATCTGGCGGTACGGTTCGGCCACGCAGTTGTCGATGATCACCTGGGCCCGTTCACGGGGCGCCAGGCCGCGCAGGTCGGCCAGGCCCAGCTCGGTGACGATGATGTCGACGTCGTGCTCGTTGTGGTCGACGTGCGACACCATCGGCACGATGCTCGAGACCTTGCCGCCCTTGGCCAGCGACTTGGTGGCGAACACGGCCAGGTAGGCGTTGCGCGCGAAGTCGCCCGAACCGCCGATGCCGTTCATCATGTGGGTGCCACCCACGTGGGTCGAGTTGACGTTGCCGTAGATGTCGGCCTCGAGCGCCGTGTTGATGGCGATGATGCCGAGCCGGCGCACCACCTCCGGGTGATTGCTCACTTCCTGCGGCCGCAATACCAGCCGGTCCTTGTAGCGCTCGATGTCGCCGAACACCTGGGCGCCCTTGGCGGCCGACAGCGTGATCGACGAGCCGGAGGCGAAGTCGAGCTTGCCCGCATCGAACAGGTCGAAGGTCGAATCCTGCAGCACCTCCGAGTACATGGTCAGGTGCGTGAACGGACTGTCGATGAAGCCGCTCATGACGGCATTGGCGATGGTGCCGATGCCCGCCTGGATGGGCAGCAAGCGCTCGGTCAGGCGCCCGCGCGCCACCTCGCGCTCGAAAAACGCGACCAGGTGGGCGGCGATTGCCGCCGTGTCGGCATCGGCGGGCAGGATGCTCGAACTGCTGTCGCACTTTTCCGTGATGACGATGGCGGCGATTTTTTCCGGCGGTATCATGATGGCGGTGGTGCCGATGCGGTCGCTGGGACTCATCAGGGGAATCGGCTCGCGGTGCGGCCGGTGCTTCGGGATGAAGATGTCGTGCAGGCCTTCCAGCGCCAGCGACTGGGCCAGGTTGATTTCAACGATCACCTTGTCGGCCAGGATGGCAAAGCTGGCGCTGTTGCCCACCGAGGTGGTGGGAATGATGGCGCCGCTGTCGGTGATGGCGATGGCCTCGATGATGGCGATGTCGATGGGGGCGATCTGGCCGGAGCGCAGCAATTCGACAGTTTCCGACAGGTGCTGGTCGATGAACATCACGTCCCCGCGGTTGATCGCCGCGCGCAAGGTGGGATCGGACTGGAACGGCATGCGGCGCGCCAGCACGCCCGCTTCCGTGAGCACCTTGTCGACGTCGCTGCCCAGCGAGGCGCCCGTCATCAAGGTGATTTTCAGGGGATCGAGGCGGGCCCGTTCGGCCAGCGCCAGCGGTACCGCCTTGGCGTCGCCGGCGCGGGTAAAGCCGCTCATGCCGATCGTCATGCCGTCTTCGATCAGCGCGGCCGCGGCGGCGGCGCTGGTGACGCGCTCGCGCAAGAGGGGGTGGCGGATGCGATCGTGGTGGGCTTCATGCATGGGTCTATCCTTTTTATTTTTTAATGGCAACAGCAACAATGGGGCGCTGGGAGCTCAGGTCAGGCAATCATTGACGGGCGCCAGTGGCGCCGGCACCGCCGGATCGCCCAGCGCCGAGCGCAGGTCGATTTCGATGGCGCGGCAGATGGCGTCGAGCGGCAGGTCGTTCGGCTCCAGGCCGAACGGCTCCTCGATCTCGTCGCCCAGCGCATCCAGGCCGAAAAACGTGTAGGCGACGATGGCCACCACGAACGGCGTCATGAAGCCGATCGAGTCGACCAGCCCGAACGGCAGCAGGAAGCAATACAGGTAGGCGGTGCGGTGCAGCAGGAGCGTGTAGGAAAACGGCACGGGCGTATTCCTGATCCGCTCGCACGACGCGGCGGCACCTGTCAGCGCCGACAGCGTGCCGTCGATCGAGGCAGCCAGGCAGGGGTCGATACGCCCTTCCTTGAGGCACTGGCGCAGGTCCATGCCCATCTGCTGCATCAGGAAGTCCGGCTGGTGCGGCGCATTTTGCAGGGCGTGCCATTCGGCCGGCAACAACAGCGCTTGCAGGCCGGCGTGCGCCGGCTGCTCGCGCAGCAGGTCGCGCACGGCGTGGTTGAAGGCGATGGTCCGGTACACCATGCGCACGCGGGCGTCCCGCAAGCCGTCCGCGGCCTGGGCCGGCGCCGGGTAGTCGATCAGGCTGAGGCACTGGCGCGCCACATTGCGGCTGCGCAGCACCAGTTCACCCCACAACTTGCGCCCCTCCCAAAAACGGTCATAGGCGGCGTTGTTGCGAAAGCCGAGGAAGATCGACAGGGGCAGGCCGATCAGCGTGAATGGAATCGTCGTCAGCGTGATCTTCAGCTGGAACAGGTCGCCATGCGACCAGGTCACCAGGGTGGCGATGACGATGTTGACGATCAGCGCCGGCAAAATGCGCGGCAATACCGAACCGCGCAGCGCGAGGAACAGCCGGAGGCCGGAGGGCCGGTCGCGCACGATCATGATGCATTTTTCCTGTCAAAGCGTGGCAGAGGCGCCGTATAATTCACTAGCATATGAGCGATTTAATCACTAGCATGCGAGTAAGTCAAGGCATCCCGTGCTTGACAGCAATTTTGTTCATCCACCCCGACCGATTCCAGGAGTCACCGTGGCGCACCGCTTCACCCACCGCAACCTGCCGCAACAGTTACTCAAGGCGCGCGACGCGCTGATGGCGAATTTCCGCCCCATCCTCAGCCACTACGACCTGACCGAGCAGCAATGGCGCATCCTGCGCGCGCTCGACGAACACGGTCAGCTCGAGCCGCGCGAAATCTGCGCGCTGTGCCAGATCCTCAGCAGCAGCATGGCCGGCATCCTGGCGCGCATGGAAGAAATCGGCTACGTTCAGCGCCAGCGGGTGGCCGCGGACCACCGGCGCGTGCTGGTCAGCCTGGCGCTAAAAGGGGACGCACTGATCGACGAGATGGCGCCGCTGATCGAATTGCAGTATCAATACCTGGAGCAGGCGATCGGCAAGCGCTTGCTCGAGAGTCTGTCGGACGCCCTGCAAGGCTTCGTCGACGCCCAGTCGAGGCCGGTGCGGCGGGTGGAACTGCCGCCGGCCACCCTGACCTAAGTTTGCCGGGAACCCTTCGCCAGCGCCGCTGTCTGACATGCACAGCACCGTTGTTTGCGACCCCGCGTGCTCAAACCCGTGCCGACCCCTCACCTGCCACCGGCGCCTACCAGGAGCAAACATGAAACAGTTCGGCGCGGAGTTTCTTGGCACATTCTGGCTGGTGATGGGGGGCTGCGGCAGCGCCGTGCTCGCCGCCAGCTTTCCTGACGTGGGCATCGGCTTGCATGGCGTCGCCCTCGCGTTCGGGCTGAGCGTGCTGACGATGGCGTACGCCATCGGCCCCATCTCCGGATGCCATCTCAATCCCGCCGTCTCGGTGGGCCTGTGGGCGGGCGGACGGTTCCCCGCCAACAAACTGTTGCCTTACATCGTAGCCCAGGTCGCCGGCGGCATTGCCGCCGGTGGGGTCCTGTACCTCATTGCCAGCGGCGCGCCCGGATTCAGCGTGGCCAGCGGCTTTGCCAGCAATGGCTACGGCGCCCACTCGCCGGGTGGCTATTCGCTGGTGGCAGCGCTCCTGTGCGAGCTCACCATGACCACCTTCTTCCTGCTCATCATCCTGGGAGCAACCGACCAGCGCGCGCCCCGCGGTTTCGCGCCCATTGCGATCGGCTTCGCGCTGACCCTGATCCACCTGATCAGCATTCCCGTGACCAACACGTCCGTCAATCCCGCGCGCAGCACGGCCGTGGCCGTCTATGTCGGTGAATGGGCCACGGGCCAGTTGTGGCTGTTCTGGGTCGCACCGATCGCCGGCGCCTTGCTGGGGGCGGCAATCTACCGCATCATCTTCGCCACGCAAGCTTCCACAGCGCTGCCGAGCACGCGCACGCCCGGCCAGCAGGAACGCCGCCAGCGACAGGTGCGCGGTGCACGCAGCGACAACCGGCAGGATTTGAACCCCGGCACTTGAACGACGGGTCCATGACTGCGGCAGAGACGGCAGTCATGGCCATCGCGGCAGTGGCGAGGCGCTGCGATCGCTGTCTGCGCCCCTGCAACCTGCCATCATTGTGGATGGCTGCTAACAGCCACAGGCACTGGTACGCGCCAGCGCAGGCGCGCCGCAATCTGCTCAGATTCGCTCAGCAAGCACGCGCTTAAGCCGTCGTATGATAGTTGCTTTGAGGATACATCATGCGCAAACCAGTGCATCGCTCCCCCATGCCCGCTGATCCCGGCGCCAAACGTCCAGGCGCGCAGCGCGGCTGGATATGCCCATGATGAAAAAATTCTCTACGCGGGTCTTGCTGATCGCCGGCCTTCTGCTGGCAGCCCCCGCAGCCTGGTCCCAGGACCTGCCGCAAATCACGCCCAGCCTGAAAAAATTGCTGGGAAGCTTGCCGATTGCCGGCATGAAGGACGATGTCGACAAGCTGGTGGGGAGCCTGAAGAAAACTTCGTGTGGCGGCGCCCTGACGGGCTGCTATGCGACCCGCTCCGGCCCCTTGCAGCTGTATTTCTTCACCAGCGGCAGCGCGCAGCAGACCTTTTTGCTGGTGGTCAACAAGACCATGACCTTGCCGCCCCTGCTCAAGCCGAACGTCCAGAAAATACTGGGCCAGACGGCCGTCAGCGATCCCATCATCTCGATTTCCACCACCGACTACGTGCTCGATGTCGCCAAGATGCCGGCCGACCTGCAGCAGGTGGTACGCAATAGTTACTTCAACGTGGGCAGCCTGACGTTTTCCAGCGGCGTGCAACTGGCGGCCAGGGCGAATATTGGCGGCGTCATGATGACGACCTTGAATGCACTGGGCGTACCGGCCAACCAGATGACCTTGCGCGCGGGGGTGGTCATGCCGATCCCCACCGACCTCGCCAGCGGCGCCGGCAGCGGCGCCGGCCTGGCCGAGGCCCTGCGCCATGGCGACACCATGAAAAAAGCGGGCGCCGATGCCGCCAAGCTCAAGGCTTTTGTGGAATTCCAGCCAGCGCCGGCGCTGAAGATTTCCATGACGGTACCGGCCATGACCCTGTCCGACTCGACCTTCTTTCTCGACAATGAACTGGTGTTTGGCTACAAGGGCAATGCCCGCTTCGCCAATACCTCGAAGGACATCCTGCTGCAGTTCCAGACGCCGTTGACGCCGGAAGGGGCGATGGACCTGGTCGACTTTTCCTTCCGCATGGCGACGCCGCAAATCCTGACCCTGACCGACACCGCCTTCATCGCGATGGCGATGGCGATGCCACAAGCGGCGATGGCGACGTCGGCCACCACGACGGCCCTCGACAAGTTCGGCGGCGGTTATGTCGGCAACATCAAGGTCATCCTGCAGCCGCTGTCGATGATGACGAAAGCCTTGTCGGTCATCCAGTTGCGCAACCCTGTGCCGCCCGCGCCCTACCGTTTCGGTGACGCATCGCAACCGTTTCCCGCCAGCGACGCCCCCTTCAATCTTCTCCTGCTCGGTCCCCTGGCCGACGGCGGCCCGTTGCTTTACATGGCCGGCGACGTGCGCATTCTCGGCCAGACCATGGGCAAGATGGCGGTATCGGTGGGCAAGTCGGGATTCCAGGGCACGGCGCAGGAAAACGTCACGCTCAAGCTGGGGCCACTGGGCAATACCAAGATCAAACTGCTGGCCACCGCCGACATCAGCAGCAAGGCACAGACTGTCAGCGTAACCGGCAACATCGCCGGGCAACAACTGCTGCTGGCGCTGGCCGGCGACACCATGTCGGTTGCCTTGTCGGCCAGCTGCATCAACCCGTTCGAAATCAAGACCTCGGTGAAGATCGAGGCAAGCACGGACATCGCCCAGATTTTCCAGGGGCAAGGCGGCGTCAATGTCGATCCTTCGCAACTGCAGGGCTGTATTGGCAAGGACCTGGAAGCGGCGCTGAACAAGATTGCCGGTGAATACCAGTCGCTCAGCGGCTACAGCGCGGGGCAAGCGACGGCGGCGCTCAACAAGATCTCCAGCGATGCGCAGCAGGCCGCGAATGCGGCAGCGGCGCAGACCAAAGCGGCCGCCGACGCCGCCTACAAGCAGTCGAAGGACGCCGCGCGCGACCTGGCCAGCAAGTCGACCAGCAGCGCGGCCAATGCCTTCAAGGATGCCGGCAATTCGATCAGCCATGCCTTCGGCGGCAAGAAGCATCACAGTGACGCCAACGACAAGTTCGACCAGACGATCTTCGACTGGGATTACTACTACGACACGCGCGGCACGGCCTGGGGCAATACCGACCTCATGCAATACTGGGCTGATCAAGGCTACGCCGCCGGCGAGCGGGCCAGCTTTGAATTCGACCTGAAGTTTTTCCGCACGCAGCACCCGGGCGCCAACGACAAGGATTTGCTCAATTACTGGCTCAAGGATGGCATCGATCGCTGCGTGCAATCGAGTCCCGACTTCCACCTTGGCGCGCTGGTCCAGCGCAATCCGGGCGGCTCGTGCCGCGAAAATCTCGACTGGTGGTACCAGCAAGGCGGCAGAAGTTCCGGCTTGAACGCCAGCCCCTGAACTTGAGAGTCCCCGCCGCTTCGCAGCGGGGCGTGCCGGGGCGCTGCAGCGGCCAGGGTTCTGACTTGATCGTCCGGGCAATGGGCCTTGCAGGCTATTTGAACGAACCGCGCTAGCAGCCTGTCAGACTTAGGGCGTCATAGAGAAAAAAAAGGTGGGCGAGGACAGACTTTGACGATTTCGCAGTGTCAATAGCGAGCTATTGACCGAGAAAGCGGCGAAATATGGCCCAGGTATTTTTGCAGCTGACGGTCCTGAGTCCGACAGGCTGCTAGCCAGCGTGCGCGAGGCGGACGCTGCGCGATTGGCTGCGGGCAGCATGCGATCGACTGCGAAACCGTTCCGCACTGTCCAGACTCCCCATCACACGGCCGCCCGAGGCGCCGTCCCCGTACCGCCTGATCCGTTTCAGGGTGGGCGGAACAGCGGGCGGCGCATGGGCCGCTATTTCTGCTTTCTCTCCTCGCTGCGATCCTCCGCCTGCACGCCTTGCGGCAACCTGACACCGTCGGCCACCAGCGTCACATTCAATCCAGCCAGCATCACCACTGCGGAATTGCCAGAAGGTACAAGGCTCAGCGAGGGGGCCGCTGCGGG
>NZ_JAFCXL010000035.1:0-28519 GCF_049898325.1 Massilia sp. DWR3-1-1 | reverse complement strand
GTCGGACCTTTCGGCCCGAATTCGTCCCATTGGTCCGAATTCGCTCACTCAAAATACTGACAGGCCACTTCTTGCGAAGCGCCTATATTTCTTTTTTGTGAACATTTGATAATTTAAGTCTTCAGCGACCGAAGTCACTGGCACTTTCATCAAACGCCCACACTTATCGACTGTTAATTGTTAAAGAACGTATTCGGTACTGATTTCTCTGCAGCCTGATGAAGCGTTGTGTTCATCAGCAGAGGAGCGAAATTATAAACCGTTTCGCTGATCTTGTCACGCTCATTTCTTCGTGTGTCGCTTCGGTCTTTCGACCTGCGCCGCACGCTACAATTTGCGCCCCGTTTGCGGGGAGGCGAACTATAGCAAGGCGCCGGTGGCCGTGCAAGGGCTATTTTTCAAAGCAGCCATTCGATCGGCAACCAACCCAGCACTGACACTTGCAACTTGCGCCAGAAGCTGGCCTCCGGCTCCTCCGTATGGCGCAGCAACGCGCCGTCCTTGTGCTCGAGCCAGATCAATTTACCCTCTTTACTCAGTTGCACCTCGTAGGCGCGATCAGGCAAGCCGGTCGCCATGCCCGAACTCAGTTGCTGCGCCAGCTTGGGGCTGTCGATAATAAAACCCATCTCCGTATTGAGCAGGTTCGAGCGGGGATCGAAATTGAACGAACCGATGAACAACTGGTCGCCATCGACGGCAAAGGTCTTGGCGTGCAGGCTCGATGCGGAACTGCCGAACGGCCCGCTGCGGCGCTCTGCCTGCTCCGACCAGGTGCGGCGCAGCTCGTACAGGTGCACGCCGCCCTCGAGCAGCGCCTTGCGGCGCTTGGCGTAACCGGCATGGACGGCGGCGACGTCGGTGGCGCCCAGCGAATTGGTCAGCACGCGCACGTCCACCCCCTTGCGCGCCAGGTCGGCAAAGGCGGCGGCGCCATCGGCGCCGGGCACGAAATACGGCGAGACCAGCGCGAACTGCCGGGTCGGCGTGCCGATCAGCTCGCGCATCTGCGGCATGATGCGGGTGTGCGCGGCGGCCTTGCCCAGCCCCTTGGCGGGGCTGTCGCTGACCAGCCGGGTGGTAGCCCATTCGAACGGCACGCGGCGCGCGCGCAAATCGGCGATGAAAGGGGAGTCGCGGATGGCGGCAATATAGGCCTGCGCCTGCGGCGTCGCCAGCAGCGCCTGGCCGGCGCGCGCCACTTCGGCGGCGCCTTCAGGTGTCGATGACGGCACGATCTGGCCCAGTGCGTACGACGAGGCGCTGTTCCAGTACTGGTCGAAATCCTGTTCGACGTCGGCCACCACGGGACCGACGGCCAGCACATCGAGATCGGCGAACAGCACCTCGCCGGCCGCACCAAAATAGGCGTCGCCCACATTGCGGCCGCCGACGATGGTGGCATGGCCGTCGACGGTAAATGATTTATTGTGCATGCGCCGGTTCAGGCGCGAAAAATCGGTCAGATAGCCAAGCGCGCGCACGCTGCGCAGCTTGAACGGATTAAACAGCCGCACCTCGATGGCCGGATGGGCGTCGAGCAGGGCCAGGCGCGCGTCGAGACCCTTGGTGTTGTTATCGTCGAGCAGCAGGCGCACCCGTACGCCCCGCTGCGCCGCGGCGTCGAGCGCGTTGAACAGCAAGGTGCCGGTGATGTCGTCGTCCCAGATGTAGTACTGCACATCGAGCGTGCGCTCGGCGGCGTTGGCCATCACGGCGCGGGCGGCGAACGCCTCGCGGCCGTCGCGCAGCATATAGATGCCCGACTGGCCAGGGTGCGCCGCCGCGGCCGGGGCGACCGCCTGCGCAATCGCCGTGTCGCGCGTGTCGAGCAGCGCCGGCATCTGGCTGGGCATCGGCGTGGGCAAACCGGAGCAGGCGGACAAAGCCAGCGCAGCGATGCCACACGCCACTGCAAGGCGCAGCGCGCCGGGCAGCCTGCGCGCTGCCCGTAACAACATCACAGGCCCTTGAAGTCGGCCGGGCGCTTGGCGAGAAAGGCCGCCATGCCCTCTTTTTGCGCCGGCGTGCCGAAGGCGGCGTGGAAGTAGCGGCGCTCGTAGCGCACCCCTTCCGTGAGCGTCGTTTCAAAGGCGCGGTTGACGCTGTCCTTGATCGCCATGGCCACCGAGACCGACATCGCGGCGATGACGGTGGCGGCGGCGATGGCTTCTTCCATCAGCTTGTCGGCCGCGACCACCCGCGAGACCAGGCCGGTGCGCTCGGCCTCGCCGGCATCGATCATGCGCGCCGTCAGCAGCATGTCCATGGCCTTGGCCTTGCCGATGGTACGCGGCAGGCGCTGGGTGCCACCGGCGCCCGGGGTCACGCCCACCTTGATTTCAGGCTGGCCGAACCTGGCGCTGTCGGCGGCGATCAGGAAGTCGCACATCATCGCCAGTTCGCAGCCACCGCCCAGGCAAAAGCCGGCCACCGCGCCGATGACGGGTTTGCGCACATTGAGAATGTGCTCCCAGTTGCGGCCGATGTAATTGTCGGGGTAGGTGTCGGCGTAGGTGTACTCGGCCATGGCGGCGATGTCGGCGCCGGCGGCGAACGCCTTTTCGCTGCCGGTCAGGACGATGCAGCCGATGTCCTTGTCGGCGTCGAAGCGGTACAGCGCATGACCGAGTTCGTTCATCATGTTGTCGTTGAGCGCATTGAGCGCCTTCGGACGGTTCAGGCGGATGACGGCAACGCGGCCGTGGGTTTCGATCAGCAGGTCGGTGTAGTCCATGAGTGCTCCTCCGTGGTGGTTCTATATTAGTTGGGGGCGATTGTAGCCGGTTCGATCAGCGCGGCATCAATACCCAGATCTGCCCGCGCTGCTTCATCAGGCCGGCGCTGTCGGCGGCCTGCCTGCCGAAGCCGTAAAAGAAATCGGCGCGCACGGCGCCGCGGATGGCCCCGCCCGTGTCCTGCCCCATCATCAGGCGCTGCAGCGGTGCGTCGCTGCCGGCGCGCGTGGTGGCCAGCCAGACGGGCGCGCCCAGCGGCAGCAGTTGCGGGTCGATCGCCACCGAGCGGCCCGGCGTGAGCGGCACGCCGAGCGCGCCTTTCGGTCCGATCGACGGGTCGGGCAGGCGCTCTTCTTTAAAGAAGACGTAACTGGGGTTGACGTTGAACAGTTCCTGGCGCCGCTGCGGGTGGGCGACGATCCACGCCTTGATGCTCTGCGCCGAGGCCTGGCTAACCGTCATTTCGCCCTGCTCGACCAGCCAGCGGCCGATCGCTTTATAGGGATGGCCGTTCTGATCGGCGTAGGCGATGCGCACGGTTTCGCCGCTGTCCTTGAGCTGCACGCGGCCGGAGCCCTGCACTTCGAGGAAAAACGCTTCGACCGGGTCATCGACCCACAGCAGCTCCTTGCCGGCGATATCGGCGCGATCGATGTCGGCACGGGTGCTGTAGGGGACCACTTTCTTGCCCACCAGCCGGCCGCGCAGGCGCATGCTCTTCAGGTCGGGGTAGACGGCGCCCAGTTCGATGGTGAGCAAATCGTCCGGCACCCGGTACAGCGGGGTCTGGAAGGCGCCGCCCCGGCTGCGCGCACCCTGCAGCATCGGCTCGTAGTAGCCGGTGATCAGGCCGCTGTCGGTACCGTCGGCGGCGCGGATCTGCTGGGGCGTGAAGCGGCTTTCGAAAAAGGCGCGCACGGCGGCGCCGTCACGCCCGTCGACGCTGGCGGCAGCGGCGCACACGGCCGCCCACGCCGGTTTCGTGGCGATCGCCTTGCACGAGGCGGTGAAGGCGGGCCACGCTTCGCGCAGGTCGTCGCCCTGCCAGCCCGGCAGCGCGGCGAAGGTGGTTGCGGTCATCAGCGGCGTCGGCGGCGGCGGCGGTGATGCTGGCGCCGGCAGCGGCGGCACCACGACCGGGCCGATCGGCGCCGGCATCTTGACGGGCGTGCGCGGCGGTGGCGTGCTCTGGCACGCGGCCAGGATCAAAGCCAGCGCCGCCGTGGCCAGGCGCGGCAAAAACGGTACACTGCGGCGAACGTCATTCATGGGAGTCTTGTATGTGGCTGTTGATAGCGGAAGGGGGCGTGGCGCTGTTTCTGCTGGCGTTTATCGTCTGGTGGACCATGTATCTGCCGCCGAAACGGCATGCCGACGACGAGGATGATAGTGAAGACAAGGCGCCACCGCCGCCCTGATCAGTGCAGGGTGCGCGGCAGCGACAGCACGAATTCGGGAATCGCCGCTTCGAACTGGTGACCGTCTTCGGCCACGCAAAAGTACTCGCCCACCATCGAACCCTGCGGCGTGGCCATCTGGGTGCCGCTGCTGTATTCGAACTGTTCTCCCGGCTGCAGCAGGGGCTGGTGGCCGACCACGCCCAGGCCGCGCACCTCCTGCTTGCCGTTGTTGGCGTCAACGATGACCCAGTGCCGTGCGATCAGCTGGGAGGCGACCGTGCCCGTGTTCTTGATGGTGATGGTGTAGGCGAACACATAGTTATTGCGTTCGGGCGCCGATTGTTCGGGCAGGTATTGCGTCTTGACAGAGACGGAAAGTTCGTAGGCGGCCATCAGGGTTCCTCTAGGTGCGCAGTGTTCGGAAGAAGGCATAAGCCCATGCCTTCATCATACATCGCGGGCTAAAACGCCGTTTCGCGCACGAGATTTTTGCGCCAGGGCGTAAAATAGCGAATCCTTCCATGCATCCATTTTCGCGCCTGCCATGAGCATCCCAATGAGCAACTACCAGATCGCCCCCAGCATCCTGTCCGCCGATTTCGCCCGCCTGGGCGAAGAAGTGCGCAATGTCGTCGCCGCCGGCGCCGACATCATCCACTTCGACGTCATGGACAACCATTACGTGCCGAACCTGACCATCGGCCCGCTGGTATGCCAGGCCATCCGCCCGCACGTGCAGGTGCCGATCGACGTCCACCTGATGGTCAAGCCGGTCGACCGCCTCATTCCCGACTTCGCCAAGGCGGGCGCCAACATCATCACCTTCCACCCCGAGGCGTCCGACCACATCGACCGCAGCCTGCAACTGATCCGCGACAGCGGCTGCCAGGCCGGCCTGGTGTTCAATCCGGGCACCCCGATGCATTACCTGAACCACGTGATGGACAAGATCGACATGATCCTCATCATGTCGGTCAATCCCGGCTTCGGCGGCCAGTCGTTCATCGGCGAGGCGCTGAAGAAACTCAGCATCGCCCGCCGCATGATCGTTGAATCGGGCCGTGCCATCCGGCTCGAAGTCGACGGCGGCATCAAGGTCGACAATATCCGCGCCGCCGCCGAAGCGGGCGCCGACACCTTTGTCGCCGGCTCGGCCATCTTCGGCCAGCCCGACTACAAAGACGTGATCGACGCCATGCGCGCCGAACTGGCCAAGGTCGCACGCTGATGCTGCCCGGGCACGGCGTCATCCGCGCGGTCATCATCGACCTCGACGGCACCATGCTCGACACGGTGCCCGACTTCCTGGTGGCGATCAACCGCATGCGCGCCGAACTGGCGCTGGCGCCGATCGACGCCGAGCAGGTCAAGCAGCTCGTCGGCAAGGGCTCTGAAAACCTGATCCGCGGCGTGCTCGCCGTCGATTTCGACAGCGCCGGCGTCGACCAGCACTTCGCCGCCGCGATGGCGTCCTACCAGCGCAACTACCTGGCCATCAATGGCGACCATGCCACGCTCTACGACGGCGTGATCGAGGGCCTGGCCGCCCTGCAGGCGATGGACCTGCGGATGGCCTGCGTGACCAACAAGCCGATCGCCTTCGCCCGCCCGCTGCTCGAAAAAATGGGGCTGGCGTCGTATTTCGAGACCGTCTACGGCGGCGAATGCCTGCCCCGTAAAAAACCGGACCCCATGCCGATGCTGCAGGTGTGCGCCGATTTCGACCTGGCGCCGGCCGACGTCGTCGCCATCGGCGACTCGTCGAACGACGCCGAAGCGGCGCGCGCGGCCGGTTGCGCGGTGCTGGCCGTCCCCTACGGCTACAACCATGGCCGGTCTATACACGAAGCCGATTCCGATGGTATAGTTGAATCGCTGCTTGAAGCGGCGTCCCTGATTAGTTCGCATAACCACGCTGCCTACTGAACCATATTCATGTTTTTCACCAAAAAACACACTGTCAACCAAACCGGCGCCCTTGAGGCCTGGCTTTGGCGACGCTGGCAATCCTGGGCCAACCACCCGCTGGGTCTCTAACCCACCCCGATTGCTGACGGCTGCCCCTGCGCGCCGCCAGGTTTTTTGAAACCCCACCGCTGCCACGACGCCAGCGGCATGGAGAAAAAGCATGACCGAACTCGAATTCAAATCCCTCGCCAACCAGGGTTACAACCGCATTCCGCTCATCTCGGAAGCGTTCGCCGATCTGGAAACGCCGCTCACCCTGTACCTCAAGCTGGCCCAGACCCAGCAGACGGGCAAGAACACCTTCCTGCTCGAATCGGTGGTTGGCGGCGAGCGCTTCGGCCGCTACTCCTTCATCGGCCTGCCCGCCCACACGGTGCTGCGCAATTTCGGCCAGCGCACCGAGATCGTCAAGAACGGCGTTGTCATCGAGACCCACGAAGGCAATCCGCTCGACTTCATCGAACAGTACCAGGCCCGCTTCAAGGTGGCGCTGCGCCCTGGCCTGCCGCGTTTCTGCGGCGGCCTGGCCGGCTACTTCGGCTACGACACCGTGCGCCACATCGAGAAGAAACTGGCCGACAGCGCGCCCGCCGACGACCTCGGCCTGCCCGACATCCAGCTGATGGTGACGGAGGAACTGGCCGTCATCGACAACCTCTCCGGCAAGCTTTACCTGATCGTCTACGCCGACACCGCCCAGCCGGAAGCGTATTCAAAAGCCCGCCAGCGCCTCAAGGACCTGCGCATGATGCTGCGGCGCGGGGTCGACGCGCCCGTCACTTCGAGCTCGGTGCGCACCGAGGCGATCCGCGACTTCAAGAAGGACGACTATCTGAAGGCGGTGGCGCGCGCCCACGAGTACGTGATGGCGGGCGACCTGATGCAGGTGCAGATCGGCCAGCGGATTCGCAAGCCGTATGTCGACTCGCCGCTGACGCTGTACCGCGCCCTGCGCTCGCTCAATCCGTCGCCGTACATGTATTACTACAACTTCGGCGACATGCAGATCGTCGGCGCCTCGCCTGAAATCCTGGTGCGCAACGAGAGCGCGCCCGATGGCAGCAAAAAAGTCACCCTGCGCCCCATCGCCGGCACCCGCCCGCGCGGCTCCACCCCCGAGCGCGACGCCGAACTGTCGAAAGAGCTGCTGGCCGACCCGAAAGAAATCGCCGAGCACGTGATGCTCATCGACCTGGCCCGCAACGACCTCGGACGCATCTCGCAGACGGGCAGCGTGAAGGTCACCGAGCGCCTGGTGGTGGAAAAATACTCGCACGTCCAGCACATCGTCTCGAACGTCGAAGGCACCTTGAAGGACGGCTTGTCGAACCTGGACGTGCTGCGCGCGACTTTCCCGGCCGGCACCCTGACGGGCGCGCCGAAGGTGCGGGCGATGGAAGTGATCGACGAACTCGAACTGACCAAGCGCGGCATCTACGGCGGCGCCTGCGGCTACCTCAGCTTCGGCGGTGAGATGGACGTGGCGATCGCCATCCGCACGGGGGTGATCAAGGACGGCATGCTGTACGTGCAGGCCGCCGCCGGCATCGTCGCCGATTCGATCCCCGAGATGGAATGGCAGGAAACGGAAAACAAGGCGCGCGCCGTGCTGCGCGCGGCCGAACAAGTGCAAGACGGCCTGGATGGGGAGCTTTGATATGCTGCTGATGATCGACAATTACGATTCTTTCACCTACAACCTGGTGCAGTATTTCGGCGAACTGGGCGAAGACGTGCGCACGGTGCGCAACGATGAAATCAGTCTCGACGACATCGCCGCCATGGCGCCGGACCGCATCTGCATTTCGCCGGGACCGAAAACGCCGGCGCAGGCGGGCATCTCGATCGACATCCTGCGCCAGTTCCAGGGCAAGCTGCCGATCCTGGGCGTGTGCCTGGGCCACCAGGCGATCGGCGCCGCGTTCGGCGGCCAGGTGATCCGCGCGCGCCAGGTCATGCACGGCAAAACGTCGCAGATCGCCCACACGGGGGTGGGCGTGTTCAAGGACCTGCCCAGCCCTTTCACCGTCATCCGCTACCACTCGCTGGCCATCGAGCGCGCCTCGCTGCCCGCCTGCCTGGAAGTGACGGCGTGGACCGACGACGGTGAAATCATGGGCGTGCGCCACAAGGAGTTTGCCATCGAGGGCGTGCAGTTCCACCCCGAGTCGATCCTGTCCGAGCACGGCCACAAGCTGCTGCAGAATTTCCTGGAACTGACATGAGCGGAACCACCATGAAGATCACCCCGCAAGAAGCGCTGCTGCGCTGTATCGAGCACCGCGAAATTTTTCACGACGAGATGCTGCACCTGTTCCGCCAGATCATGTCGGGAGAAGTATCGCCGACCATGATCGCGGCGCTGACGATGGGCCTGCGCGTGAAGAAGGAAACCATCGGCGAGATCGCCGCCGCCGCCCAGGTGATGCGCGAATTCTCGACCAAGGTGCCGATGGCCGACACCACCCATCTGCTCGACATCGTTGGCACCGGCGGCGACGGCGCCCACACCTTCAATATTTCGACGACGGCGATGTTCGTCGCCGCCGCCGCCGGTGCGCGCGTGGCCAAGCATGGCGGGCGCAGCGTGTCGTCGTCGTCGGGCAGCGCCGACGTCATCGAGGCGCTGGGCGCGAACATCAACCTCACGCCCGAGCAGATCGCCCAGTCGATCGCGCAAACCGGCATCGGCTTCATGTTCGCCCCGAATCACCACGCGGCCATGAAGCACGCCGCGCCCGTGCGCAAGGAACTGGGCGTGCGCACCATCTTTAATATTCTCGGGCCGCTGACCAACCCGGCCGGCGCGCCGAACATCCTGATGGGCGTGTTCCACGCCGACCTGGTCGGCATCCAGGTGCGCGTGCTGCAGCGCCTGGGCGCCCAGCACGCGATGGTGGTGTACGGCCGCGACAACATGGACGAAGTGTCGCTGGGCGCGGCCACCATGGTGGGCGAACTGGTCAACGGCGAAATCCGCGAATACGAGATCCATCCCGAGGACTTCGGCTTGCCGATGATCGCCAGCCGCAACCTGAAGGTGGCCGACGCGACCGCCTCGAAGGCGAAGATGATGGAAGCGCTCAATGGCGAACCGGGGCCGGCGTACGACATCGTCGCCCTCAATGCCGGCACCGCGCTGTATGCGGCCGGCGTGGCCAGCTCGATCGAGGAAGGCCTGGGCAAGGCGCGCGCCGCCATCGAATCGGGCGCCGCGCGCGCCAGGCTGGCCCAGTTCGTCGACGTCACGCAGCGCCTCGGCGCGCGCTGAGCGGCGCGGGGCCCGCCATGTTCGGCATCCACGACCTGGGCCTGTTCATCGTCTCGGGCCTGCTGCTCAACCTGATGCCGGGCCCCGATTCGCTGCTGATCATGACACGCAGCGCCTCGCAAGGGGCACGCGCCGGCTGCGTGGCGGCGCTGGGCATCGGCGCCGGCATCTGCGTCCACGTGGTCGCCGCGGCGCTGGGATTGTCGGCGCTGCTGCAAACCTCGGCCACTGCCTTCAGCGTCGTCAAGTACATCGGCGCGGCCTACATCCTGTTGCTGGCCTGGGGCCTGTTGCGCAGCAAGGGCGGCGCGGCGGCAGTGCTGGTGAAGGCGCCGCCGCTGCCCCTGCGCCGCTTGTTCGGCCAGGGCTTTCTCACCAATGTGCTCAATCCGAAAGTGGCGCTGTTTTTTCTCGCCTTCGTGCCGCAGTTTATCGACGCCGCCTCGCCCCACAAGGCGCCCGCGTTCATCGTCCTCGGCGGCATTTTCAATATCAACGGCATGTTGTGGTGCGCCGTGCTGGCCGGCCTGAGCGCCAGCGCCAGCGCCCGCTTCAAGCTCGATCCGCGCCTCGTCACCCTGCTCCAGCGCGGCACCGGCTGCCTGTTCGTCTGGCTTGGCATCAAGCTGGCCCTCTCCAAAAATACGTGAGTACTCAATAATGTCCGATATCCTCAACAAAATCCTCGCCGTCAAAGCCGATGAAGTGGCGGCCGCCCGCAAATACCGCAGCCTGGAAAGCCTGCGCGGCGAGGTCGAGCGCGATGCCGGCCTGCGCGCGGACCTGCGCGGTTTCGAGGCGAGCTTGCGTGGCACCATCGGCGCCGGGCGTGCCGCGGTGATCGCCGAAGTCAAGAAGGCTTCGCCGTCGAAGGGCATCTTGCGGCCCGATTTCCAGCCGGCGGCGATCGCCGAAAGCTATGCCCGCCACGGCGCAGCCTGCCTGTCGGTGCTGACGGACAAGCATTTCTTTCAAGGTGAGCCGGCGTTTTTGCAGCAGGCGCGCGCGGCCTGCCCGCTGCCCGTGCTGCGCAAGGATTTCATGGTCGATATGTACCAGATCTACGAAGCGCGCGCGATGGGGGCCGATGCCATCCTGCTGATCGTCGCCGCCCTTGATCACGGCCTGATGCATGAATTAGAAGCGTGTGCGATGGAACTCGGGATGGATGTGCTGGTCGAAGTACATGACGATGCCGAATTGACGGCGGCGCTCAAGTTACGCACCGCCCTGCTCGGCATCAACAACCGCAACCTGCGAACGTTCGAGGTATCGCTGTCCAACACGCTTGGCCTGCTGCCCCATATCGGCAGCGACAAACTGGTGGTCACCGAGTCGGGCATCATGGGGGCGGACGATGTCCGGCGCATGCGCAAGGCGAACGTGCATGCATTTCTGGTCGGCGAGGCCTTCATGCGCGCGCCCGACCCTGGTGTGGAACTGGCGAGATTATTCGACGAACCATGAACATCCAACGTGGGACCAGGGCTGCTCCCGCAGTCCTGTTTGCCGTTCTGACGGCATATGGGCAGTCGCCCAAAGCGGCAGTGCCAGACACTGCAAGCGCCGCCAGTGCGGCAACATCGGGCGAACTGGCCGTGCCAGCGCAGTCTCCCGGCGCCGACAGCGGGGCCGACCCGGAGTACACCAGGGTGGCCCCCCTGCCCCTCCAACGCACGGCCTTCGACCACGTCGACATGTACAAGGCCGACGCCGCCCGCCACATCATGCGCCACAATATGGCGCACACCTTCAGCGGCGCCCTGCCCCCCATCCTGCCGGCCGTCGTCGTGCTGCGCATCACCGTCGACTACACCGGCAAGCTTACCAAGGTCATCGTGCAGCGCTCGCGCAACGACACGGCGTCCGCGGTGGCGGTGGCATCGATGCAGCGCACCGCCTACCTGCCCATGCCCTACAACCTGGCGCGCGAACCGGGCCGATCACTGACGTTCATGGAAACGTTCCTGTTCGACCGCGACTACCGCTTCCAGTTGCGCACGCTGGCGCCGGTGCAGTAGGGCCAGGCGCCATTACGCGCAGCGCGATGGCGACGGGAAGCAGCCGAAGTGGGCGCCTCAGGCGCTGGGGCGGGCCGGTCCGCGCACTTTCTTGCCCGGGTCGACCAGCTCGAGCGTGATGCCGGGCACCCGCTCGCCTTGCAGCACCAGCTTGAATTGCATCAGCTCATCGCGCCTGAACGCGTGCACCTGCACGACCTGGCCCACCTGGTAGCGCGCCAGCAAGCCGTCGAGGGCCGTGGCGGCGCCGCCGATGCGCAGGCCGTCGAGCGCGACCAGCACGTCGCCGGCGGACAGGCCGGCGACGTGCGCGGCGCCCCCTTCGTGCACCTGCGCCAGCTTGCTGTCGGCGCCGTCGCGGCCGATGGCGACGTCGAACGATGGCTTGTCCGACTTGCGCTGATCGTGCAGGCGCACGCCGAATGGCGCATACAGTTTATGCAGGGGCAGATCTTCGGTGCCGCGCACGTAGCGGTTGAACAGCGGCTTCAGGCGCAGTCCCGTGGCCTCGTCGAACAAGGCCTCCACTTGCGCCTCCGTCACACCGCGCCCGCCGTCGGCGCCGGCGGCGTAAAAATCGCGCCCGAAACGCTGCCACAAGGCCAGCATGACGTCGTCGAGCGACTTCTTGCCATCGGTCTTGGCGCGGATGGTCAAGTCAAACGCCAGCGCCACCAGCGAGCCCTTGGCGTAATAGCTGACGATGGCGTTGGGGGCGTTTTCGTCCTGGCGGTAATATTTGCCCCAGGCGTCGAAGCTCGACTCGGCCACGCTCTGCTTGGTGCGCCCGCTGCCGCGCAGGACGCTGCCGATGGTTTTCGCCTGCAGCGCCAGGTAGGTCGCCTCGTCGATCACGCCGGCGCGCACCAGCAGCAGGTCGTCGTAATAACTGGTGAAGCCCTCGAACAACCACAGCAGCGCCGTGTAGGTTTCGTTTTGCAGGTCGTAGGGCGCGAACGCGGCCGGCTTGATGCGCTTGACGTTCCAGGTGTGGAAATACTCATGGCTGCACAGGCCCAAAAATTTCAGGTAACCGTCGCTGACGCCCAGTGTGGGGGGCGTCGACGTCACCGGCAGGTCGGCGCGCGCGCAGATCAGGGCGGTGGAGGCGCGGTGCTCGAGGCCGCCGTAGCCGTCGCCCACCGCCAGCGTCAGGAACACGTAGCGCGCCATCGGCGCCTTCTTTGATTTCGGCTCAAAAAACGCGATCTGGGTTTCGCAGATGGCCTTCAAGTCCGCCTGCAGGCGCGCCATGTCCAGGTTCGGCACCCGTCCCGTGATGACGATGTCGTGGGGGATGCCGTGGGCCTTGAAACTGGCCAGCGCGAAGTCGCCCAGTTCCACCGGGTGGTCGATCAGCTCATCGTAGTTGGCCGCCAGGTAGGTGCCGAAACCGTAGCGCTTGGCGCCCAGTTCCGGCAGCGCCGTGGCCACGCGCCAGGTCTTGGTCGCCGGATCGCCGCCACGGGCGATGTCGACCAGGTGCGGCAGCGCTTCCTGGCCGATCGCGCGCAGAAACACCGAGGTGCCGTTGAAGAAGCCGTGGGTCTGGTCGAGGTGGGCGGCGCGCACCGACAGGTCCCAGGCGTACACCTCGTAGTGCAGGCTGAGGGGACCATCGACGGGCGCGGCGCGCCAGGCGTGCTTGTCGAGCTTGGCCAGCGCCACCTGCTTGCCCTGCGACTCGGCGCGGATCTGCACGATATTGCGCGAGAACTCGCGGATCATGTAGCTGCCCGGTATCCACGCCGGCAGCGCGAACAACTGACCGTCGATCGATGGCTGATCGACGGTGACGCTGACCTCGAACAGGTGGCCGGCCAGGTCCTTCGGGACGATGGTGTAGCGGATCGCCGGCAGCTTTTTGGTGGAGGGCTTTTTCATGGGGAACTTGGAATCGGTAGAAGCGCTCAGTGTAGCCGAATCGGCGCCCAGGTCCGATGGCTGGTCGATATCGCGCACGACGCCCTCGTCGTCCGTGTCCACTGGTGTAAAGAGATGGCGCTGGAACAGGCCGCGCGCGCCTTCATCGCCGCGCAAGGCCACTAGTTCAGGCAGCAGCTCTGCCCTAAAACCCACCGGATTGCCACGCCGGCCCCGATAAACAGGCGCGGCGATGGAGACGCCCGTGGCCAGGGCGGCGGCCAGGGCGGCGATGGTGGACGGCGCCACGTGGGGCATGTCGCCCAGCGCGACGATCCACGACGGCGCCGGCAGCGCGGCCGCCAGCGCGCTCGCCAGCGAAGCGGCCATGCCGTCGTCGGCATGCTGGCACACCACCACCTCGCAGCCGGCGGCGCGCAACACGGCAGCCACCGCATCGTCGCCGGGCCGCACCACCGCCACCACCCGCCCCAACGCCGCCATTAAATGGCGCGCGCTGGCCGCGACCACCGCTTCACCACTGCCAGGGAGCAGCTGCAGCAGCTTGTTGCGGTGCCCGGACGGATCGAAGCGGCGGCCGCGGCCGGCCGCCAGCAGGATGCCAACCGGGCTGGCCGGGACGGCCAACTACCGGCTCACTTATGCGCTCGCCAGGTCGAACGGCAGCTTGCGCAAGCGCTTGCCCGTCAGCCGGAAGATGGCGTTGGCAAACGCCGGCGCCAGTGGCGGCAGGCCCGGTTCGCCCATGCCGGTGGGCGCCTCGCTCGACGCCACCGTGAACACCTCGACCTTCGGCATGTCCGGCATGCGCGCCACCGTAAAGTCGCCGAAGTTCTGCTGCTCGACGACGCCGTCCTTCAAGGTGATGGCCGATCCCGGCAAGGTGGTGCCCAGCGCCATCAGCACCGCGCCTTGCACCTGCGCCTCGATGGTCATGGGATTGACCGCCAGGTTGCAGTGCACGCCGGCGAATACCTGGTGCAGCTTGGGCACGCCCTTCGTCACCGACGCCTCGACCACGAACGCCACCACCGTGTTGAACGACTCGTGCATCGCCACGCCCCAGGCGCGGCCCTTGGCCAGCTTGCGCTTGCCGTAGCCCGATTTCGCCACCGCCAGGTCGAGCGCGGCCAGGTGACGCACATGGCGCGGATCGATCAGCCCCTTGCGGTAGGCGACCGGGTCGACGCCGGCGGCATGCGCCGCCTCGTCGATCAGGGTCTCCATGACGAAGGCGGTGTGGGTCGAGCCGACCGAGCGCCACCACAGCACCGGCACATTCGCCTTGACGATGTGCGCCGTCAGGTTCAGCGGCACCTCGTAGGGCGCGCCCATGCCTTCGACCATGGTGTTGTCGACGCCGTTTTTGACCCCGAAACCCTCGAACATGGTGCCGGTCATGATCGACTGGCCGACGATGGTGTGGTCCCAGGCGACGATCTTGCCGTCGGCGCCGATGCCGATATCGGCGCGGTGCACGTGCGACGGCCGGTAGTAACCACCCTTGATATCGTCCTCGCGGCTCCAGATCACCTTGACGGGACCGGTTTTGCCGGCGGCCCGATAGGCCTTGGCGACATGGACCGCTTCGGTGACGTAGTCGGCGTTGGGCACGCCGCGCCGGCCGAAACCGCCACCGGCCATCATGGTGTTGACGGTAACCTGCTCCGGTTTCAGGCCGGCGGCGGCAGCGGCCGCGGCCTGATCACCGCCGGGGAACTGGGTGCCGGTCCAGATGGTGCAACTGGCGTCGCCCAGGTCGACGACGCAGTTGAGCGGCTCCATCGGCGCATGCGCCAGGTAGGGAAACTCGTACAGCGCCGAGATTTTCTTCGGCGCCGACGCCAGTTTCGACAGGTCGGCCGTCTTGACGGACGCCCCGGCGGTCTTGGCCAGCGTGGCAAATTGCGCCATCTGGGCCGCGCTGCTGACCTTCTCCAGGCTGCCGGCGTCCCAGTCGATCACCAGCGCGTCGCGCCCCGTCTTGGCCGGCCAGTAGCCGTCGGCGATGACGACGACGCCGCGCCCGCCACGATCGAGCGGCACTTCGAGCACCTCGATGACGCCCTTGATCGCGCGCGCTTTACTGGCGTCAAAACTGGCCACTTTGGCGCCGAACACCGGTGGACGCGCCACCAGCGCCACCTTGGTATTGGGCGGCGTGAAGTCGATGCCGAATTGCTGCTTGCCGTTCGACTTGACGCGCGCGTCGATGCGGCGGGTCGGCTTGCCGATGATGGCGAACTCCTTCTGCGCTTTCAGGGTCACGCTGGCCGGCATCGGCTGGCGCATGGCCGCGTCGGCGAGCGCGCCGTAGCTGGCCTTCTGGCCGGCCGGGCCCATGACGAAGCCCTTGGCGGTACGGCACTGGGCAGGGGTGACCTGCCAGCGCTCGGCGGCCGCGCCGATCAGCATCAAGCGAGCCTTGGCGCCGATCTCGCGGTATTGGACGAACGAGTGGGCGATGGTGCCGGAGCCGCCCGTCATCTGCATGCCAAACACCGGGTCCTTGTAGACGTCGGCGGCGGGCGCCAGCGCGCTGCGCACCTGCGCCCAGTCGCAATCGAGGTCCTCGGCGATGAGCATCGGCAGCGAAGTGTTGACGCCCTGGCCGAACTCAAGCCGGTTGACCATCACGGTGACGCTGTTATCGGGGGCGATGCGCAAGAACGCGTTGGGCGCGTAGACCGGCTTGGGCGCCTCGGCGGCATGCGCGAAGCGCTTCGCTCCCGGCATCACGAAGCCGAGCACCAGGCCACCGCCGGTGAGGGCGCCGGCTTTCAGAAAACCGCGCCGCGAGACAGCGGCACCGGCGGGACGCACCAGCGCCGTATGATTGATCCATTCTTTTTTCATGTCGCTCTGCCTCAGGCCAGGGTTTTGGCCGCGTCCTTGATGGCGGCGCGGATGCGTTGATAGGTGCCGCAGCGGCAGATATTGCCGCTCATGGCGCTGTCGATGTCGGCGTCGGTGGGGCTGCGGTTGGTGCGCAGCAGCGCCGTCGCGCTCATCACCTGGCCGCTCTGGCAGTAACCGCATTGCGGCACGTCGAGCTTGACCCAGGCATCCTGCACCGCCTTGCCGACCTTGTCGGACTCCATCGCCTCGATGGTGGTGATTTTCTTGCCGCTGGCGGCCGAAATCGGCGTGATGCACGAGCGGATGGGGGCGCCGTCCAGGTGCACGGTGCAGGCGCCGCACAGGGCCGCGCCGCAACCGAACTTGGTGCCGGTCATGTTCAGGTTATCGCGCAGGGCCCACAGGATGGGCGTGGATGGATCGGCTTCAACCTGCATATCGCGGCCGTTGATGTTCAATTGGACCATGGGAGTTCCCTTCGTAGTGGCACTGCGTGAGTTTTTATGGGGGTAGAACTGGCGGCCACGCTGTTGCGCGGTCCGCGATCGTGCTGCAACTGCCAGGTGCGTGGCCGCCCGCCCGGGCGGCCACGCACAAACACTTACTTGATGGTGGCGAACTTCGATTCGAGCGTCTTGGTGTCGACCGCACCGGGCATACGGCTGCCGTCAGCGAAGAAAATCGCCGGCGTGCCCGAGATGCGCAGTTTCTGGCCCAGCGCCAGCACTTTTTCGTTGGGCGTGGCGCAACTGGCCGGCGCAGCGGCGGCCGCCTTGCCGTTGATCATCCACTCGTCCCAGGCCTTGTTGCGGTCGGCCGCGCACCAGATGTTCTTCGACTTGACGGTCGAGTCGTCCGACAGGATGTTGTACATGAAGGTGTACACGGTGACGTTGTCGAGTTCTTTCAGGGTGGTCTGGCGGAAGCGCTTGCAGTAGCCGCAGTTGGGATCTTCGAACACGGCGATGACGCGCTTGCCGTCGCCCTTGACGGTTTTCAGGGCCATCTCGAACGGCAGGTCGGAGAACTTGACCTTGTTGATTTCGTCAACGCGCAGCTTGGTCAGGTCTTCCGCCGTTTTGGCGTTGTAGACGTGGCCGATGATCAGGTACTCGCCCTTTTTATCGGTATACAAGATGTCGCCGGCGGCGCGCACTTCATACAGGCCCGCGTACGGCGTTTCCTTGACCGAATCGATTTTCACGCCCGGCCCCAGGCGGGGTTCGACGATCTTTTTAATGTTCGCTTCGACTGCCGGGTCGGCGGCGGCGTTGCAGCCCACTGCCAGCAGCGAGGCCGCAACGGCGACGGCGGCGCGCGCGGCCAGGCGGCGCGACGAATTCAATATACGCATTACTTCTCCAGATTCATTTCAAAAAAATAGTCATTTGCCCATCGCGTGCGAGATCAGCTTGCGCTTGAGTGTCGGCAACTTATTGAGCAAGTTTAGCCCCAAATTGCGCGCCATGCGCAGCGGCTCGAGATCGGCGCCGAACAGGCGCACCAGGCCATCGGTGGCGACCTGCATCAACAGCACATCTTCGCGGCGCGCACGGGCGTAGCGTGCCAGCACGGCGGCATCACCGATGCCCCGGTGCGCCTCGCGCCCGGCCAGGGTGGCGATCAGCTGGGCGACGTCGCCGAAGCCGAGATTCATGCCGTGTCCGGCCAGCGGATGGACCACGTGGGCGGCATCGCCCACCAGCGCCACCCGGGGCGCCACCAGCGAGTGGGGGCGAATCAGCGCCAGCGGCACATCCTTGACCAGCTCCGGCACCAGCGGGCGCAAGGCGCCCAGCCGGCCTTCGCACAGCACCGCCAGCCGCACCGCCATTTCGCTGAGCGTCTCGGCCATCAGGGTGGTGGCCAGCAGGTCGGGCGCCGACCACACCAGCGAGACCCGGTTGCCCGGCAGCGGCAGCAGGGCGACGATGCCCTCCTCGCCGGTGAACCATTGACAGGCGACGCCGTGGTGCGGCAGCTCGCAGCTGAAATTGGTGACGACCGCGCGCTGGTGGTAGGGGCGGTAATCGAGGCCGATGTCGCATTGCCCGCGCACCCACGACTGGCCGCCGTCGGCGCCGACGATGAGCTGGCAGGCAATGACGGTGCCGTCGTCGAGGGTGACGCTGGCGCCGTTGGCGTCGGCCGCCAGTGCGCGCGCGCGGCCGTGCACGATCTCGATATGGGGCGCGAAGCGCAGCGCCGCATCGAGCGCCTGATTGATGTTGCGGTCCTCGACGATCCACGCGAGCGCGCCGACGTGGGCGCCGAAGGCGTCGAAGGCCAGGTCGCCGGGCTGCTGGCCGTCGCCATTGATCACCATCGACTCGACCGGCGCGACGCGCGCGCTATCGAGCGCCCCCCACACTTTGAGCGACGACAGCAGGGTGTGGGCGCTGTGATTGAGGGCGTAGACGCGCACATCCCAGGGCTGCTCGGCGCCGACGGCGGCAACCGGCGCTGGCGCGGCCAGCGGCGGCGCCAGCAGGGTCACGCGGTGGCCGGCCTGGGCCAGTCCAAGGGCGGTGGTTTTGGCGATGGCGCCGTTGCCAACGATGCAAATATCGGTGTCGCGCCGTACGGCGCTGAGAGTTTGGCTGTTCATCAAACCATTATAGCGGCTTGAAAGACCACGGTTTTACCTGCCGCAGTACGGTATTTTTCAATCAAGTTGTCATCCGGACTTGCAAAGTGGGTTTGCCCTGTCTATAATCATGCCTCTTGGCCTGGTAGCTCAGTCGGTAGAGCAGAGGATTGAAAATCCTTGTGTCGGTGGTTCGATTCCGCCCCGGGCCACCAAGAACATTTAAAAGCCACCTTCGGGTGGCTTTTTTGTTTGTCGTTTCAGTAGCCCCACAGTGCGGTCCATGCCCGCTACCCGAAACAAACCGCGACGGTCGGCGACATCTCGCCCCCAATCGTCCAAGGGCTCATTCCCCACCCGCTTGCTTCTTTACAAAACTCAAAAATTGTCCTGCTGCGCAAGAGGCGAATCACACACCGGCTCGCAGCGCCATCCCCACCACGACAGCATTTCCTTCCTCAGCCGCCTGAGACGGAAAGGCAATGTCCATTTTATTCCTGGGAACCGCATGCCTCGCAGGTGTCATGCGCGTGATCTGTGCGCCTTCGCCGACGCCATGCGAGCGCGTCCACCTGGTCACTCATGTCTGTCCACATGCAATACCGCATCCCCAATGTTCAGCGCAACTCCCGTAAGGCCCACGCCACCTGCCCTGCCACGTCACTGTCGGCATCGTGGCGCGCCGCTTCCAGCGCCGGCAGGCTCGCCTGTTCGGCCAGGTCGCCCAGCGCATGCGCCACGCGCGAGCGCACCGCCGGTTCTGGGTCGCGCAACATCGCATGGAGCACCGGCAGCCAGCGCACTTCGCCCATGTCGCCCAGCGCGCCGACCGCCTCGGCCCGCACCGCGGGCACCGGATCGGAGAGCAGAACGGCCAGCGCAGGCGACGTCTCGGGGAAGCGCATTTCGCCCAATGCCCATGCGCCCAGCCTGCGCACCACAGGGCGTCGGTCCTGCAGCGCCAGTATCAGCGGGGGAATCGCCGCACGCTGCCGGAACGATTCCACCTCGAGCGCATGGCGCAGCGCGAAGTCCTCGGCCCGCATGGCCACTGCCAGTTGCGTAAAATTCGGATTGTCCAGGCGGTCGAGCAGCGCGCTCACGTCCTGCCCGCGGCGCGCTTCGGGCGCCTGCCATAACTGATCGGGCCAGACCACGTGCTCGCCTTTGAGCGCCAGCCCGCTCAAGGCGGCGATCAGGAGGCAGGTCAGCACCGCGCCGGCCGCCCAGGCGCGGTCCGTCACCGGTGCGCGTGCGCGCCGCGCTTCAAGCAAGGCGGCGATACGCGCCGTCAACGCGTCCCCGCGACCGGCAATGCGCTGCCCCAGCGAGCGCGCATGCGGCGCAGCGAAGGCGTGACGCGATACCTGCAGCAGCGTGTGCGCATACTGCGATGGCTGGACCCCAGCGCGCAGCGCGGCATCGTCGGCGGCGCATTCCACATCATGCTCCATGGCGCGCACCAGCAGGTGCATCAGCGGGTGCCACCAATACCAGGCCAGCATCGCGCGCGCCAGCAGCATCAGCGGCCAGTCATGGGCGCGCACATGGGCCAGTTCATGCGACAGCACGGCGGTCGGCGCGGCGGCCGCAAGGCTATTGCGGTCAAGCACGATGACCGGCTGCCGCACGCCCCAGCTCAGGGGCGACGCGATCTGGTCCGACACCAGCAGCCGCACCGGCCGGCGCATCCCGTATTGCCCCCGCAGCCCTTGCAGGGCCGCGCACCAGGGCGGCGCCAAGACGACCTGCGCGCGGGCGCTGATGCGGCGCAGCTGCCACAATGCCCATCCCATGCGCACGGCGTGCAGCAACACCACCAGCCCATAGATGCACAGCAGCCCCCATCCCAGCGCGGCGGCGCGAAACGGCGCCTCGAAGCCAGCCGACGCCGGCGGCGCCCCGGCAAGCCATTGCAGCGGCGGCAAGGCGGCCGGTGGCGCCAGCAGCGCCGACCATGCATACGGCAGGCGCAGCGGCACCGCCGGTACCAGAACCCAGGCCAGCGGCATCAACACCAGCGCGGCCAGGCCGCAGCGCGCGGCGAACACGCGACCCGCTGCCGATCCGCTGCGCAAGGCGCGCAGCACCAACAGCAGCAGCAATACCGCCAGGGTATGGCGCAGCAGCAGCGCCAGCAGGTCGCTCCCTTGCACTAGCGCCCTTCCTCGCGCGCCTTGGCGATCATCGCTTCGAGTTGATCGAGTTCATCGCTGGAGAGCTTGCCCGACATCCCCAGCAAGGCGCTGGCGGCGCTGACGGGAGAATTGTCGAAGAACGTCCCCACCAGCCGCTTCAGCACGGACACGCGGACCTCCCGCTTGGGCACCACGGCCTGATACAGATAGCGCTGGCCATCGATCCGGTGCCGCAATACCCCCTTCTCTTCCAGCCGCGTCAGCATGGCGCGGATCGCCGAATTGCTCAGCTCAACGTCCAGTCCCTGCTGAATCTGCGTGGCGGTCGCCTCGTGCAGGCCATAGACCAGTTCAAGGACCTGGCGTTCGCGCAGCGGCAAGCTGTCGAGTGCGTCGAGCGCCCGCACGCCGCTACTGTCATCGAGCTTGCTCATGGTTGTTTGTCCTGTGTTTGCGCCTTGGCGAGATTGTTGCGATAGCCTTCCAGCGCGCGCTCGCTGGCACCGTTGGCCTTGCCCAGATCGAGTGCGCGCTGAAACTGCAGGCGTGCCTCCTTCGGTAACTGCGCCGCCAGCAACGCTTCGCCATAGCTGTCGGCGGCGTTGTCCGATCGGGCAAAGGTGTCGGCATTGTATTTGAACAGCAACGTCGCAACTGCCACTTGCTTTGCCTTGCTCAGTACCTCAAAGCCGATTGCGTTCAGTTCCGCTTCGCTGAACTTGCCGGCGCCCACGGCGGCAAGCACCCGGGCCTGGGCTGCCGCGTGCTCGCTGCCGGAGAACCTGGGCGCTTCCAGCGCGAGCACCTCGGCCAAGGCCTGCCGGGCTGCCTGCCTGGCCCGCACTGCCGCCAATTCGGTGGCGCTGGCCAGGACCTGGGACAGCGCCGCGCGGACCAGTTGCGGTTCCATCAGCTGGATGTGGTGGCCGCTGTTCGGGGTGACCACATGGGCGCCGCTCGAAAACTGGCTAAAAAAAGCCTGATGCCGTTCGCGCTTGATGCGCACTGCCACTGGCGTCTCCTGAAAGAAATCGGACTGCGCGCGCGTGCGTACCGATGTCAGCAGCACCGTCGGCACATCGGGTAGGGCCGGCATGGCGGGCAACTGGCCGGCATCGAGGATGTGTTGCACCAGGGTCAAATCGCCCTGCCACCTGGGCGGCATGCTGGCCGCCAGCATGCGCTGGTCTTGCAGGACGCGCGCCGGGTCGACGCGCTTGAGTGCCACTTCCAGACCTTCATCGGCCGGGTCGACAAACACCATGCCGGCCACCTGCTCCGGGTGGCGGGCGGCGAACTGGCGAATCAGGAAGGCGCCGTAGGAGTGGCCCACCAGGATATACGGCGGCTTGGCTCCCGCAGCAACGAGCATCTGCTCAAACTCCGCGCCGCTTTGCTCGAGCCCAAGCGGCGTGCTGCGCGCCGGCGACTGCCCCGTGCCCGCACGCGAATAGGCCAGCACGCGCGCCTGGCTGGCCATCTCTGGCAGCACCTTGCGCCATACCGACAGATCGCTGGCAAAGCCCGCTTCGAACACCACGGTGAAGGGACCACTGCCACCTTGCACTACATGCAACTGTCCGGCGCCGACCTTGACCATCCGGTCGGTGTTGGCCGCCGCGACCGCGGCACATGCGCCCAGGGCCGCCCAAGCAATTACCCATGCGCCAATGCGCCGCGCCAGCAAGGCATCCATATCTGTTTCCTTTGGTCAATTGAAGGGCAAGCGTGGTGCACCTGCTACACAAGTAGCATGCCACACCTGTAGCATCAACGCAAGCACACCGTCTTTTGCGCCACTGCGGGCAGCTCAGGCAATTCGACAAACATGAGCGACCATTGGACATCGCCGTGCCCAGCGCCGTGATCTCGTGGGCGTCGAAATCAAGATGGGCGAACGCGACGAGTACCGCGGGCTGAGCGCCGGCGGGTCGCGGTCAGGACTGATGTCAGCTCGTGCGATTTCAAGTGTAACTCTTGTAACTATGCGCGCCACCGCACGCAGGAATTTCCGTGTGGAACGGTATAACAAGTTGCACAGCTTACGGCCACCGCGCCGGCGCCTCCACGCTGCCCTGAAAAACCAGGCGCTGGATCCGCAACTATTACAAAGGAAGCACCATGAACCGATTCCAGAACAAGCCGCACGCCCTCGTATTGGCAACGATCGTAAGCGCCCTGCTGGCGGCGCCGCTTGTCGCGAGTGCGGGAACGTCGTCGCCCGTGCAGTCACCGGTCAAACTGGGCTCGGCGGGGACGTTTGCGTTGCTGAGCAAGACGGGGATCACCGACGTGTATGCCTCCGTGATCACCGGCGACGTCGGCGCCAGCCCGATTACGGGCGCGGCAATCGGCCTGACCTGCGGCGAGATCGCCTCCGGCATTCTCTACACGGTCGACGCCGCCGGTCCGCTGCCATGCAGCGTGACGGCCGCCACCTTGCTCACGTCGGCGGTGGGTGATATGGAAGCGGCCTACACCGATGCGGCCGGCCGCAGCCGCCCTGATTTCACCGAACTCGGTTCCGGCGAAATCGGTGGCAGGACGCTGGTGCCGGGCCTGTACAAATGGGGGACCGATGTCAAGATTTCGAGCGATGTCAGATTGGCGGGCGGTCCGAACGATGTCTGGATTTTCCAGGTTTCCGGCGGCATCCACCAAGCCAACGCAAGCCGCGTCACCCTCACTGGCGGCGCCCTGGCCAAAAACGTCTTCTGGCAATCGGCAGGCGCTGTGTCGATCGGCACCACCGCCCACTTTGAAGGCGTGCTGCTGGCCAAGACCCTGGTCGCCGTGAAGACCGGTGCATCGGTCAATGGACGCCTGCTGGCCCAGACCGCCGTGACCCTCGAGAAGAACCGCATCACCCAGCCCGCCCCGTAATACGGCGGGCGTGGCGCAAGGCCGGAAATGGACGGGGCGCAGGATTGAAAATCCTTGTGTCGGTGGTTCGATGCCGCCCCGGGCCACCAAGAACATGTTTTGCACCACGCCAATCCATCGCGATTGGCGTTTTTGTCTGCAGAGGGCATCGTCCTCGTTTCCGGTCCATCTCTGGCCACCAAGGCCAGGCTTATCCGGCTTTTCGCAATCCGTTTCGTGTTGGCGGCGTCTGAGCGAGGCCGGTGGTGATCACATCACCCTGCGTCATCTTCGGACACGAGGCCCAAGCGACGAAGTCATCGTTTCCTCTTTTGCAACTTATGTGCAGTTTACTTCAGGTATTCGCCCGACGTTGACCAAGTCGGTGCATTTAGAAGCGACAGACGCATTTGCAGTCGTCAAAATGGCGGCTGGTTTGTTCAGTCGTTTGCCGGCACTTCTCGGCTGCAGTCCTTCCAGACAGCCAGAAACCATGCAAACAACGAAGGCAGCTAGATGATTCGACTTCTCTATATTAGCAAAGCCTCTCCTTCAGTGTCGGACGAACAGGTGCAGGAAATTTTGATGTCGGCGCGGCGAAATAATCCAGCCAACGGTATCACCGGCGTTTTGATTCACGGTGGAGGCCAGTTCATGCAGGTATTGGAAGGGCCCGAGCAGAAAATATTGCGACAATATGTCAAGATACTGGACGATCGCAGACACGACGATGCCAGGATTCTCCATGTTTCGCCAGCGCACACTCGAATATTCGAGCAGTGGTCGATGGGGGGCATCGCAGCAAACCCATTGCAATTTCAGCATGTCTCTCAATTCCTCGACCGTCGTCTGGAGGTGGTCGATGCAAAGACGTTCACCAACACAATGCGCGAGTTTGCGCAGAGGCTCAATGCAGATAAATAGGATAGCCTTCCCCCCTTTATCGGCCCACTGGGCGGGGCCGCGCGCTTGTGCGGGCAGGTTTTTATCCGAAAAATAGCCTGCGTGGATTGAAAAATATCGAAATGGAACGATGCGGCAAGACCGTGCGGCCATCCGCAGGCAGATGATCGAAACAGTGGGCGACGCCTGCTGCGCCGACGTCGGCACCCAGCCCCCACCAGCCCCCCATCGTTCGAACGATCGCCCCCAGTTTTACCAGAAAGCAACACTTCGGCCAGATTCTCAGATTCACTCAGGACGCGAGGGCTGCAATTTCCTATACTAGTTGCTTTGCAGCCACTTTCATACACCATGACCATTGCCAGGCGCGCCTCCGCCCCCCGTTTGAAACGTTCCGTCGTGGCGCTGGCTGCCATGCTGTGCCTGTTGCCGCCGGCATGGGCGGCGCCTGCCGACACCGCGTTCACTGCGATGGTCAGCAAGTTCGTGCTGCTGCCGTCAGGCAAGCCGGAGACCGAGGTGCTGGCAAAGGCCAGTACTGCCGTCTCATTTATCCAGCGCATGGAGTTGCCGCAAGCGAGCCGCGCCATCAACGAAGCGCTGCAACTGGCGCCGGGCAACACGCAGCTGCATTTTCTGAACGCCTTCATTTATCACCTGCAAGCCAAACAGGGCGATTCGCAGAAGAACGAGATGGCCATCGAGGGCTACCAGCAGGCGCTGCGCATCGATCCGGCAAACTGGATCGCCCAGGAGTTCCTGGGACTGGCCTTGCTCGATCACGGTCGCTTCGCCGACGCCAAGCTGCAGTTTTCCGAGGTCCTGATGATGACCCCGGATAGCACGGTGTCAATCAACGGCCTGATGACGGCATCGTATCTGACCGGCGACGCCGTCACCGCCTGCCTGATGGCCGATCAGCTCGGCGACGGCGCGTCCCTGAGCCCCGGCATGCTGCGCTCGACCGTTGCCGTGTACGCCTCGTGCGGGCAGTTCGCCAAGGCCCAGAGCCTGCGCGGCAGGCTGACGGCCGCGCCGCAAGAAGCCGACCGGCTCGACCGCCGCGTGGCCCAGTGGAAGTCGTTCTACGACAAGCAGGCGCCACTGACGGGTGGCGCCGTCATCCAGCACGCCAATCTGAGCAGTACCACCGCCAAGGTCGCCGTCATGCCGGCGCAGGCATTCACGGTGCCGAAAATACCGGCGCCCCGCCCTGTCGCGAACACGCCACCGCCAGCAGCGCCAGCAGCCCCAGCAACAGCCGCTGCGGCCGCTGCGAACGCTGCTGCCGAGCCCGCCGCCACCGCCGCCGCAGTGGCCGCGCCGGCCCCCGTCAAGGACGGCGACGCCGGCCCCCGCATGGTGCTGGTGGACGTCGTGCTGGTGTCGATGCAAGACCAGGTCAGCACCTCGAAAGGGGTCAATCTGCTCAGCGCGCTGACGCTGCAACTGGGCTCGGTCGCCGGCAACCTTGCGGCATTTTCGCGCGCCGTCTCCTCGATCGCCACCACCAACGCGCCCGGCAGCACCACCACCACCATCACCCGCGCGGTGACGGTGCCGGCGCTGTCGTATTCCCTCAATATCGCCAACGCCAGCAACGCCATCAACGAAGTGCTGGCGCGGCCGACCCTGGCGGCGATCGAGGGTATGCCTTCTGAATTCTTTTCCGGCACCAACCTGAGTGCCGGCGTGGTGTCGGCCAGCACCCAGGGCGGCACCACCATCGTGCCGCTGGAAAAACGCTTCGGCATCAAGCTGGCGGTGACGCCGCTGTTCCTGGCCAACGACCGCGTGCAGTTGAAGGTCGAGGCGCAGCGCACCTCGCTCACCGCCTCGGTCGACAACCCGCGCGTGGCCTACCAGATCGAGTCCGGCGAAATCACCGCCAACGCCAACGTCGTCATGGCCCTGGGCGATACCCTGGTGCTGTCGGGACTGACCGAAAAATCGTCGACGCAAACGCGCGACGGCGTGCCCGTGTTGCAGGACGTGCCCGGGGTGCAGTACCTGTTTTCGAACAAGAAAACCAATGACCTGCAGCGCTCGGTGCTGATGCTGATCACCCCGCGCGCCCCGGCCTACACGGCCCGTGGCGGGGTCGATCAGGCAGCCGGCCTCGACCCCGCGGTCAAGGCACTGCGCGAAAAATTTGGTTTCAAGGGCGACACCCCGTCCAACGCCGCCGCCGTGCTCAGCCACCTGAGCAGCAATGTGATGTTCCGCGAATTCCGCCAGGGCGATGTCGTCATCGAGCGCTGGGACCGCATGGACAGCACCGGAGAGCGCCTGCGCCAGGCGCTGGAATTCTTGTATTACTGACGTTTGCCTTTGCGACGCACCAGCTGCGCGCCTGAAAGAGTGTCCGAAAAAATCAGCTTACCTCAAGCATCGTCACGCTACTGCCTGTTGCGCGGGCGGACAATGTGCCGCAAATTACCCCCAGCCTGAAGAAATTACTTGGCGGATTGCCGATCGCTGGCATGCGGGACGAGGTGGGCAAGCTGGTCGGCACGCTCAAGCAAACCAGCTGCGGTAGCGGACTGAGCGGCTGCTATGCCACCAAATCCGGCCCGCTGCAGCTGATTTTTTCACCGGCGGCACGGCGCAGCAAACCTTCCTGCTGGTGGTCAAAAAAACCATGGCACTGCCGCCCCTGCTCAAGCCGAACGTGCAAAAAGTGCTGGGCGAGACGTCCGTCAAAGACCCGATCATCTCCCTCCCCACCGCCGACTACGTGCTCGACATTGCCCACATGCCGGCCGATCTGCAGAAAGTGGTGAGGGACTTTATTTCAACGTCCCCAGCCTGAGCTTTACAGCCGGGGTGCAACTGGCCGCGCTGGGCGTTCAATGACGCCAGCAACTCGATCTCCCACGCCTTCGGCGGCAAGAAGCACCACAGCGATGCCAACGACAAATTCGACCGCTCCGTGTTCGACTGGGACTATTACTATGACACCCGCGGCACCGCCTGGGGCAATACCGACCTGCTGCAGTAATGGGCCGACCACGGCGATGGCGAAGACCAGCGCGCCAGCCTCGAATACGACATGGCCTACTATAAAAAGCAGCATCCAAAGGCCAATAACAAGGATCTGCTCAACACCTGCCTGGAAGACGGCATCAACCGCTACGACCAGGCCAGTGCCGACTTCAGCCTGGCGGCGCTGCAATCGCGCTACTGGAAAGCGATGAACTGCCGCCAGGTGTACGACTGGTACCACGCCAATGGCGGCCCGGCCGCCTCATAGCCGACCATCGCCATGCAAAAAAGCCAGACATAAACAGCGACTACGCGAACAATCCGTTCGGTACGATTGGCGGCGCCGGCGCCGCCGTCAGTTTGCATACCAGCGATTTTCGGCCGACGGCCTGGCGCCTGCTTGAGCGCGTCCTCCGCCCCCGGCACTCTCAGCAATCGGGGCTACGACCGCGCCAGCGCGCCGGGGATTGCACCTTGGCCGGAGCGGCCAGACGCTTGGGCGATTCAGGCAGGTCATTGCCGGGGCCGGGGGATTGGCCTCGCCATTGCCATGCCTGCTCGAACGGGCTGCGCTTATTTCTGCTTTCTCTCCTCGCTGCTGTCCTCTGCCTGCACGCCTTGCGGCAACCTGACACCGTCGGCCACCAGCGTCACATTCAATCCAGCCAGCATCACCACTGCGGAATTGCCAGAAGGTACAAGGCTCAGCGAGGGGGCCGCTGCGGGCGCAACTGCCAGCGCCATGGCCGGCGTTGCAGCCGTGTCCTGCACCGACAGGGTGCTAGCCACGGCATTTTGCTGGCGGATTTCGCTGGCGCTGTCGGCACTGGCGGGGGCGCCGGTGCCCGCGTTGATGGTCATGGCGCCAAGGCTGTTGCCGCTGGCGGCCAGCGACACCGTGCC